>JBEVLT010000001.1:0-15718 GCA_040509055.1 Chitinophagaceae bacterium
ATTTCCGCACGAACACGGTTCTACAATGCGGAGAACGTTTTGTCCCTTATAAAATAGTTTACAAGTGCGCTTTTAGCTTAAACTAACTTCGAGTTAGTTAACATCGGCTTTCAGGGAAGGACTCGTTGCATTTTTCGAGTTTCGCCCCGTTTCTGAACCAGGCCTTATCACAGACCCATTCGATATCTTTGTCTGTCATGAAATCGCCAAACCTCCATTCTATCGCCGCCAGAATAAAAGGCCCTGAATTACCGCGGCCATGGCGGACCGATGGAATCGCATTTTCGCCACGACCGCAACACCAAAAGAATGAAAGAATTTGCCGGCACATTGTTGCACCCACACGTTTAACGGCGAAATCGTTCCAGGGCCGGCAGACCGGTGAAGCATGCGTAAACACACGCTTTCGTATTTTTAGGAGCCGCTGCTGCGTTTTTACGACCCGGTTTGTCCTTTTGCCGCCAGGCCGTCCTCGTAGGTAGGCCCGTATAAGCCCGGTACTTTGTTGCCGGTAGCGCGCAGGTGGATGACCAGCTCGCCGCGGTGATGGTAAATGTGGTTGAATAAAAACCCGCGGGCCACAATCCCCCTGGGCATCGGCCCTAATACGGTACGCTCTCCTGCTTTCATGGTCCAGGGCTGCTGCAGGCTTTCTTCGGTAGCATTTTTCAGCGCCGCCCTTGCCTGCTCCACGTTGCGCTCAAACAGCGCGAGGGTAGCCTGTATATCGTGGGGGTCGCCACGCTCCAGCCTGTCGGCTGCTATATCGTATACGTCTTTTGTAAAGGTGCCGGTATACCAGTAGTAAATAGTGGCGATGTGCTGGGCCAGCTCGCCCATGGTCCAGGATATGGGCGACGGCTTATAATGCAGGTCTTTTTGCGGCACGGCCTGCAGCAGCCTGCGCGTATTTTCTGCTTCGTGTTCAAATTCGGCGAGGAGAGAAGGGAGTAGCATAGGTGATGTTTGTACAAAAAAAATTGTTTTTATGCCGGGTATTATCTTTTGACAGGTATCAGATGTGTAGTTATGATTGCGTGAGAGCACGCACCATGCCGACGGGATGGTGCGAATGCAAACCAGTTTTCATATAGCCATTCCAGGTACTAAACTAGTATGTAAGATGGATGATATCTGTCTCATTACCGGAGCACGGCCGTATCTGATCGTACAAGTAAATGCAGGTTATGCAGAAATATTTTCGCTGAAGCGCTTCCTGAATGATTTGCAACTGGTATAGGTACTGCTAACTATTCATGGTTCCTATACTCCTCCCCGCTCACCTGCTCCATCCATTCCACCACCTTCCCCTCCAGGTTTTCCTGGATGGCAATATGCGTCATGCCATTGGTGGCGGTGGCGCCATGCCAGTGCTTTTCGTCCGGCGCGAACCATACCACGTCGCCGGGATGCACTTCTTCCACCGGGCCGTTTTCTTTCTGCACCCAGCCGCAGCCGGCGGTGATGATCAGCGTTTGCCCGCGGGGATGGGTATGCCAGGCTGTCCGGGCGCCGGGCTCAAAAGTGACGGTGGCGGCAGCGGCACGTCTTGCCTCGTTCGGGTCGAACAGGGGGTCGATCCGTACGGCGCCGGTAAACCAGTCTGCAGGCCCTTTGCGGGAAGGCGTTGCGCCCGTTCTTGTGATCTCCATATCCAGGTTTTACTGTTACCTATAGTTTATTTGATGAGCAGCTCATCAACCGTTAAGCAGCGGTTGCCCCCATCCCATCGGGAAATTGCAGATACAGGCAAGGGGCTGGCAGATTCAATATACGGTATAAAACACAGGAAACAGGGACTGGCAAGTGTTATTCTTTTCATTCCACGCTTGCCAGCAGCTCCTGTACCTTCCGGGCGATGGGATCCCGCATTTCGTTAAAGAGTCCTTCTCCATGTGCCGCGGATCTGGTACCTGCCAATCAAAATGCCGTTTGGCTGGTATCCGGGAAATTGATGTTGGTGCGTCAAGGGGGAAGTATATCCCGGCCTAACGGTTCGGGGTCAAATGAATTACGATCCTGTTTTTCCCGGCGTTCGCCTATTTTTGATACTTATGGAAGATGGCTTTATGCTGCCCGTACCGTACAAGGGCGAAACACTGGAGCTGGATGCGAAGTTTGTCCGGCTCGGGTTTATTTACCAGTTCCACATCAGTATCGACGGGCGCACGCTCATTTTCGAGCGGGACGAGGAGCAGGAATACCGGGTGATCGATACGGCGGCACAGGGCCGGGAGACCGATCATGGGCTGATGGAAGCTATAGTAGGTACCCTGAAGGCGCTTTGATACGTGCTGCCCATACCTTTTTTGCAACGCGAATATTATCCCCTCGTCTTTTTCAAACAATAGCTTTGCTGAATTAAATCAGTTGCCATGCCGGTCCTTCATCAGCGGCTGATCATCGGCGCCTCCGCTGAACAGGTATATACCGCCCTCACTACCCGGGAGGGATTAGCACCGTTCAGTGTTGGCCAGCCCCGACTGACCTGTTCAAAGATAGACCGGTAAATAATTGTATAAGACGACGCCTGTGCTGCAACCCGCAGTCAGGGAATGACCAGCTGCCGGATAACCGTTAAAAATAATCACGGCAACACTTGTTTTCAAGCGATGTCTTCAAAATCCCCCAAACAAGGGGATTGTCCGCCGTTGCTGCCCGGGATAGTTTTGTCCCGTTAAGAATGGCCCTGTATCCATCAGCCGGGTGGTGCAGGCCTGCTGATTATCTCCGTACCGCAAAGCTCCCCTCAGGCTTGCATCATCCATTCGTATTGTATGTTAAGGCAGATCCTGTTCAAGAGCTTGGGTATGAAAACCTATCTGAAACTATTGCATACCGGTTTCCATGTGCTTTATTCCGTCGGGGGCCTCAGGCGAAACAGGTCGTACAAATGCCATTATTTCAATAAGCTGATCATCAGGAAGGGCGATTATATCCTGGATATCGGCGCCAACCTGGGTTATTATACAAAGCTGTTTGCCAGGTGGGCCGGCATCACAGGTCATGTATATGCCGTGGAGCCGGTGGCTTGTTTTGCCGATACGATCAAGTGGGGCCTGCGGCATCGGCAGAACATTACTTTGTACAACTATGCACTGGGCGCGGAGGAGAAAGAGGCCACCCTGGCCACCCCCGGCTTCTTTGGCTATTTGCGGACCGGCTCGCCGCATATCACCAACGGGCTGGCGCCGGGTGGCCAACCTGAATTTGTCTTTTCTGCAAAAATGAAACGGGGCAGCGAGCTTTTCGCGTCCCTGCCCCGGCTCGATTTTATCAAGTGCGATATCGAAGGCTATGAAGCCGTGGTGCTGCCCGAGATCGTTGAGCTGCTGCTGAAGTACAAACCGGTGCTGCAGGTGGAAACCTGGGGCGATCAGCAAACCCGGGTAGAGGGTTTTCTTGAAGAGATCGGGTACGAGCCTTATGATATCGAGAACGGGTTGTTGAAACCCGTACAGGCCATACGAAACCGGGAGGCCGGCGATCTGTTCTTTATACACCGGGACAACAATGCGGTGATCGGCCGCCTGCGTACCATCAACAAGGCGGTATAGGCTCGCTCAAAATCACCCAAACCGGGGGATTGCCGTGCTTGCCACGCGGAAGTAGTTTTGGACAAATAAAAAACTCATGATGCTCCGTACCCGGTATTACCTGTTCGTATGTGGCATCGGCATAAAAAATCACCGCCACCATCCTTCCACACCACCGTACCGGACCTTCCGGTTCGACCCGCCGGCGAATGACATGACCACCGGTCGTTTCGCCTGAATTACTGAGCCTGCACTGCCGGGTGGGGGCCTGGCAATTATTACAGGTCAGTGAACCAGCGAAACACCCGACCAGGCAGCGGCCCGGCTGGCCGCGCCTGGTTTTTTAGCATAGTACATCCTTGTTTGAGCCAATGCTTTTGATGGTTCAGGAGAAGATCGAGGCAACCGGGTATAGTTTGCCGGCATACGCTTGTGGCCTCCTTTTTGTCATTCCTGATTTGACAAAAACCAACACATGGCGATCAAGGAAAAAAACCTGGCCGGCGGTATAAAATGGATCGATGTAACCGACCCCTCGGCCGGCGAAATGGAGCAGCTGAGCGCTACCTACCACCTGAATCAGCATACCGTGAAGGACTGCCTGATGCCCGAGCACCTGCCCAAGTACGAGTTTGACGAAGATACTCAGGTGCATTTTCTCATCCTGCGCTTCTACACGCATACTACCGACCGGCACCCGGACAGCATACAGGAGCTCACCAATAAGATCGCCATCTTCTATACGGACCGTATGCTCATCACCATTCATAAGAACACCGCTCCCTTCCTGGACCTGATCGCCCGGCAGGAAGAAAAGAAAAGCTCGTCGGAAACCACCCTGATGGTCAGGATCATCTGGCAGGCGCTGGAGACCTTTGACGATCCGGCCAACCGGCTGTCGGAGCAGCTGGATTTTCACGAGAGCAAGGTGATGCTGAAGAAGTCGGGCCATGACGTGACGGAATCCTTGTTTTACCTGAAGCGGCAGGCTTCGCTTTCGCTCAAGGTGCTCATGCTGATGCTGGAGCCGATCAACCATATCCGCGTGGCAGACGGCGAAGAAGCGCTGCTGCAGGACACCCGCGACCAGCACCTGAAAATGCAGACCCTGTACGGGCAGATACTCGAAGAGGTGAACAACCTGCTCACCATCTCCATGTCGTTTGCCGCACAGCGCACCAACGAGGTGGTGCGGGTGCTTACCCTGTTTTCGGTGTTCTTTATGCCGCTCACGTTTATCGCCGGCATTTACGGCATGAACTTCGACTTTATGCCCGAGCTGCGCCAGCCCTGGGGCTACCCGGTAGTCCTGCTGCTGATGGGAGCCATCACCTTTGTCATTTACCGGTGGTTCAAACGTAAGAAATGGCTGTGAGCGATCGGTTAGCTGGTCTTTTTCTTTACCGCAGTGGCGGTTTGACCGGCACGGTACTTCGCCATGTCGCTGATCAGCTTCACCGGCACAGGCTGATCATACGGAAACTGGATGGTGCTCTTGGATAGCTTGTAAGCAGACAGCTCTTTTTTGAATACATCGAAGACGGTAAACGGGGGCGGGCAGGAAAGCGAAAAATGGTTTTGGTAAGCCGAATAGTAAAAGATCCAGCCGTTGCGTTTAAAAGCAGGTATCTGGTAGCTGATCACTTCTTCGGCGCCGGGTACGGCCTTGCGAAGGGTAGCCTGCACCTGGCGCAGTATCTTTTGTACGTCGGCGGGAAAACTTTTAATGTACTGATCGGGTGTATCAAAACGTGGCCTGGCGGACATGGTAAATATTTTCTCAAAGCTATGCACGGCAAACGATGGTTGCCGTTGGCTGTTGCGACAAAAATGGGGGCTGAAACGACAATAGAATAAATTTGCGCAACCGAATGATTGCTGTTATATTTGCAACTGAACGGTTGCCGATGGGGCACGTTCGGCTGTGAGGTTCATTATCAACCCGAAAAATAAAAAAGGGCATCCGGGAAAGATTTGACCAGCAGGACACCGTATTGCAACATCTTAAAACAAAATAATCATGAGCACCGGCAACAAAACAACGATTACCAAAGACATTGACAACAGAAGCCTCACCGTCACCCGTGCCTTCGATGCGGCGGTGGACAAAGTCTGGCGCGCCTGGACCGAAAAAGAATGGCTGGACCAGTGGTGGGCGCCTCGTCCCTACAAAGCGGAAACAAAGACCCTGGAATTCCGCGAAGGCGGCATGTGGCTCTACGCCATGGTAGGTCCGGATGGCTCCAAATCCTGGTGCCGCGTCGATTTTATCTCCATCATCACCCCGGACAGCTATGCCGCCGATACTTCCTTTTGCGATGAAGACGGCAACCTGACCAACCAGATCCCGGTGATGCACTGGAACTGCAACTTCAGTGGAGAAGGTGAAGGCACCACCGTGACCGTGATCGTCAGCTTCGACAACCCCGGCGACCTCGAAAAGATCGTGGAGATGGGCTTCGGGGAAGGCTTCACTGCGGCGCACGGCAACCTGGATGAAGTGCTGGCGAAGTAAAGAGCATTGCCACAGCAACAGGAACACAATCGTCATACCGCCCGGCTTACAGGCCGGGCGGTTTTTTATGGCTTGATTTTTATACCTTCTCTATCCGGAACAACCGACCATCTTTTCATGAAAATAGCTACGTATAATGTAAACGGTGTGAACGGGCGGCTGCCCGTGCTGCTGCGCTGGCTGGCCGAAGCCAAACCCGATATCGTATGCCTGCAGGAACTAAAAGCGCCGCAGGAAAAGTTTCCGCTCGCGGCCATAGAAGATGCGGGCTACCAGGCTATCTGGCACGGGCAAAAAAGCTGGAACGGGGTGGCCATTCTGTCGCGCAGCGGGAAAATTAAAGAGCGAACCCGGGTATTGCCCGGCGACCCGGAAGACAGCCACAGCCGCTACATCGAAGCCGAGGTGGATAAGCTGATCATCGGTTGCCTGTACCTGCCCAATGGCAATCCCGCACCAGGCCCGAAATTCGATTACAAACTCAGCTGGTTCAAACGGCTGACCGCACATGCGGCAGAGCTGTATGCCTCCGGCAAACCGGTGCTGCTGGTCGGCGACTTCAACGTGATGCCCACCGAACTGGACGTATACAAACCCGAGCGCTGGGTAGACGATGCGCTGTTCCGCCCCGAAACCCGCGCTGCTTTCAAAAAGCTGGTAGCGCAGGGCTGGACGGATGCCATCCGCCACCTGCACCCGGATGAAAAGATCTATACGTTCTGGGATTATTTCCGTAATGCATTCGGCCGCGATGCCGGTCTGCGGATCGATCATTTCCTCCTCAGTCCCAAACCAGGCAAGCGCCTGCAGGCGGCCGGGGTAGACCGCCATGTGCGCGGCTGGGAGAAGACCAGCGACCATGCACCGGTATGGATCAGGCTGGCTGATAAATAAGCCTTCGTACCCAGGAAAAAAACTTTATACTTTTATTCGTACGATTTTTTTCGTATGTTAATGCGTTTGCCTTATTTTAGCTGCGAATTATTCAGCAACGTAATAGCCATGAAAAATACCTTGTTCCTTTTCCTGCTCATCGCCTGTTTACAGGCGCCTGCTCAAAAGCCAAAGACCTTCCGTCCGTTTATCCAGCCCTGTGATTGCCGGTTCCGGGTAGACAGCAGCTATATCGCAGCCGTGCCGCCGGCGCTGAAGGCCGATTCGGTATACAATCCGCCGTTTGACAGCAGCTTTCAGCGGCAATGCGGCTACCTTGTGGTGCCGGAAAACAGGAAGAAAGCCTCTTCCCGGCTGATCCGGCTACCATTCATTATCGTAAAAAGCAAGAACCCCGGTAAGAAAAAAGACCCGGTACTCTCCACCAGCGGGGGTCCCGGCAACAGCTCGCTGCGCTGGGCCAGCGGCATTACGCGCAGCAGCCTGATACAGGACCGGGATTGCATCGCCTTCGAGCAACGCGGTACCCGCTTTGCCATTCCCTACCTGCGCAGTACCGAGCTGGATATGGCCTGGCGCGAAGCATACCGCCACAACCTGTCAAAGGACAGCATGACCATCGTGGGCGTGAAGCGCTACCGGCAGACGCTGGAACGAAAGGGCATCGACCTGGCCGGCTACAATTCCGACGAAACGGTATCAGATATCCACGACCTGCTTACGGCGCTGCAGATCGATTCGGTGAACCTGATGGGCGGTTCGTACAGCGGCGGACTGATGATGGCCGTGCTGCAAAAAAACCCGGCAAAAATCCGTTCGCTCGTGCTGGACTCGCCGCTGCCCATGTTTACCCCCATCGATGAAGATGAACCGGTGAACTTCAACGAGGCGCTGGATGTGCTGGCGGCCCGCTGCGCTACCGATTCGGCCGGTCAGGCGCTGTATGGCGACCTGAACGGCAGGTTTCGCCGCTACTTTACTGCTATCGCCAACACGGTATTTTATTTCCCTTACGTGGAAAAAGGAAGCACGGATACCCTGCAGGTGCAGTACACCAAGAACGAGCTGCTGGATGCCGTGGTCAGTAATATGCTGAATGCGGCTACGCTGAAAGATGTACCCTTTATCATCAACGAGATCATCCGGGGCAATCATGCTCCCTATATCCGGCGTTACCTGGACCGCATCTTCAACGTCTACCCGGCGCCGGACGGCATGCGCATTTCGGTGTATTGTGCCGACCAGTCGGCTTACCACAGCGAAGCGGTTATCCGGCAGCTCTATGCGTTGTATCCTTACATGATGGGTTACCGCATCAACGACGTGTACAAGGCGATGTGCGATTGCTGGAAGGCCCCGCCGGTAAGCCCGGTCACCAAACAGGCGTTCTATTCAGCGGCGCCGGCGTTGATTGCTGACGGGGCCATGGATCCCGCCTGCCGCCCGCTGTACATGGCAGAGATCAGCCACTACCTGCCCAACGCGCAATGTTTTTTATTCAAAAACCGGTCGCATGGTGTGGGGGGCAAAGAAATGTTTGACATGGTGCAGCAGTTTATCGATCATCCCTATCGCACCCTGGTAGCGCCCGCCCCGGATATTATTCCGTACCGCGTGCCCTGAGCGTTGCTGCAAACCGGAAAATAAGCTGATTTTTGCGGCCAAAGTCCGGATATGAACGAAGCCACAGAAAGCCTGCTGCAAGCCAAAGGCATAGCGCCTACTGCCATGCGCATCCTGGTGCTGGAATGGCTGCAGCAGCAAAGCACGGCCATCAGCCTGCTGCAGCTGGAGCAAGGCTTCCACAACGCCGACCGTACCACGCTGTACCGTACGCTGAAAACCTTTGAAGAAAAAGGGTTGGTACATGCCATCCACGATGGAAGCGAGGCCGCCAAATATGCCCTGTGCGCCGAAGCCTGCCGCGATGGGAATCATTACGATCTGCACCTGCATTTCTATTGCTACAATTGCCGGCAAACCTATTGCCTGCCGAAGCACCGCGTACCGGACGTGTCGGCCCCGCAGGGCTTCGAACTGAAGGAGCTGAACCTTACCGGCAAAGGGATCTGCGGTGCCTGTGCCGGGCAACAATGCAATTGAGTTGCACGCCGCTCACCGGTAATTTTGGGTGGCAAAAAAAAGAGTATGCACCGCTTCTTACCTGTCTATCTTCCTTTGTTCGTATCCGTATTTATACTGCTGGCATTTATTGCACCCAGCGTGAGCGTATACCGGCAAACCGGGATCAATCCCTTTCGGTTCGCTACCCGGCATAATGCACTGCATGATTATATAGGCGGTGTCATGAAAGTGCTGGTGGCGTTGCTATTGGTCATAGCCGGCGTCTATTCATTTTTACCGGGCTGGTATGCTTACCTGGTACCGTTTGCTTATCCCGGCGGGACGGGCTGGCAGGTGGCCGGGCTGGTGCTGGCGCATCTGTCGCTTGCGGGCATCGTATTGGCACAGCGGCAGATGAAGCAATCGTGGCGGATCGGGATCGATTATGAAAACGAAACGCAGCTCGTTACCACGGGTTTGTTTTCCCTGTCCAGGAACCCCATCTTTCTTTTCCTGCTCACCGGCCTGGCAGGATTATTTCTCATTATCCCCAACGCGGCCAGCCTGGCCTTGCTGTGTACCGTGTATATTGTATTGCAGGTGTCCATGCGGCTGGAAGAAGATTTCCTGCTTGGCCGTCACGGGCAGGCTTATGCCCGGTATAAACAAAAAGTAAAAAGATTGATATGAATAAGGAGCATCATCATGAGGCAGGAGGACACCATGGCCATCATCATGGACATACCACCGGCAATATCGCTACGGCTTTTTTTCTCAACATCGGGTTTGCCGCGGTGGAGCTCGTTGGTGGACTGCTTACCAACAGCGTGGCCATCCTGTCTGATGCCCTCCACGATTTCGGCGACAGCCTTTCGCTGGGCACGGCCTGGTATTTCCAGCGGAAAAGCAGGCAGAAACGATCGGGATCCTTTACCTACGGCTATCAGCGGTTCTCGCTGGCAGGCGCCCTGATCAATGCGCTGGTATTGCTTACCGGTAGTGTGTTCATCATCCGGGAGGCGATCGGGCGGCTGGCGAACCCCGAACAGGCCGACCCGGCCGGTATGCTGCTGCTGGCGGTGCTGGGCATCGTGGTCAACGGTGTGGCCATGCTGCGGCTGCGCAAGGGCGGCAGCCTCAACGAGCGGGTGGTATCGCTGCACTTTCTCGAAGATGTGCTGGGCTGGATAGCGGTGCTGGTGGGTGCATTGGTGATGCTGGTGGCTGATGTGCCGGTGCTCGACCCCATCCTGTCGCTATTGATCGCCTGCTTTGTACTGTTCAACGTATACCGCAATATCAGGCCGGTGATCACGATCATCCTGCAGGCGGCACCAGCCGGCGTATCCGAAGAAAACGTGAGAAGCCTGTTGCAGGAAGAAAAAGAAGTAAAGGGGTTGCACGATTTCCGCATATGGACCCTGGACGGCGAACACCATGTGCTGACGATGCACGTGACGGTGAAGCGCAACCTGGACCTGAAAACAGCGGAAGCCCTGAAAGAACGGATCAAAACAAAGCTGAAGGAGCTGGACATCCTGCATGCCACGATAGAAGTGGAGTATAACCCTGAACATGGAGAGAAGGATGAAGAATGATGGTATCGGTTACGGTGCGCCCTCCTGCTTCCTGCCTTCGGCCCGTACCTCCGTCCTCCGATTGGCACGGCGATTGATTTTTCTGTGTATCTCTTAATCAACGACTTTTATCAATACAGGGAGGCGTATGAACGGCAATAAGGCAGGTAAACAGATCGGTATTCTTGGCGGGGGCCCATCGGGTCTTTTTGTGTATAAACGATTGGTGGAGTCAGGCCATAGTGATGTAGCCATTACCATCATCGAACGAAAGGCTCAACCGGGCGCCGGCATGCCGTACAGCAGCGAAGGCGCCTGCCATGAGCATATCACCAATGTATCAGGCAATGAAATACCTGATCTCGTTACCTCCCTGCGGGAGTGGGTGCAAACGGCTCCGCCGGACCTGCTGAAGCGGTTTGGCATCAGGCCGGAAAACTTCAGCGATTACAAGGTAGTGCCCCGCCTGCTTTTGGGTGAGTACCTGGCTGCGCAGTTTGATTTGCTGGAACAACAGGCGAAAAAAGCCGGTATTGCCACGCAATGGGTATTCGATACGGCAGTCAGCGATATCGTGGATGATCCGGCGGAAAATAAGGTTACGGTCATCACCGGTAGCGGCTCGTACCGGTTCGATCATATCATCATCTGCACCGGGCATCAATGGCCGCATCACCACGAAGGAACCGTACCCGGCTGGTTCGACTCGCCGTATCCACCAGCCAAGCTGGCCATGCGAACACCGTATCCCGTAGCCATCAAAGGCGCTTCGCTTACCGCTATCGACGGCATCCGCACCCTGGCGCGGCACAACGGGCATTTTGTACAACAGGATAATAAGCTGGTGTACCGGACGGATGCCGAAAGCAACGGTTTCAGGCTGGTGATGCACTCGCTGGACGGGTTGCTGCCGGCCATCCGGTTTCACCTGGAAGATTCGCACCTGTCCAAAGAGGCGGCGCTGAGCGAAGAAGAAATAAAGGCCTGTATGGCCGCCAATGATGGATTTGTGCCCCTGGACTATGTGTATGAGCAGTGCTTCAAAGAGCCGCTCCGCCGGCAGGATCCGGACTTTTACGAAGCCATCCGGCACATGAGCATGGAAGCATTCGTGGACCACATGATGAGCCTGCGGGAGCGGATCGATGCGTTCCTGTTGTTCCGCGCCGAATATGCCGAAGCGGAGCAGTCCATCCGGCGCCGGGAGTCCGTGCACTGGAAAGAGATGCTGGCAGTGCTGAGCTTTGCCATGAACTACCCGGCCAAGCATTTTTGTGCAGAAGACATGCTGCGGCTGAAAAAGGTGTTGATGCCGCTGATCTCCATCGTCATCGCCTTTGTGCCGCAGAGCTCCTGCCAGGAGCTGCTGGCCCTGTACGAAGCCGGTGTGCTGAGCCTGGTGCCAGTGGACACAGACAGCGAGGCGCTACCCCAGCCCGAAGGCGGGGCCCTGTACCGGTATACCGATGAGGAAGGCCGCCGGCAGTCGGTTCCTTACAAATTGTATGTGGATTGTACCGGGCAGCGTGCTTTTGAATTTCATGAAGTGCCTTTTGAGCGTCTCCGCTCCGATGGCAGCATCAGCCCGGCCTGGCTTCGCTTTCGCTCTGCAGATGCTGCCGCAGCAGCAAAGGCGGACGGTAACAAGGTGAAGCAGGATAACATGGGCCCTTACTACCTGCAGGTGCCGGGCATTGCCATCAACGACCGGTTCCAGGTACTGGACCGCTATGGCGTTTACAACCCGCGCATCTACATGATGGCCGTTCCGTATATCGCCGGCTTCAATCCCGATTATTCCGGCCTCGATTTCTGCGAAGCCGCATCTGCCCGCATTCATCAAAGCCTGCAGGAGGTCATGGCTGCGGATAACGCTTCGTCCTGACAGCTATACGGCCAAGGTTCACTTTACTGCTCCGGCAGAACAATTCATCGCAGTGCGATGCCGTTTCATTCATGCCGCTACCTGTACTGTCCGTATTTTGCTTAGCTTAGTCTCTTGTACTCATTCCTCACGCTCAAAACTTCGGCTATGAAGAAACAAATCGCTGCGCTTATTGCGTCCTGTATGGCCTGCACTTACCTGCCTGCGCAGGTGGATGCCGGGCTGTTCCGCTTTCCCGATGTATCGCAAACCCAAATCGTCTTTACCTATGCCAACGACCTGTGGGTAATGCCCAAAGAGGGTGGCACCGCCGTAAAGCTCAGCTCGCCCGCCGGCGTGGAGAGCTATCCCAAATTTTCACCCGACGGCAAAAGCATTGCCTTCAGCGGTAACTATGATGGCAATACCGATGCCTATGTCATTGCCGCCAGCGGCGGCGTACCCGTGCGGGTCACCAGCCACGGCTATTCCGACCGCGTGGTAGACTGGACCAACGATGGTAAAAAAGTATTGTTTGCTTCGGGCCGTGCCAGCGAGAAAGCACGGTACAGCCAGTTTTATACTGTATCTGCCAATGGCGGGCCGGCAGAAAAACTGCCGCTGGCCTATGCCGAGTTCGGCTCCTATTCACCGGACGGCAAACAGATCGCCGTCGTGTTCCGCACACAGGTGGGGCGCAACTGGAAGCGCTACCGGGGCGGCACCAAGGCCGATATCCAGATCTTCAATTTTGATACGAAACAATCCGTGCAGATCGGTACGGATGCCGATGCCGGCAACGAGTTCCCGATGTGGCATGGCAACGCCATCTATTTCCTTTCCGACCGCGGGTCCGAACTGCGGATGAACCTGTGGAAATATGACCTGGCCACCAAGACCTATACACAGCTGACCAACTTTAAGAACGACGATATTCATTATCCCTCGATAGGGCCTGACGATATCGTGTTTGAAGCCGGCGGCAAGCTCTATCTCTACTCGCTTTCAGGCGGCCGCTACAAGGCCATCAATGTGAACGTGGTGACCGACAAGGCCATGCTGAAACCCAAAGTGGAAGCGGCCGATAAGGTGATCCAGAACATAACGCTGAGCCCGGACGGCAACCGTGCACTGGTAGAGGCCAGGGGCGATGTGTTTTCCGTGCCCGCAGAGAACGGGTTTGTCAAAAACCTGACCCGCACTTCCGGCTCTGCCGAGCGGTATCCCACCTGGTCGCCCGATGGCAAATACATTGCGTACTGGAGCGATCAGTCCGGCGAGTACGAACTGTGGCTGGCTGAAACCGACCAGGAAACAGCGCCGCGTAAGCTGACAAACTATGGCGCCGGCTTTCGCTACCAGGCTTACTGGTCGCCGGACAGCAGGAAGCTGGCCTTTATCGACAAGGCTATGCGCATCCGCATCGTAGACATTACCACCGGGCAGACTACCGAGGTGGATCGGGCGCTGCGCTATACGCACGGCAGCCTGGAGGGCTTTTCGGTCAGCTGGTCGCCGGACAGCCGCTGGCTGGCTTATGACCGCGACCTGGAAAACCAGCACAACGCAGTGTTTATCTACGACTATACCAATAAAAAAAGCACACAGGTGACCAGTGGTTTTTACACCGCTTACAGCCCTGTGTTCGATACGGAAGGTAAATACCTGTACCTGCTTACCGGGCAGGCTTTCTCGCCTTCCTACAGCGCTATCGACAACTCGTTTATTTATGCCAATGTGGACCGGATCGGCGCCATTCCGCTGAAGAAAAGCACGCCCTCGCTGCTGGCCCCGAAAAACGATACCGTGGCGCTGAAAGCAGAGGAGGCCGCCAAAGCTCCCGATGCCGCAAAGAAGAAAGCGGATTCTGCTGCTGCTGTGGCCAAAAAACCGGTCGATCCCAAAGCCGTGGAAATCGACTTCGACGGCTTTGAACAGCGTATGGACCTGCTGGGCATCGCAGCCGGCAATTACGGCCGGCCGGGATCGGTGAAAGGCAAGATCCTGTACATGAAATTTCCCAATACAGGGGCTGCTGGCGGGCAGGGCTCTCTGAAATTCTATGATATTGAAAAGCGCGAAGAGAAGACCATCCTGGACGGTGTCGATTTTTACCTGCTGTCGGCCAATGCGAATAAACTGATCGTGGGCAAATCGGGCAGCTTTGCCGTGATCACCCCGAACGAGGGGCAGAAGTTTGACAAACCGTTGCGCACCGGCGAAATGCAGTCGCTGGTAGACCCGATGCAGGAGTGGAAACAGATCTTTACCGATGCCTGGCGTTTTGAGCGCGATTATTTCTATGACAAGAATATGCACGGGCTGAACTGGACCGCTGTGCGCGACCGCTATATGAAAATGATCGAAGGTTCGCTGACGCGGGAAGAAGCCGACTTCGTGATCGGCGAAATGATCGGGGAATTGAATGCCTCGCATACCTACCACGGTGGCGGCGATATGGAAACACCGCGCTATAAACCGGTGGGTTACCTGGGCGTGGACTGGCAGGCAGACGGCAATTATTACAGGATCAAAAAGATCATCCGCGGCGCGGCCTGGGATGTGGAAGCGAAATCGGCGCTGGATGCCGGCGGGGTGAACATCAACGAAGGCGATTATATCCTGGCGGTAAACGGTGTGCCGCTGACCACTGCTACCGATCCTTACGAAGCCTTCGTAGGGCTGGCCGGTAAAACCATTGAGCTCACCTACAATACCACCGGTTCCTTCACGGGAGCCAAAACAGCCGTGGTGCAGGCCATGGGCGATGAATACCGGCTGCGCCACCTGGCCTGGATAGAGGCCAACCGCAAGCGCGTGGAAGAGGCCAGCAACGGAGATGTCGGTTATATCTATGTACCCAGCACCGGCGTGGACGGGCAGACGGAGCTGATCCGCCAGTTCAACGCACAATGGGATAAAAAAGCGCTGGTCATCGACGAGCGTTTCAACAACGGCGGGCAGATACCCGACCGCTTTATCGAAATGCTGAACCGCGACCCGCTGGCCTTCTGGGCCATCCGCGACGGTGAAAACTGGCCCTGGCCACCGTATGCGCATTTTGGCCCCAAGGTGATGCTGATCAACGGCTGGAGCGGTTCGGGCGGCGATGCCTTCCCGGATTATTTCCGCCGCAAAAACCTGGGCCCGCTGGTAGGTGCACGTACCTGGGGCGGCCTGATCGGTATCAGCGGGGCGCCGCCCCTGCTGGATGGCGGCAGCGTGACCGTGCCGACCTTCCGCATGTACAACCCCGATGGCACCTGGT
>JBEVLT010000002.1:0-8045 GCA_040509055.1 Chitinophagaceae bacterium
GGTTCAATAACAAGAGTTACAAGCCGGCTTGCTCCGAATACGGCACCCTGACCGTGCTGTTTCCCTCAGACGAACGAAGAAAATTCAGCGGGTCTGCATCCAACAGTCAAAAGAAGTACAACTGGAATTTCAACTTCACGCCGGAAGCCGGCGGCTGCGTGAAGAAGAACCTGACGATCGACTAAGGCTATCCCCTGCCGCTGTTTTCCACATAGCCTTTCAGCTCTGTATTGAACTCTTCCTGTCCGGCCAGCTCTTCCAGCGTCAGGTGCATGCGGTAGCGCCAGTAGTTTTTGGGATTAGCAGGATTATTGATCCGCTCCTCCTGCGGGTTTTCACGGCGCAGCGATTCGCTCATGCCCAGTATATCCTGCAGCTGGAAGATGCTCCACATAGCCGGAGAATAAAGGTGTTGCAATACAATGGCGCGGTTGATCCACGACTCGCAGAAATAAGGTGCATCGCCCCATTGGCCCAGTATGTGGTTGTAAAAACGCTGCGTACGTTCCCGGTTCTCTTCCCACCAGCCGCGTACGGTGCTCATGTCGTGGGTAGACGGTGTGATCACTGACAGGTACGGCGCATCGTTGGGAAGAAAAAACTCTTTGCCCAGGTCCTTGGGCATGCGCTGTATCTCCAGGCTCAGGATGCCCAGGTCCTTCATCACTTCCGGTACGCAGTGCGGCACCATGCCCAGGTCTTCGCCGCAGATCAGCATATTGGTAGCTTCCTTCAGCTTCGGCAGCTTATGCATGGCCTCCCGGCGCCAGAAATCGTCCTGGCGGCGGTAGAAATAATTGATGTAAAGCGCCTTCAGCTTTTCCTGGATATGCGGGATCAGGTATTTGAAGGACAACGTCGTCTCCATCGCAATGCGGAAATGGAACTCCTGCCCCTTGGATCCTTCCTGCTTGAAAAATATCACGTTGGAAATCAGGTCGTACAGGCCCAGCTTCAGCTTTTCATTCTCCTCCGGGTTGCCCTGTGCGCTGAAATAGTGCTCCACCTTTTTCTGCGTATCGAATTCAGGCTTCAGGTCGTACCCGCCGTGCTGGTTGGGCTGCAGGAAATCCGCTTTTACGCGGTCGGCCATGCCGTCAAACACCTGGTACAGCACGTCGTCGTTGATAAACGGCTTGCAATAACGGTGTTCATCGAACCAGATGGCATTTTCGCCAAACTCTACGTAATGCACCGGGATGCACGGGACGAAATGCCCCATGATACCCTGCACCGCATGCGAGGGAATGCTCCAGATACGGAAGAACCCGAGTATGTGGTCGATGCGGAAGGCATCGAAGTAATTGCTCATTTGCTCGAAGCGCTGCTTCCACCATCCGAAGCCATCTTCCTGCATCCGTTTCCAGTTGTATGTAGGAAAACCCCAGTTCTGCCCGATCAGGGCAAAATCATCGGGCGGGGCACCGGCCTGCTCCTGCATATTGTACAGCTCGGGGCTTACCCAAGCGTCGCAGCCATGGCGGTAGATGCCGATCGGGATATCCCCCTTCAGCACGATACCTTTTTTATGCGCATAGTCCGCTGCGCTTTTCAGCTGCTCGTGCAGGTGGTATTGTACAAAGAACCAGAAACCGATCTCTTTTTGCGCCGCCGACCGGGAGGCCAGCAGCCGGTCCACCTCTTCTTTGTTGTAAACGCTATGCGTCTTCCACTCTTCGAAGTGGGATGTGCCGTTCTTATCGCGCAGGTAGCAGAAGGCGGCATAGGGTTGCAGCCAGTGTTTGTTGCCGTCAAAGAATTGCCGGTAGGCATCCGTGCCCATGCATTCTTTGCCCATGATATCGTACAGCTCTTTCAGCACAGCCAGCTTGAAGCGTATCACTTCCTCGTATTCCACATCAGGCAGTTCGTTCAGCTGCTTCTGTTTCTTTTTCAGCGAGCTGATGCGGTCTGCATATTTTTTTCCGGCCACTGCCGCCAGGTTGATGTAGAGCGGGTGCAGGGCAAAGGCCGAAATGGCAGCGTACGGGTAAGAATCCATCCAGGTATTGGTGGCAATGGTATCGTTTACCGGCAGCAGCTGTATCAGCTTCAGCCCGGTCTCTTTGGCCCAGTCCACCAGCAGCTTGATATCGGCAAATTCGCCTACGCCAAAACTCTTTTTGCTGCGCAGGCTGAATACCGGTATGGCAATGCCTGCACCCTTCCAGGTAGTATCGGGCAGGTGAATGAACCCGTCGTGCTGTATGACCAGCTGATACGGCGCAGGAGATTTGTATAGTACACGGTTGTCGCCCGTTTCATAACGCACGATGGTGTTTTCGCGGGTATTGAACACGCCGTATTTATAGGGAATAGGTGCATCCTCACCGGTCATGTCCAGCTCGGTTGCCCACCAATCGTTATCCTTTGATAAAAGAAGCGGGCTGGCCGTGTCCCAGCGGCGCAGGCTATCGCTGGCGCCCAGCAGGCATACCACTTCGTGCTTTCCCAGCAGCGGTGCTTTCACCCGGAACAGGTGGGTGGCATGCTTGTTCTTTTTATGCTTGTGCTGCGGGTGGTTGCTTTTCAGCAGCACTTTGTCAAACGGAGCGGAAAAAAAGGCATTCCCGTATGCCCCGGCATGGTTCCAGGTATCGATGAGCTGGATGGCATTTATTTCTTTGTGCGGTTCAGGCACCACGCGATCGCCCCACTCGCCGATCAGTTCGCTATCCAGGTTGCGCAGGTAATACCTGTAGCGGAAATTGTTTTTGTGCAGCGCTTTCCTGCTTATAGCCACGGAAGCATGCCAGAACTGATCGTTCAGGTATTCCATTTGCATGGCCTTTTCAGGCTCATTCACACCCAGTTCTTCCGTGTTGGCGCTCAGCCACAAACTTTCCCCATGCCTGGTATGGTAACGAACAAAAAAGTGAAGCGTTAAAACCGTTGAGTCTGTCATTGATTCCATAGTCGTGTCTCAGATACACAGTGCCTGCGAAAGTAAATAAAACATGCAAGGTTCGTATATTTATTTCAAACCGTGGCCAAAAAAACCTGGCTGTATACCAATGACTACCATGCCCTGGAAAAAGCTGTTCCTGTTTTGCTCCGGCCTTGCTGCCGGCACTGCCGTGTGCATGAAATGGCTTGAAGCCGGCTTTCTTACCGACAATGGGAAATTTACGATCCTGGGGCTGGAACTCTTCTATAGCCGGGAAAAAGTCACAGGGGTGCTGCACTCGCTGACCCCGGAAGGATTGCTGGTACTGCGCTTCCATCTTGGGTTCGATTTTGCGTTCATGGCAGGTGTGTATCCCGGGCTGGCAGCGCTCTGCATGATCGCTGCAGGCAAGGCCGGCAGTCCTTTGCTGAAAAGGTTATTGTACCTGCTGGCCCTGCTGCAATTGCCGGCCTGGGTGGCCGATGGCCTTGAGAATTACTACCTGTTGGGCTGGCTGGCAAGTCCCGCTATTGACAGTACAGACTTTGCGGTATACCACGGCATCGTTATCCTGAAATGGGTTATCGCCCTCCTGGCGTTGCTGATGGCTGCACCCGTGGCCTGCCGGAGGAAGAAAAGGCAACAACCGGGCTAAAACTTTTTTTCGTTTACCGGTGTGTGCTTATTTTTGTGCGCCCGCAACCGGGCTACCCAACAACCAATTAAATTCCGGACAATCATGGAACAAACCAAAAAGAATAAAGCCCTCTGGTGGCTGTTGTTTTTTGCCTCTACCGCCGGCCTGCTTCTGGCTATTTATACGCATTGGGAGTGGCTGACGCTGATCCTCCCGTTCCAGACCACGGCCTTTGTAAAGGCGATGGACATCATGTAACAGCATTTTTTTTACGATAAGCGAAAACCCGTTTGGCCTGCGCCGGACGGGTTTTTTGCATAAAAAAAAGCCGCAGTCCCTTCAGGACAATACGGCTTACCCCATATACACCAGTTTCATTACCTGCCAAGCAGGCTGCCGGCGGTTTTTGCATTCCTGCGGATGTTCCACAGGTCAGCTGCGCCAAATGATTTTCCTGCCGGTTCAGGCAGCTTATAATCGGTCGCTACAGTTTCTTTTACTTCTGTCAGCAGGGTCTTTAATACTTCTGCATCCACCCGTACTACGGATGACATTACATCATTCTTCATTTCTATTTCCTTTTTAGTTAATTACAAAAAACTTTGAGCCGATCGGGAGAAACACACTAAAGAATCGTTAGAAGAAAGTGCGGAGTTCTGACGCCTGTTTGTAAGTACTATACAATGCTCAAATTCAAATTGATGGCGCAAAGGTAAGGGAAAACAGGCAGCGGGCCAAACACACATTCGTACGAACTGCGGTTTTCGGCGTATAAACTGCCTGTTGCAGCGGTGAATTGCAGGTGGCTTCTACCGGATGAGCGTGGATGTGCCCTGTATATCATACACTTTGCCCACGTAGTCTACCGCCCTGATGCGCCACACATACACTCCCGTGGGCTGCGGCACGCCCCTGAACAGCCCGCTCCAGGACTCCCCCATGTTGCGGGAGGAGAAAATGATCTGCCCCCAGCGGTTGTATACGATAAAGTGCTCCAGGCTTTTGATGCCGATATAGCGGGGAAGCAGGCGATCGTTGGTGCCATCGTTGTTGGGCGTAAACCCGGTGGGCACGTAGATGTTGGAACCTTTGAATACCGTAATGCTGATCTCGTCCTGGTCCGAGCAGCCATTGGGGCTGGTAACGGTCAGCGTGTAGCGGGTATCATTTTGCAGCACCGCTACCGGGTTGGCGGCTGAGGGATCGTCCAGGCCGGTGGGTGGCGACCAGCTATAGGTGCCGCCGCCTGTGCCATGCAGTTGAAAAGGCGTGTTCTCTATCACCACCGTGTCGTTGCCTGCATGCGCCACCACGCTGTCGATGTTCACGGCCAGCGGTACCGGTGCGGTGACACATCCGTTGTCTGCTGCCACACTGAGAAACGCGTTATACTGGCCCCCTTTGGGGTACACATGCGTGGTATGCTGACCGGAGCCGGATTGCCCGTCGCCGAAATCCCAGTTCCAGCTGATGATCATCGTAGCATTATCCAGCTGCTGCCCGGCAAAGCCAAACGGTTCGCCGGCACAGGTAGGGTCTATCGTAGCGGCTATCGAAGGCACGGCATTGATCAAAAATGATTTTTGCACCGGCGCGGAGGTGCAACCGTGATTGCTCGTTACTTCCAGCTGCAGGGTATGCGGGCCGCCGGGCAGGTCCTGCAGCTGCGGGTGCTGCACCGTGGATACAGGACTTCCGTCCAGCAGCCAGTTCCATTGCGAAATGGCTCCTACCGTCACCTGCGAATGATCGGCCAGCCGCGGTACCTGGCCGCGGCAGGTATCATAGATATCGAAGGCTGCGACCGGGTAATCGCCTACCGTAATGGTTTTTTCGTACGGACCGCTTTCGCAGCCGTCAAAACCTGTGATGGCCAGCTTCACGGTATAAATGCCCGGATCGGTATAAGTATGTGGTGGCGGATTGGCTGCGGTACTCGTTTGCCCATCGCCAAAATCCCAGCGGTAGCTGGCGATCGGGGCAAAAGACACCGATGTATTGGTGAAAGAGATGGTGCTGTTGCCGATGCAGGTAGTGCCGCTTGCCGGGCTGATGGTAAACCCCGGGTTGAGCGCTGTACAGAACTGCTGCAGGTTATTCGACCCGCCGGTACCGGCGCTAAACCCCCAGTACACACCGGGATCATTGTTGAAGATAGTGGCCACCAGGTCCACCGTGGTTTCCACCCGCAGCGTACCGTCGAAGTAAGAGCGCAGGCGTTTGGTGGCCGGGTCCCAGGATATCCGCAGTATATGCCACTGGCAATCCTCGATATTGTCGCTGGTGGCAGAAGCTGCTACTGGTCCTGCCAGGTCGGCATTGTGATTGATATTTCCGTTGGCCTGTATGCTGATGTGGTCATAGATAGGGTCATTGATGTCGGTATTTTGCCAGGTATCGAGCGTAATGCCAATGGAAGGGACCACGCCGCCAAACCCCATTCCCGCACCGGTGGACCCTACGCTGCTGGCAACGGTCTGCAGGATAAAAACGATGCCATCCGCGCCCTCGGCATCCTTGCACCCAAGGTACACGTTGAACCAGAAGTCAAATGGCTGGGTGAGGTTGATCTTATTGGCATTCCATACGCTCCCGCTTTGCGTATTCACGGCTTTGGTGAGGGTGTAGCAGTTGCAATTGTCCCGGGTAGCGGAGCCATTGGTAATATAGGTTTGTGCATGGAGCGAAATGGCACACCATGTCACCGCCAGCAACGACAAGCCAACCCGGATAAATTTCATTAGAGCACTTCGGCGTTTGATGTTGAAGAGAGGAGCAATTTACCAAAGAAAGTTCACTGGAGGACAGCTTCTTTTTTTGCCGTTTCCCACTCCTTCCGCCCCAGCCCGGCAAACACATGCCGCTCGCTATGGTAAGAAGAGCGGACCAGCGGGCCGCTTTCCACGTAATCCAGCCCAAGGGAATAGCCGATCTCGCGGTATTCGGCAAACTCATCAGGATGTACAAACCGCTGCACCGGCAGGTGGCGCTGCGTAGGCTGCAGGTACTGGCCGATGGTGACCACGTCACAACCGTTGTCGCGCAGGTCGGCCAGGGTCTGGATCACTTCTTCCCTGGTCTCTCCCAGCCCCAGCATGATGCCGCTCTTGGTGCGGCGGCCACCCTCTTTCATGGTACGGATCACCTCCATGCTGCGCCAGTATTTGGCCTGGATGCGTACCTGGCGGGTCAGGCGCTCCACGGTTTCGATGTTGTGAGAGATCACTTCGGGTGCCGCCTCGATCACCTGTTGAATATCTTCTTTTTTGCCTTTGAAATCGGGCACCAGTGTTTCCAGCGTGGTATCCGGGTTCAGGGCCTTCACAGCCTTGATGGTATTGTACCAGATGGCCGCGCCCCCGTCCTTCAGCTCATCCCGGTCTACCGACGTGATGACGGCATGCTTCACCTTCATCAGGTAAATGGCCTCTGCCACGCGCTGCGGCTCGTCCCAGTCTACAGGTTCGGGGCGGCCTGTGGCCACCGCGCAAAATCCGCAGCTGCGGGTACAGACATTACCCAGGATCATGAACGTGGCCGTGCCGGCACCCCAGCATTCGCCCATATTGGGACAATTACCGCTCTCACAGATGGTATGCAGCTTGTGCGTATCCACCAGGCCGCGAACATGCCTGTAGCTTTCGCCGATAGGCAGTTTTACCCTGAGCCAGTCGGGCTTTTTCACTCTCGTGGTAACCGGGTCGGTATGCGATGCAAGGGGAAGCTCGGTCATTGGGCAAAAATACAAAATGAAGGTGGAATCTGCGGTCCGCCTGAGCATATAACATTCATCCCGGCAGGATGTTCAATACCGGTTTACTTACGCTTGCCGAAGAGAATGGCTACATAGGCCTGGAAAAACAGGCGCTTGTCGTCCTGGAACAGCATGATGGGAATTTTGGAGGCATACGCTTCCAGGCTCATTCCAATCTCCAGCCCGTTCACCGATTCGTTGAAACGGCCGTAATCAAAGCGCATGGCTGCTTTTACAAAACCGCCGGGTTTTACCTTCAGCTCGCCCCAGCCTTTGCCCAGCCCGCTGGCGCCCAGGAAAGGGCCGTTGATAAACCGGTCGCTGTTTTCCTCCGTGTATTTGATGGATTCCTGCTGGTTGCCCGCACCCTGCACATCTACGTAGTAAGGGCGCAGCAGCCCGATAGCCAGGCCGGCATTGTAAACGGCCGAAACGGCTACGCCGTTCTTATTCCCTTTTTGCCCCAGGATGTATTGCTGGCCAAAGCCGAGCGTGATGGGGTAAAAGAAATTCCTCTTCCCGTATACAAAAGGATTACCAAAGGGGAAACTGCCACCAAACAGCTTTTCTTCCTTGTGGTCTTTGATCTCGGCAATATCGATGCGGTAAATATTGGTTTTCCGGTTCGTCTTCATCCGGCCCATTTCGTAAAAAGCGCCGTACCCGTTGGTGCGCAGCTGGATGCCGAAAATGTTTTGCTTTTCGAAGATCAGCACGCCTTCTTCGGACTGCCTGATCAGTTCGTTAATCTTCTGGCGACGGAGATC
>JBEVLT010000003.1:0-8001 GCA_040509055.1 Chitinophagaceae bacterium
CTCGGGTTTGAACGGACCTTCCTTGCCGATGCCGAGGTAGTCGGACTGCGCGGTAGTCAGTTCGTCCAGTTCCACACCGATCTTTGCCAGGTGCAGGCGGGCCACTTTCTCATCCAGGTGCTTGGGCAGCACATACACATTGTTCTCGTATTTTTCGTGGTTGGTCCACAGCTCTATCTGCGCCAGCGTCTGGTTGCTGAAGGAGTTGCTCATCACAAACGAGGGGTGGCCGGTAGCGCAGCCCAGGTTTACCAGGCGGCCTTCTGCCAGGATAATGATGTCGTTGCCATCTACATTATAGATATCCACCTGCGGTTTGATGGTGTCTTTGGTATGACCGTAGTTGGTATTCAGCCAGGCAATATCGATCTCGATATCGAAGTGGCCGATGTTGCACACGATGGCTTTATCTTTCATCGCCTTGAAGTGCTCGCCGGTGATCAGGTCGCGGCAGCCGGAGGCTGTTACCACGATGTCGGCTTCTTTCACGGCATCCTTCATTTTCTTTACTTCAAAACCGTCCATAGCGGCCTGCAGGGCACAGATCGGGTCGATCTCGGTAACGATAACGCGGCAACCGGCGCCGGCCAGTGAAGCGGCAGAACCTTTACCTACGTCCCCGTAACCACCTACCACGGCTACTTTACCGGCCAGCATCACGTCGGTAGCGCGGCGGATGGCATCTACCAGCGACTCTTTACAACCGTATTTGTTGTCGAATTTGGATTTGGTCACTGAATCGTTCACGTTGATGGACGGAACAGGCAGGGTGCCCTTGGCTACCCGCTCGTACAGGCGGTGTACGCCGGTCGTAGTTTCTTCGGAAATACCTTTTACATGCTGCACCAGTTCGGGATAAACGTCCAGTACCATGTTGGTCAGGTCACCACCGTCATCCAGGATCATGTTCAGCGGGCGCTCTTTGCCACCGAAGAACAGGGTTTGCTCAATGCACCAGTCAGCCTCTTCGATGGACTGGCCCTTCCAGGCAAATACACCGATACCGGCAGCGGCAATAGCAGCGGCGGCATGGTCCTGCGTAGAAAATATGTTGCAGGAGCTCCATTTTACTTCGGCGCCCAGCGCTACCAGCGTTTCGATCAGCACTGCAGTCTGGATGGTCATGTGCAGGCAACCAGCTACCCGTGCTCCTTTCAGCGGCTGGGAAGGTCCGTACTCTTTACGAATGGCCATCAGGCCAGGCATTTCTGCTTCCGCCAGGCGGATTTCCTTACGGCCCCATTCGGCAAGGGAAATATCGGCCACTTTATAGGGCAGGGAAAAATCAATAGACTTGGTCGCTGTTGACATAAAAATGTATATTTTATTTTGGCGGCAAAGGTAGGTTTAATAGGGGAATACGGGTAAAAACAAGCGAACAAGTTTTGCCCATTTATGTCTGCCTGGCGCATCTGCCGCGGTTTTCAGGGCGGCCGGGGCGGTTTTAACCGGATTAGCCCTAACTTTAAATCAATAAATCATTGATTATGTACGCATACGACACGGTTACGGCAGCGGTAAACGGCCTGAAAGAACGCGGCTATACCCTCGATTTCAATCTGCAGGAGAATTGCCTGGTCTGCAGGGAACACGATCACCGGTTCAATGTGGATGATTTCGAAATCGTTGAAGTATACCGTTTTGAAGGAAATACCGATCCTGCAGACGAGGCGGTGGTCTACGCCATTGAGGGGGGCTCCGGCAAAAAAGGCATCCTGGTCAACGGCTATGGCATTTCCGGCGATGCCATGAGCAATGAAATGGCCAAAAAGCTGGCTGTGCACCTGAAGGATTGATGCCTAACCGAGTTTCATCTCCATCACATAATCGTTCATGAAATAGCCGTTACCGATATCGATATCCTCTTCGCGGATGACGGCAAACCCGTTTTTTTCATAAAAATTCAATGCCTTGTTGTGCCGGTTCACGTTCAGCAGCAGTGACCGGCCACCTCTGCGCCGGGCAGCTTTTGCCAGTTCCTGCAGCGCAAAGCGGCCTGCTCCTTTCCCTTGGTACTCCGGAAGCACATAGAGCTTATGCAGCCTGAACACACCCGGCTCCTGCAGGCCGACCGATGCAAAGCCGATGGGCTGCACCCCATCGTACAGGATCACAAATTCATGCTGCTGTTCCATCTGCCCGGTCAGCGATCTTTCGCTGTACATTTTTTCCAGCATGTAGCTGATCTGCTCTCCGGACAGGATGCTTCCGTAAGTATGCGGCCATATCCTGAACGTAAGCTCACGGATCAGGGGAATATCGTGCGGGTAGGCCTTGCGGAGTTTCATGGTCTCGGTGGGCCGGTGCGTTTGCTGCGAAAGACGGCGGTGCTGCCGGATGAGTTTGAAGCTGAGGCGTACCGCTACGATAAAAGAGATAACAGCGCCGGCAAAGAGCGCTCCGTTTGACACATAGTCCTTCACGGCAGGTGACTGCTGCAGCATCAGGCAGAAGTCATATGCTCCATGAAACAGTACGGCCCAGGCCAGTCCCGTGGCCAGCAGCCGGGAGGCGCGGGCCGGTTCGAATTTGGCCTTGCCGGCATAATAGCCCATCAGTACGCCGAAGGTAGCGTGTGCGGGTACGGCCAGGAACATGCGGAGGAAGGCTACCTGGTAGCCCCGCCCGGTCCCGGCCGACTGCGTCACATACAGGATATTCTCCAGCGTGGCAAACCCCATGCTGATCACGACCGCGTACACGATGCCATCCAGCGGCTCGTCGAAGCTTTTGCGCGGGCAGGCATACCACCTGAGCACGGCAAACTTGGCCAGCTCTTCGGTAAACGCCACTACCAGAAAGGCCAGGGCCGCAGTGCCGCTGATACTCTGGTCGGTAAAGGCGCCAAAATAGCGTTCTGCAAAATAAACAGGAAGGGTGACGACCACACCCAGGAAGAAGGCTGCGATCAGGTTCAGCTTGGGTTCGCGGTTATAGGCATCCCGGTGAAAGATAAACAGGCAGATAGCAAGACCGGGTGCAATAGCGAGGGAGATCAGTTGCATGAAAAAAGTCGTTTATTGTATGGCGCTTCCGGCAGGAAAATTACACCGAAAGCGCCATACATAAACGACCGGTCACAAGGTCTTAAAGACCCATTTTCTTTTTCAGGTTGGTATCGATGGCATCGAGGAACTCTTCTGTATACAGGAAATCTTTGCCATGCTCTACTTTCGGCTTGATCGTGATGGCCAGGTCCTTGGTCATTTTTCCTTCTTCCACGGTCTCAATACATACGGCTTCCAGGGCAGCTGCGAAGTCGATCAGCTCCTGGTTGTCGTCCAGCTTGCCACGGAAGGCCAGGCCTCTTGTCCAGGCAAAGATGGAAGCAATCGGGTTGGTAGATGTTGGATTGCCTTTCTGGTGCTCGCGGTAATGCCTTGTTACGGTACCGTGGGCGGCTTCTGCTTCCATGGTCTTGCCATCGGGCGTTACCAGCACGGAGGTCATCAGGCCCAGCGAGCCAAAGCCCTGCGCTACCGAGTCGCTTTGTACGTCGCCATCGTAATTCTTACAAGCCCATACAAAACCACCATTCCATTTCAGCGCGCTGGCCACCATGTCGTCGATCAGGCGGTGCTCGTACACGATGCCTGCTTTTTCAAACTGTGCTTTGAATTCGTTTTCGTAGATGTCCTGGAAGATGTCTTTGAAACGGCCATCATATTTTTTGAGGATGGTATTTTTGGTGGACAGGTACAGCGGCCAGCCTTTCTGCAGGGCCATGTTCATACAGCTGCGGGCAAAACCCTGGATGCTTTCATCCGTATTATACATCGACAGCGATACGCCGCCGCCCTTGAACTGGAATACTTCGTGCTCGATCACCTGCCCGTCTTCGCCTTCGAACTTCACAGTCAGCCTGCCTTTGCCGGGTACCACGAAATCAGTGGCGCGGTACTGGTCGCCAAAAGCATGGCGGCCTACGATGATGGGGCGATCCCAGGTGGTCACCAGCCGGGGAATATTCTTGATCACGATCGGCTCGCGGAAAACGGTGCCGTCGAGAATGTTGCGGATGGTGCCGTTCGGGCTCTTCCACATTTGCTTCAGGCCAAACTCTTTTACCCTGTCTTCATCGGGTGTGATGGTGGCACATTTGATGCCTACCCCGTATTGTTTGATGGCATTGGCTGCATCGATCGTTACCTGGTCGTTGGTCTGGTCGCGGTATTCTACGCCAAGGTCGAAATATTTTATATCCAGGTCTACATAAGGGAGGATCAGTTTGTCCTTGATGAATTTCCAGATGATCCTTGTCATCTCATCACCGTCGAGTTCCACGACCGGGTTTGCAACTTTGATCTTTTGAGCCATGAGTCTTGTTTTGAGGTTAATATAGAAATGTACGGCCAGTACAGGGGCGCAAAGCTACAATTTTATAACCTGTTCTTTCTCACAGCTTTTCAAAAAAAGGGGGTGAGGAAAAACAACCCTGCGGCCGGTTTGGAGCAATTGTTGATTGAGGTTTTTATATGTTGCTGAGTCTCATGGATACAATGCGGCCGTTTCAAAATTATCTCAGCAGGTTCGCCGATATTTCCGAGGACGAATTTGCGCGCTACCTGCTGCCCGTGATCAGGATCCGGCGCTTTGGTAAAAAGGAATGCCTGGTCAAGGCCGGCGAAAAAGAGCAGTATTTCAATTTCATTATCAAAGGGCTGATCCGCAAATATTACCGCAAGACCGGCCACGAGATCAATACACAGATATCGATGGAAGGGCATATCATCCTGAGCCAGGAGTCCTTTCACAGCCGTACGCCTTCCGAATATTTTGTAGAGGCTATCGAGCCTTCCGTTGTGCTGTCCATCCGCTACGAGGACCTGGAAACCGTATATGCGCAGTCTCCGAAAATGGAGCACCTCGGGCGCCTGGTCGTGACGCATACCATGGTGCTCAAAGACCGGTGGCAGATGCAGATGGTGAAGATGACGCCGCGTGAACGATTTCTCAACTTCGTGATGAAAAATGCCGGCATGCTGCAGCGGGTTCCGCAAAAACATCTTGCTTCCTATCTGAATATCAAGCCGGAAACTTTTAGCCGGTTCAAACATTTATTACGACATCATTCGAAAACGATTGCTGCTTAAATTATTCTATGTTTGAGCTTCGGTGTTACGATCACGCTGTAAACTGTTACTTCGCTTAGGTCACATTTGTCTGCCGGTAACAGGGATTCGGCTGGTCTTCCTGTTCGGCCTTAAAAGAAGCTTTAATCGGAAAGTATATTCCTTAAAACGACCCAACCTCAAACATCGAGCTTCGAACCGCCGACTTCCGGGTCTCCAGCAATAAACCGTTAAACATTCACAACAAGCACCGGAATCTTCACATCATGCCTTACTGAATCGATGGTCTGGCCGTAAAACCAGTCTTTGATGCCGCTATGTCCGTGTGCGCCGATCACCAGCAGGTCGGCTTCTGTCTTTTTGATGATGCGTACGATCTCCCTGGATCGCTGGCTGAATCCCAGCACGCCGGTAGCTTCGTAGCCCATCTGGCTCAGCCGTGCTGCATAAAAGTCGATGTGCTGCTGGTCGTTCATGGTTTCCAGGTCGGCCGAGTCCTTTTCGAGTATTTTGGCCGTAGCGCTTTCCACGATGTGGATCAGCACGAACGATGTGCCGCTATGCGCCTGGCCGATGGCATACGATAACAGTTTTTCATCCTTTTCGCTGAATTCCAGGGCCACGGCTATTTTGTTGAATACCGGGACGGCGATATCCTGCAGGTGGCCGGTTCTCCGGTGCACTTCCAGCGGCACACCGCGGCCTTTTTTATTCAACAGGGGGTATACCAAAGAGATGGCCAGCAAGGCGACGAACAGCACGCCCCCGGCAACGATCAGTACCTGCCAGATCAGTTGCGGCGAACCGTTGAAATAATCCATGACTTCCCCGGTTACCATCCGTATGTTCAGATATACCAGCACAGCCGTGATCAGCCAGGCAATGACCTGCACAACGGGCTTGATGGCAAAAGATCCCATTGTCTTTTTATCGCTTACAAAATGGATCAACGGAATGATGGCAAAGCCCAGCTGCAGGCTCAGGATCACCTGGCTCAGGATCAGCAGGCTGTCGATATTATCTTCACCGTTTATCAGTATGACCAGCACGGCGGGAATGATGGCCAGCAGCCTGGTCAGCAGCCGCCTGATCCACGGATTGATGCGCAGCCGCAGGTAGCCTTCCATGACGATCTGTCCGGCCAGGGTGCCGGTGATCGTAGAGCTCTGGCCGGCCGCAATGAGCGCTACGGCAAACAGGATGGAAGCCAGCTTTGACCCCAGCTGTGGCGACAGCAGTTCATAGGCTTGTTTGATCTCCGCCACATCGGTTCGCCCGGTCTTATAAAATACCGTGGCCGCCAGTATCAGGATGGCCGCATTCACGAAAAAAGCCAGGTTGAGGGCGATGGCGCTGTCGGCAAAATTCAGTTTTAGTGCTTTGCGGATGCCCCGATCGTCCCGTTTGATCTTACGCGTCTGTACCAATGCGGAATGCAGGTACAGGTTATGCGGCATCACGGTGGCCCCGATGATACCGATGGCAATATACAGGGCCGTCTCGTTGGGAATGCGCGGTACCAGTCCTGCCGCTACTTCGCCCAGGTGCGGCTTGGCTATCAGTATCTCGATAAGGAACGACACCCCGATAATAAAAATAAGTCCCACGATGAAAGCTTCCATTTTGCGCATGCCCAGGCGCTGCAGCAGCAACAGCAGGAAGGTATCGAATACGGTGATCAGCACACCCCAGATCAGCGGCATGCCCGTAAGCAGCTGGATACCGATGGCCATGCCCAGTACTTCGGCCAGGTCAGTGGCGGCAATGGCGATTTCGGCCAGCACGTACAGGGCAAAGTTCACTGACCGCGGGTAGGTTTCGCGGTTGGCCTGTGCCAGGTCCCTCCTGCGCACGATGCCCAGCCGCGCCGAAAGACTTTGCAGCAGCAGCGCCATCAGGTTGCTCATCAGCAGCACCCAGATCAGCGTATAGCCAAACTGGCTGCCGCCGGCCAGGTCCGTGGCCCAGTTGCCCGGGTCCATATACCCTACGCTGACCAGGTAGGCTGGTCCGAAGAAGGAAAGGATGCGACGCCATACCGGCCGGTTGGTGGCAGTGGTATCTACGGACTCGTGCACCTCGCTGAGCGAAAGGTCAGCCGGCTTATTCGTTTTCATATTTTACGTGGATGTTTTTGGCCAGCTCTGTGCTGATATGCGTAGCCGGTAATTCGGCATCTGTTTTTCTGGCCTGCCGGATCTTTATTTCCAGCGACTGGTCAAAGCTGAATTTCCGTTTCACTTCGAGGCGGGTGCCGATGCCGATCTTTTTATGACCCAGCAGCTCCAGCATTTCGGTGGACTGGTCGCTGACATGGCATACCGTCGCGGTTTTATTCAGCGGCAGCTCGGTCAGGCAAACCTGCTTGCTGGTTTCAATGCGGCCATTGCTGTCCGGTATGGGATCTCCGTGCGGATCAAAACGCGGGAAACCGAGAAACTCGTCCAGCTTGTCGATCAGTTTTTTACAGCTCACATGTTCCAGGTCTTCGGCTACGGCATGCACTTCGTCCCAGCTGAACTTTAATTTTTCTGCCAGGAAAAACTCCCACAGCCGGTGCCGGCGGATGATGAGCAGGGCCACTTTGGTGCCTTCGGCCGTAAGGCGGAAGCCGCGGTAGGCCTGGTAGTGCACCAGTTTTTTGGTGCGTAGCTTTTTCATCATGTCGGTGATGGAAGCAGGACGGGTCTGCAATTCTGCCGAAAGCTCGTTGGTTGTCACCATGCCGTCCTTTTGAAGGTGAAAAATGGCTTTGATATAATTTTCTTCGCTGGTGGAATAGTTTAGCACAGCTAAAATTATTTTTAGACAAACCTAAAAAAAATTATGCAACCGGCAAAATTATCCCGTTGAACAGGAAAACACTTACTTTGCCATACCAACTATCGTATACATGATCGTTTTTTACAGGTTTTTCCTGCTCTGTTTT
>JBEVLT010000004.1:0-14622 GCA_040509055.1 Chitinophagaceae bacterium
TTTTTTTTTCCGGGATACTCAACGAAGTGATCGGCGCCGTTATCATGATCACCTGGTTCATACTAATCTTTCGCTACCTGGCCGATGCGCGTCCGGCCTGGCGCGTGGCCATATACGGCGGTGTGCTTACAGGCATCCTTTTTTCAGCCGGCAAGGCCCTGCTTGGCGTGCTGCTGGTCAAGAGTAACCTCGGTTCCATCTACGGAGCATCGGGGTCGCTGGTGCTGTTGCTGCTGTTTGTGTTTTATGCTTCCTTTATTCTTTATTTCGGAGCTGCTTTTGTGAAGGTATACGCCGAGGCCTCGAAGCGGCCGCTCAAAACATTGAGTGATGCCTATCATTACCAGTTGCTGGAAGTAAATGTATAGGCCGCCGGCAGACAGACTATATTGCTTACAATAACTTTTTTGCTTCCCTTAGATCTTCCGGCGTATCGATGGCCACGCTTTTGAAATCTACCAGCGCCATGCGGATGGCAACCCCGTTCTCAAGGTAGCGGAGCTGTTCCAGTTTTTCTATCTGCTCCAGTGTTGCCATGGGCCATTGCGTAAACTGAAGCAGCCTGTTTTTCCGGAAACCGTATACGCCGATATGCAGGTAATGGTCGATGGCCATCGCGGTATTGGCAATATAGGGGATCACGCTGCGGCTGAAGTAAAGGGCATCGCTTTTTTTATTGACTACCACTTTTACAGCGCTGGGGCTGTACAGTTCTTCCGGTGTGGCGATCTTTCTCATCAGCGAGCCGACCTGTACGGTATCATCTTCAAACAGCCGTACCAGTTTTTCCAATGGTTCTTTGCGAATAAAAGGTTCGTCGCCCTGCACGTTGATCACCACGTCCACATCCAGCCCGGCTACGGCTTCGGCAATGCGGTCGCTGCCGCTTGCATGTTCTTTTTTGCTCATCAGGGCGTGGCCGCCATGAGAAGTGATTTCGGTATAAATGATGTCGCTGTCGGTTACCACGATCACTTCGTCAAACAGCCCGGTTTGCATGACAGCATCATAGGTATGGAGGATCACCGTCTTGTCGCCCAGGGGTTGCATCAGCTTGGCCGGGAACCGGGTAGCAGCATACCGGGCCGGTATCATGGCAATTTTTTTCATGCGGCAAAGCTATACAGCAAAAAGCAATGATCAGGGTTCTAATTTCTGGAAGGGCTTTTTCATCAGCATGATGAAGTCTTCATCCTTTTCGTTGGGGTAATAACGGTCCAGGCCATACCGGATATCGCGCGGCTCCAGCTTCATAAATGTGCCAAGCAGGCGGTCCCAGATGGAAAGTACGGCGCCATAGTTACTGTCTGTATACGGCTGCTGCCAGTGGTGATGCACTTTGTGCATGTTGGGCGACACGAAAATATAGCTGAGGCCCTTATCCAGCCAGCGGGGCAGGCTGATATTGGCATGGGTGAAGGCAGTAGACAGGACCAGCAGCGTCTGGAAGATCATCACCGCGTACATCGGCGCGCCGCTGACGAAGATGCCCATAAAGAAGAACACGCCTCTTACCACGCTTTCCACCGGGTGATGCCGCAGGCCGGTGGTCACATCCACGTTGTTGTCGGCATGGTGCACGATGTGAAAGCGCCACAGGAATTTTACTTTGTGCTCGGTAATATGTACCAGCCAGCCGCCGAAAAAGTCAAGCACCAGGAAGCAGATCAGGATGGTGCCTAAAATGCCTGCATTGGACCAATATATGATACCGAATTGCTGATCCTTGCACCAGTCGCTCAGCAGGACGATCAGGATGGCTAGGAAGGTATGGATCACAAGGTGGATGACGGTGAAGCTGAAGTTGGTAGCGGCATGTCGCAGCTTGTTCTTTTTATATTGAAGCGACAGCAGGGGAATGCTGCCTTCGATGATCCAGAAGATCAGCAGCCCGCCGACGAGGAAGGCCATCCGCTGTACAGGGTGTTTTTCCAGTTCCTGGAAATAGTCGATGATCGATGCCCACATAGCAAACAAAAATGTTCCTGTAAGTTACGAAGGAAATTGTAATCGCCAGCGCGGTGCTCCTCCCGGCAGGCGGTATGGCTCAGCGCCCGAATTCATCGCCATACTCCTCTGCATACTGCTCATAGCGCTTGATCAATTCTATATTTTTCTTTTCAACGGCCGTTAGCTTGCTGCGTACATCCACATTGTCCGGCACATACCAGTCTTCGCTTTCAAAATACTGGCGCATTTCTTTTCTTTTAAAGCAGTAGCCGTGGCGCGCAAAGATTTCGTTTCGCATTGTTTCCAGCTCATCCTTCATCAGGTTCTCCACGTCTTCCGGAACCAGTTCACGTGCAGATGCCTGCGGGTATTCGCCTACATCCGTCCGGTAGGTAAATGCTTTACGCCGGAGGGTATAGTCCTTGGAAGGGCTGTTGCCCTGTAATGGTTTCCATGATCCGCTCACCAGGTCCGGGTGCTCCGGGTCGATCGTAAAGGCAAATGTCCCATCGTTGGGATCATCGCCTGGTTCGCGGGCTGTGATAAGATAGGCCCCGTCTTTTTCCTGCAGGGTTCCTTTGAATGGCCGGTCATTCCCGCCCACGATGGAGCGGCCTTCGACTACCTGTCCTTCCGCCCGGGTAATGAGCAGTGTAATCCTGTTGTCGCCAAATGCACCGACAAAGGACCCCAGGATTTTACGGACCAACTGTGCAGAGACCTGCTTTACCTCTTCAGAGGCTTTTTTATGATCAGCACAGCCGGCCAGCAGGACCGCCAGGCAGATCAGGGTGGAATATTTTCTCATAACGGATCGTTTACATTTGCGGGTAGCGAACTAATGTCTTTTTAAAAGTAATGCAAATTCCGGTGAGGAGAAATATCGCTGTTGCGGGTCTGTGGGTGGTGCTGGTCTTTTTCACGGCGCTGATGGCCGGAATTACGCTTCATTATCTGCCGTACAGGACCGATGTCGGTTTTCTGCGGATCAAGCAGCATTACATTCATATCGATCACTGGCGCATCGCCTTCTTCATTCATGTCTATGCCAGCCTGTGGGTATTACTGGCCGGATTTACCCAGTTTTCAAAAAGGTTGCTGCGCCGACGGCCCCGTCTTCACCGGGCGATGGGATATATTTATACAACAGATATCCTGCTGATCACCGGGCCCGCGGGATTACTGATGGGTTTTTATGCCAATGGCGGCACCGGCTCCCGGATCGCGTTTGTGCTGCTGGCCGTGCTGTGGATGTTTTGTACAGCCATGGCGTTGTACAAGGCCAGGAAGGGAGATTTCAAGGCCCACCGGGATTATATGATCCGCAGCTATGCACTTACTTTATCGGCCATTACCCTTCGCGCCTGGAAATATGCGATTACCAATACGGGGGAGCTGCCGCCGATGGACGTGTACCGCCTGGTAGCATGGCTGGGCTGGGTGGTGAACCTTGGCGTGGCGGAGATCATTATTTACCGGCTGAGGACCATTGTACCGCGGAGGCAAAAGCTGTCCTGATCTACATGGCAGGACCACTCATTCCGGTTACTACTAAAAAGAAAAACCCCGGAACTCCGGGGCTTTCTGGTTATTTGGTTTTACTGGTTTAGCATCAGGGGCATCACCAGCATCAGCAATTCTTCGTTTTCATCCTGCTCGGAGGGTTTGATCAGCCCGGCCTTGGTGGGCGTGGAGAGCTCCATGTTCACCTCGTCGCTATCGGCTGCCGACAGCATCTCGATCAGGAATTTGGCATTGAAGGCGATCATCAGGTCTTCGCCGTTGTACTGGCATTTCATCCGCTCGTTTCCTTCAAAGCTGAAATCCACGTCCTGGGCGGCCAGCTGCAGCTCGCTGCCGCTGATGCTCAGGGCCACCTGGTTGGTGCTTTTGTTGCTGAATACGCTTACCCGGCGCAGCGCGCTCTGGAAGTCGCTTTTGCCGACTGTAAGACGGTAAGGATTATCGGCCGGGATCACCACTTTGTAATCCGGGAACCGCGCATCGATGAGCCGGCAGCTCATTTGCGTGGTGCCGTGCTTTACGAATAAGTGGTTGCTGTTATAGCTCAGGGTCAGTTCGTCCTCATTGGAGGGGATGGCCGATTTCAGCAGGTTCAGGGGTTTGCGCGGTACGATAAAGGAATCGTTTTTCGGGCAATTGACATCCTTCATTTTATAACGGACCAGGCGATGGGCATCGGTGGCCACGCATTGCAGGCTTTTTTTATCCAGTTCAAAGAACACACCGGTCATGGCAGGACGCAGGTCGTCGTTGCTGGTCGCAAACAGGGTTTTGTTGATCGCGGTTACCAGCGACGAAGCCGTCATGGTAAAGGAAGTCGTATCGTCTGCTGCGGGCTCTTTGGGGAAGTTGTCCGGGTTTTCTCCCATCACTTTGTATTTCCCGTTGTCGCTGGTGATCTCGATACCGAAATTCTTATCGATGTTGAACGTGAGCGGCTGGTCGGGTATATTTTTCAGCGAGTCCATAAGGATCCGGGCAGGAATACACACTTTGCCGCTGTCCTTTGCTTCAATATCGAGCTGTACGCGCATTACCGTTTCCAGGTCGGTAGCCACTACGGTCAGTTTGTTTTTTTCCACTTCAAACAAAAAGTCTTCGAGGATCGGCAATACCGTATTGGCGTTGATCACGCCGGCAATATGCTGCAGCTGTTTCAGTAGCGTGGAGGAAGAGACGATAAACTTCATAAACAGGATTGAGTGTGGCGAAACTACTGATTTTTACTATATATAGCCAACACTGTGGACCGGGCGTGGATATTTGCCGGCAGCCCCGGATCGCAGCGTTTCCCCTGCGGGTTTGTACCTTCGGGGCTGGTCGGTCCCTTATGCTATCCCGAAAACAACTTACACCCGAACAGGCCCTTCAGAAACTGCGGCATTTTTGTGCGTACCAAGAGCGTTGTCATGCAGAGGTCCGGGATAAGCTGTATGAGCTGGGCGTTTGGAAAAAGGAGCATGATGCGATCATTGCGTCGCTGATCGAAGACAATTACCTGAATGAAGAGCGGTTTGCCATTGCCTATGCCGGCGGCAAATTCCGGATGAAGGGGTGGGGGCGTGTAAAGATCCGGTACGAGCTGAAACAAAAACAGGTCAGCGAGTACAGTATCAAAAAGGCCATGAAGCAGATCGATGAAGCCGACTACCTGAAAACCCTGAACAAACTGGCCGCCGAAAGATATGCATCACTCAAAGGCGGGCAGCACCTCGTCCGTAAAAAAAAGACGATAGATTATTTACTCCAGAAGGGCTACGAGCCGGACCTGGTCGGAGCAGCCGTCCGGCACCTGACCGCCTGATCAGCCGGGCCTATTCCCTTTTTCTTTTTACCACCAGGAACCAGTCGTTTTCCAGCGGCAGGTAACCGTATTCGTAACAGAAATGGTAGGTATTGCCTTTGTGGTTGGTATACACATGGGTGTAATACTTGAACTGGAAGCCAAGCTGCTGTAGCTTGTCCCGGCTGGTTTTGGCGGTTTCTTCATTTTCCGGCAGCAGTTCTTCCAGTATCCGCCGGTTCTTCTTGAGGGCATTGTTGATGTTGCGTACATAATTATTACTGCCGGACTTCAACTGGTTGTTGTAACTGTTGCGGCAGTAATCGTCGCAGAACTTCTTATCGGCACGGCCTTTTACGGGTTTGCCGCAAGCAAGACAAAGCTTGCCGTCAGACGATAAAGGCATAGGAAAGGTTTGGTTTTCAGGAATTAATATACAAACTTTTTCGTGTATAACCGTTTACAAACGGATACATCCGGAAGTAAAGGGATAAAAACCGGGTATGGCTTTTCGGCGACCCCATCTTTGTGTTGTCAATCGATGGCGCCGTTGATTGACCGAAATAAACAAAATCAAAAACACGAAAAATTTAAAGTTATGTACGCACTTAAAAACAAAGTTCAACTGATCGGCAACCTGGGTAATACACCTGATATCCGTACGACAGAAGCAGGAAAAAAGCTGGCACGCTTCAGCGTAGCCACGAACGAAACCTACCGCAACGCCAAAGGTGAGCGGATCACGGAAACGCAATGGCACAACCTGGTGGCCTGGGGCAAAGTGGCTGAGATCGCGGAAAAATACCTCGGAAAAGGCAAGGAAGTGGCGATCGAGGGCAAGCTGGTGAGCCGCAGCTACAGCGATAAAGAGGGCAATAAAAAATACATCACGGAGATACAGGTAAGTGAGATACTGATGCTGGGTGCAAAAGTGGCCTGATCCCGGGTTGTGGAGAAAGGGGACATTCCGGTTTGTCCGGCAATGTCCCTTTTTCATTTTAGTTTTACTTTACCGTTGACGCTATGCAGTACGATCCCGATAATAAATTGTTTCACCTGGCGCTGGCGCTTGTCAACCAAAGTTCGCGTCACCTGTTCCTGACCGGTAAGGCCGGTACGGGAAAGACGACATTTTTGAAATATATCCGGGAAAACAGCCTGAAGCAAATGGCGGTGGTGGCGCCTACGGGTGTGGCCGCCATCAATGCGGGCGGAGTAACGATCCATTCTTTTTTCCAGTTGCCCTTTGCACCGTTTATCCCGGATGCCGGTTCCGGGTTTTCTGAGACCACGGAGACCGTCAGCCGTCACAGCCTCCTGAGCCGGCTCCGATTTACAAAGGATAAGCTTGATGTATTGCGCCAGCTGGAACTGCTGGTCATCGACGAGGTGAGCATGGTCCGCTGCGATACCATCGACGCGATCGATGCCGTGCTGCGGCATACGAGAAAAAAGCCGTACGAACGGTTTGGAGGTGTGCAGGTGTTGTTTATCGGCGACCTGTACCAGCTGCCGCCGGTTATCCGGGAGCCGGAATGGCAATTGCTTTCACCGTGGTATGCCAGTCCTTATTTCTTCGACAGCCAGGCCATCCGCGAAGAACCACCGGTCTATGTAGAGTTCGATAAAATTTACCGCCAGCGGGATGAAGGGTTCATCCACGTGCTGAACCAGGTGCGCAACAACGAACTGAATGCCGGCGGAATACAGCTGCTGGAAAGCCGGTTTCAACCCGGTTTTTCGAGGCAACGGCAGGATGGATACATCGTTCTCACTACGCACAATGAAAGAGCCCGGGATATCAATACCCGCGAGCTGGAGCAGCTGGATGGCACCCTGTTTACCTACAGGGCCGTGGTCAAGGACGAGTTTCCGGGATCTGCTTACCCTGCCGATGAAGTGCTGTACCTGAAAGAAGGAGCACAGGTCATGTTCATAAAAAATGACAGCGACCGGAGCAAGCGGTTTTACAACGGGAAGATCGGTGTTGTGACCCGGCTGGATAAAGAATCCATAGCGGTACAATGTCCGGGCGATCCTGATGCGATAGACGTGACGCCCGAAACATGGGAAAATATCCGGTATACGCTGAACAAGAGCAGCCGGGCAATGGAAGCCGAACCGCTGGGCTCATTTAGTCAATACCCGCTGCGGCTGGCCTGGGCCATCACTATCCACAAGAGCCAGGGCCTCACGTTTGAAAAAGCGATCATCGATGCAGGCCATGCTTTTGCCGCCGGCCAGGTATACGTAGCCCTGAGCCGGTGCACCAGCCTGGAGGGAATGGTGCTTGAGAGCCGCGTACAAGCGGGCAGCCTCCGAACCGACGAACGGATCACCGGGTTTTTGCAACGCTGTGTAGTGCCGGGGCAGTTGAAGGACGAACTGGCCGAAGCAAGGAAGCACTACCTGGAAAAGTTGTTACGCATTACGTTTGATTTTACGACAGCGATGCAGGAGTGCGGCGATCTCCGCGATTACCTGCAGGAACATGCTTCTTCCTTTAATCCTGAGTCGACCGTCTGGTGCAAGCAGCTGCTGGAAAAACTGGAACAGCTGCAGTCGACTGCCGTTAAGTTTCACAGCTGGATCCGTGGGCAGTTCAGCCTTCCGGTGCCGCCGGAAGAGAATGTGCCGCTGCAGAACCGGGTACGGAACGGCGCTCTTCATTTTAATCAGGAGATAACCCTGCTGCTGAACCACCTTCACCAATGTCCGGCTGTTACGGATAGCCGGCTTCATGCCAAAGCATTTAATGAAAGCATCCGGGAACTGTTTGCCGAACTGTCGCTGAAGTCTTTCCTTCTGCAGGCCACCGATGGTACCATGGATACGGATTCCTGGCATAAACGGAAACGTACGTTTATCCTGCCGCCATTCGCTGTGAATGCCTATGCGGGTTCGCAGCAGTCCGTTCAAAGTGCTCACCCGGCGCTGTACCAGCAGCTGAAAAAACTAAGGGATGACATTTGCGCAAAGAAAAACAGTCCTGTTTATATCGTGGCCGGCAGCAAAACGCTCGAAGATATGGTAGCGCTGTTGCCCCGCACACCCGAAGAGCTGGAGCAGGTAAAGGGATTTGGTCCTGTGAAGGTGGAAAAGTATGGCCAGCAGTTTCTGGACATTATCGTTGCTTATTGCGGCGAACATGGGTTGGAGCCGACCGCACTGCCCGTAAAGGAAAAACGCAGCAGGAAAGAAAAACCTTCCGGGCGCATAAGGCCGGATACAAAGGCCGAATCGTTCCGGTTGTTCCGGGAAGGGAAGACCATCGATGATATTGCCGGGCTCCGGCAGCTGCACGTACAAACCATCGAAGGGCACCTGGCCCATTATGTCCGGCACGGCGAGATCGGGATTGAAGAACTGGTCAGCCGGGAAAAGATCATTTTGATCGAGCCGGCATTAAAAGAACTGGGCGGCGATTCCCTGTCGCCGCTGAAACAAAAGCTGGGAAGCGGGATCGGCTTCGGGGAGATCAAGCTGGTACTGGCCTGGTCAGCTTACCGCGATGCACAGCAAAATGACGCCGCCGCTGAATCGTCCTCTGATCAGCCGGAAGAATGATCAGCCGGGTCTGCTCCTGCTTATCGCGTTGTCATCAAATTTTCCTGCGCCGGCCTGCTCTATTTATTCCCGATAGCAACCGTCTTATACCAAACATAGATAGAACATAACATGTATCGGCCGCCACGCGGGATGATTTGCATGATAATTGATGTTGATGTTATTCAGATAAGGGATAGAATTATTCACATTTAAACTCTTATGGATCGTAACATTACCGTTTCTCTTTATCTTTTCATATCAATTCCGTTATGATACCCGCTACTAACCCATCTTATCGCCTGATAAGCGATCACGTTTTTGCTGTTGTCAGGCAAAACACAGTAGACAACCAGAAAGCATTCTTTGCCCGGCGACCGTATGGTCCCGGTGAAACAGTAACTACCTTTTCCGCAGGCAAAATATTGTCCCATCCCACCTATCTTACCGTGCAGGTAGATGTGGACAAGCATATCATGCTGCAGCCGGAGCACCTGCAATACATCAATCACAGCTGCGATCCTAATGTGTTCTTCGACACCCATGCCATGCAGGTGGTGGCGCTGAAGCCCATTGCCGAAGGTGATGAAATGACATTTTTCTACCCTTCGTCGGAGTGGGACATGGTACAACCGTTCAAATGTCATTGCGGAACGAAGAAATGCCTGGGTGAGATCAGGGGAGCGGCGCATATTGCACCGGAGATCATCCAAACTTATACGCTTACCCGTTTTATACAACAGCAATTGCATGATCGGTCAAGTAAAGAAAAAAGGGCTTAAAAAGAAGCTATCTCCCCGTACCGCCCCCGACCCGCTTGATAAACTTAAGGTCTGGGTACTTTATCCCTACCTCCGCACCGACGACCCCAATCTCCAGTACTATTACGATTTTTCCCAAAGCCTGCAGGAATACACAGCGGTATTTGAATCGTTGCGTGCAGACTGGGTATGGCAGCCCGTGACGATGGACGATTATGCACAGGTGATTGCTACGATCAGGAAACGATCGGGGCGGAAGATACCGCTGGTGCTGAACCTTTGCGACGGCGACGAGGTAAATGGAACGCCGGGCGTCTCTGTTATTCACGAACTGGAAAAGAACAAACTGATCTATACGGGATCGGACGATCATTACTACCGGATCACAACCTCCAAGATACCGATGAAGCGCGCCTTCGATGCTGCCGGAGTGGCGAATGCGGCGTGGGAGATCATCGACGGCAGCGGGGATTCGATTGACGGCATCTGCAAACGGTTGGGAGCGCCGCTGATCATCAAACCGGCTGTTTCCGGCGGCAGCATGGGCGTGTCGGTGAAGAACGTGGTGTATACGGATGAAGAGCTGGCAGCAAGGGTGGAGGAGATACGAAAGGGTTATCGCGGGTGGAACCTGCTGGCAGACGGATTGATCGTGGAGCAGTTTATCACCGGTCCGGAGTTCACTTCTTTTATCGTGGGGTCATCCACCAACCCGGACGGATGCTATGTATACCCGCCGGTGGAACGGATCTTTCACGAGTCTCTTCCGGAAGAGGAGAAGTTTTTATCGTTTGACCGGCTTTGGGAAATATACGAAGATGAGAAACCCATGCCCGGCAACGAGAATTTTTATAACTATCACCAGCCGCCGGCGGACCTGCTGTCGGCATTGGAAAAACTGAGCCTCGATGCTTACCTCGCTGTGGGCGGCATGGGGTATGGACGGCTCGACATCCGGATGGATAAACAAACCGGTAAACTGTATATGCTGGAAGTAAACGCCCAGTGCGGACTGAGCGAAGACGAGAACTATACGTCTATTGGCGCCATACTCCGGTATGCAGACAAAACATTTCCCGGCCTGGTGCGCCGGATCATCCAGGATGCTTTTGCCCGGCGCAACTTAACATTATAAATAATATACTGCATGAAGGTGTGTGTGCTGCAGCCCGATTATTCCACCACGGGAGTGGATTACAAGAACTATGATCCTCCACGCAATCTCTCGTCCCTGCTGCCCGATGCAGACGTGGATCATGTGTTCCTGAACAAGCTGACGACCTACCGCCAGCTGAAGGAGCTGAAAAAGAAAGACTACGACATCTTCATCAATCTGTGCGAGGGCTACCTGGAATGGGAGGTCCCTTCCATCGACGTGATTCACACACTCGACCTGCTGGACCTTCCCTATACCGGCCCTTCGGCCAAGCTCTATGATCCTACCAAGGAGCTGATGAAATACGTGGCTTATTGCGAAGGGGTAAAAACGCCCGGGTATTTTATCATCGAACAGCCGGCAGATATAGAGAAGGTGAAGCAGCATCTTTCCTATCCCATGTTTATCAAACCGGCCAAAGCCGGCGATAGCCTGGGCATCGATGAAAACTCGGTACTGCACAGCAAGCGCGACCTGCTGAAGAAGGTCGTGGAGATCTATAATGATTACGGTCCGCTGCTGGTGGAGGAGTATATCGATGGTCGCGAATTTACCGTGCTGGTGGCTGCCAACGGTGACGGGAAATCGTGCACGGTGTTCAAGCCCGTGGAATATGTGTTTCCGCCCGGTAAATCCTTCAAGACCTATTCGCTGAAAACATCCGAACTGCACCCGGATTGTAATTTCCCCTGTACGGATCCGGAGCTGGAACAGGCGCTGCGTACTGCGGCCGCCAGGATATTCAAAGGGTTCAATGGTGTGGGTTACGGCCGGCTGGACTTCAGGGTGAACAGCAAAAAGGAAATCTATTTTCTTGAGATCAACTTTACCTGTTCTGTTTTTTATACGGATGGTTACGAAGGCTCCGCTGATTTTATATTAAAGTATGACCCGGTAGGTCAGGCCGGATTTCTGCGGCATATCATCGCCGAAGGGATTGCGCGGCACCGGCGCAAAAAGAAGCCATATGCCATCAAGGGTAATGCGATCGCCGGTTTTGGTATCTATGCGGCACGTGATATACGCGAGAGTGAGATCGTTTTTGCCGGCGAAGAGCGGGCGCACCGCATCGTTACCCGGCGGTATGTGGATGCCAACTGGAACGATGAGCAGAAGCTGAATTTCCGGCGTTATGCCTATGCGCTGAGCGAAGAAGTATTTGTGCTCTGGGACGATGATCCGGCAGAATGGGCTCCGCAAAATCATAGCTGTGAAGCCAATACCGGGCTGGATGGACTCAATGTGGTGGCCCTGTCCGATATTGCTATGGGCGAGGAGCTGACCCTCGATTATGCCGATTTCCTGGATGAGAACATGGAGCCGTTTCAATGCCGGTGCGGATCCTCTGCGTGCAGGGGTATGATAAAAGGGGTGCTGAGCAACTCCGTCAACAGCCGGGAGCAGAAGCAATACATCCCGAACCGGTAAGTCCTATCTTCCCATATACACCATCAGTATCTGCACATCACTGGGGTTGATGCCGGAAATACGGCTGGCCTGGCCAAGCGTGCGTGGACGGATGCGTGTCAGTTTTTCCCGTGCTTCGTTGCCGAGGGCCTGTATTTTTTTGAAGTCGAAGGATTCGGGAATTTCCAGGTTTTCCAGCTGGCTCATGCGATTGACCAGCTCTTTTTCCTTTTCGATATAGACATCGTATTTCACCTGGATGGAAGCCTGTTCCAGGGTTTCCGCTGCATGGTTTTTCAGTAACTGGCTCAGCCGGGGTATATGACTGATCAGCTCCGGAAGTTCCACATCGGGGCGAAGCAATATTTTTTCTGCCCGTTGTTTTTCGCTGATGGGGGAGGAGTTGAGTGACAGCAGGTAGCCATTTACTTCTTCCGGCTCCAGCATCAGTTCTTTCAGCGTTTGCTTTACCGCGGCCACGCCGGCTTCTTTTTGTTTCACCCGTTCCATCCGGTCGTTACCGGCAAGCCCCAGCTGATGGCTCAGCCCCGTCAGCCGGAGATCGGCATTGTCCTGGCGGAGCAGAGTCCGGAATTCTGCCCGGGAAGTAAACATGCGGTAGGGTTCCTGCGTGCCCTTGTTGATCAGGTCGTCGACCAACACCCCGATATATGCCTCACTTCTTTTCAGGATAAACGGATCCAGTTCGTTCACGCTTTGGTGCGCATTGATCCCGGCCATCAATCCCTGGCAGGCTGCTTCTTCGTATCCGGTGGTACCATTGATCTGTCCGGCAAAGAATAAATTTGATATTAGTTTTGTTTCTAATGTGTTTCTGAGCTGCGTGGGTGGAAAATAGTCGTACTCAATGGCATATCCCGGGCGGAACATACGGACGTTCTCAAAACCTGCTACTGTACGAAGTGCGTCGTATTGAACCTGTTCGGGCAGCGAGGTGGAGAAACCGTTTACATAGATCTCTACTGTGTCCCATCCTTCCGGCTCGATAAAGAGCTGGTGGCGCTCCCGGTCAGCAAAACGGTTGATCTTATCCTCGATGCTGGGGCAGTAGCGGGGACCCACTCCATCGATCCGGCCGGCAAACATCGGGCTCCGGTCGAATCCGGTCTTTAATATAGAGTGTACCTGCTCGTTGGTATAGGCAATCCAGCAGCTTCTTTGTTTGGTGGGCTTAGGCGTTTCGGTAAAGGAGAAGCCGGTAATTTCATCGTCACCCGGTTGCTCTTCCATTTTAGAATAGTCCAGGCTGCGGCCGTCTACCCTCGGGGGTGTTCCTGTTTTCAGGCGATCGCTTTCAAAGCCAAGCGACACCAGCTGCTCGGTGATGCCGGTGGCAGCCTTTTCAGCCACCCGTCCGCCGCCAAAATTTTTCTCTCCGATGTGGATGATCCCGTTCAGGAATGTCCCGTTGGTCAGCACGACGGCCCTGGACCTGATCTCATGGCCCAACCCTGTTATCACCCCGCAGGCCCTGCCATCCTTTATCACCAATCCTTTCACCATGTCCTGGTAGAAATCGACATTCGGGGTTTGCTCCAATAGTTCCCTCCATTTGGCGGCAAAGAGCATCCGGTCGTTTTGCGATCTCGGGCTCCACATAGCCGGGCCTTTGGATCGGTTCAGCATCCGGAACTGGATCATGGAGAGGTCGGTGACAATACCGGAATACCCTCCCAGGGCATCGATCTCCCGGACGATCTGTCCCTTGGCGATACCACCCATGGCCGGGTTGCAGCTCATCTGGGCAATGGTCTGCATATTCATGGTCACCAGCAGCACCTTAGAGCCCAGGTTGGCGGCAGCGGCAGCGGCTTCGCAACCGGCATGACCGGCGCCTACTATTATTATATCGTATTCAGGAAACATGAGCCTGCAAAATTACCGTGTTTGCCGGCTATTTGCCGAGCTTTTTGATGAGGGCTATTTCTTTATTGACTTCTTCTGTGCTGCGCCCCCGGTTCAGGAGGTCAAATTCGAATTCGGTGTAATTGACGATCTGGTCCAGGTAGGCTTTGTTTGTTTTAATAAATTCCTGCTGTTTCACGGAACTTACCAGTTCGCTCTGCTCAAGCTGATCCAGCTTGTTAAGCAACATGCGGCAGGGTTCATACCCGGTTGTTTTGTAAAGCTCTTCAAAATAGCGCCGGGCCCCCAATACATCCACCCTGTTTCCCCTGTTTTTGTTCAGGTCAAACTGTTCTACCCTGATATTGGTAAAGTTCCAGCACATAACCAGGTCCTCCTCGATAGAGAAATCGAAGTAGGTTACGGGGATGATATGGTCAAATTGCCACTGCTTGCCAAAATCATCCCAGGTATTCCCGTTTTCCAGCTGAATTTCAAACCAGGCGCGCAGTGTATTAATATCCAGCCCAAAATAGGGAGCATAGGCCAGGCACGGGTTTTTGTCGATCACGTATCTTCTTAGCGCGATCTGCCACTTTCGCTTTTCCCTGAATAGTAAGAGCGAAGGA
>JBEVLT010000005.1:0-9766 GCA_040509055.1 Chitinophagaceae bacterium
CATCAAAAATCAGACAATATGCTCAGGTTTGGGAGAAATATGCCAATATCAAATTCGATTTTATAGATTATGGAAATGCCGATATACGTATCGGTTTTAACAGTGGAGGATATTGGTCTTATGCAGGAACACAGTCAAAAAAAATAGGGCAAAACCAAGAGACTATGAATTACGAAGGTTTTAATGACTACACTCCCGAAGTAGTGTTAAGAAGGACTATACTTCATGAATTTGGTCATGCGCTTGGTTTATTACATGAGCACAAGTCTCCTTTGAGCCGTATAGAATGGAATAAACCCAAAGTTTATGCATATTATCTTCAGACACAGGCATGGAGTCCGCAAATGGTTGACGAACAAGTACTAAACCGATATAGCATTGAAATGTCAAACAAAGAATATGACCCCTCTTCTATTATGCATTATCCCATAGATGCTTCGTTAACTTTAAATGTTTATTCAGTCAGCTGGAATTCGGATTTATCAATAGGTGATAAGAGTTTAATTGCCGAAATGTATCCGTTTTCTACTATTACGACGACTACAACTGGAGGAGGTAATACAGGTTTAAGCGCGTCCTGCTCATTGAACAATGTCACCATTGACCATAATATTTTGCAGAACGGTAAGTATGGTATGAGCATAAAGGGTTCATTTCAGATCAATAATGCCTATGGACGACGATGCAAGTTTGTGACTTACTTCTATACATCAAACGGGGCGCCTTTAAGGGATTTTAACCAGCAATACTATTCTGCAAATGGCAATGTAGCAGTAGGAAAGGATATCACGCCTGTCTATAATGCCAGCTTATTTACAAATGAAGAGTTGCATTTGACAAATGGCAATCATAGCTTAAAGGCGACCGTATCAGTGTTTGATGACCAGACCAGGGAAATTGCTCAAGGAGGCGCCACCTATTTCACCTATCATAACGGGCCTGTACTTTCAGATATCTACAATGTTCAGTCTTTTGATAATTTCAATTATAAGTTGGTAGTGATGCCCAAGTTTACCATACAGAACGCCAGGTATAACCAATTGTCGGTGGTTGCTTATTTTTATTTTCAAAATGGGATGCCCGTAACCTATTATGACCCGTCTTTGGGCAGAAATGCCAATTTGGCTTTTAGTAATAACTTCAGTCCGGGGTATGATAATACTACCTATAATTATGGCTATTACAGCGATCTGTTTTTAGATGTTTCCTACAATTATTTTCCAATCCTAAGACAGCAAACAGCCTATAAATATTTTACAGCAATATTTAAAGATGGGCAACAGATTGCCACGAGTTCCTGGACAACATTCACGCTGAATAGGTAAGGCCAGGAATGCATCGGACTAGTGAAACTGGGTTAGTATAATAATGATTTAATATAGGTAAACCATCAAGGCTCACCGGCCTTTCTCACCTCCTTTCTGTACAACCTGTATGTTTTATATACCACCGCGCCCAGCTCCCCTGCAATACTGTTCATCACTTCATTGTCCTCGTCCACCCAGGACAGCTCTCCCCGCTGGTAACCGGCCTGCAAGGCATTGGCCATGAGGGCGGGATAAAGCAGGGCCCCGATACCCCGGTGGCGATGCGCCTGTTTTACCGCTGCGGTAATTACCCGCACGGTTTTAATGGTCTTCCCGGCGGCCAGGATCTTGAAAAACCCGGTGGGCAGCAGCCTGCCATTGCGGATCCGCAGCAATACCTCGTTCAGGTTGGGCAGGCAGAGCAGGAAGGCGATGGGCTCACCCTGGTATTCTGCCACCAGCACCAGCCGCGGATCGATGATGCTCTTCATGTCCTTTGCCAGCAGCACAAACTCGTCACGCGGAATAGGTACAAACCCCCAGTGGTCCGCAAATGCATCGTTGTAGATGGCATGAAAATGTTCCAGTTCCTGCCGGAATTGTTTCATGTCCGGGTGACGCACGCGGATGCCGTGCCGTGCCGACAAGGCCTGTGCCACCCGCTCCATCCGGGGCGACGGTACAAATTGCGGCCGCTCCAGGGTATATGCATAAAAATCCTTAAGCTTCTGCCATCCCTGTGCACGGAGCTGCTCATCATAATACGGCGGGTTGTAGGTGAGCATGAAATAAGGCGGCGCGCCAAAACCCTCTACCAGCACGCCCAGTTCGTTGTGAATATCGAAGTTCATCGGGCCAATCACATGGGTGCAATCCTGCTGCAGCAGGAAACCGGTCGCTGAATCAAGCAGGGTGTGGAACAGGCCGGCATCGTTTTCTGCTTCCAGGTAACCGAAGAATCCATCACGTGTGCTGAAATGTGCATTGTGCTCTCGGTTCACAAACGCCGCGATCCTGCCCACATACCGGCCATCCCGCCGCGCCAGGAAAAAGCGGTGCGGGTTTTTTGTCCAGAACGGGTGTTTGGACGCGAACAGTTGCCGCTGGGTCAGTCGCAGCGGCGGCACCCAGTTCGGATCGTCGCGGTAAAACCGGTATGGAAAACCAATAAATTGCCGCAATTGCCTGGCGGTTTTTACTTCTTCTATTTCGATGGTATGATTATCGGTCCGGGTCATATCGTGTGTCTTCTTGTCTTCTTTACCACTCTATCGGTGAGATGATAAAACAGGCCCGGCCAGATCGTTTTCAGCCACCGGAGCGGCCGGCTTTGCCCGTCGCAATAGATATCGAACCGTCCCCGCTGCAGGCCGCGCAGGTAAGCCGCGGCAACACGGTCCGGCGAAAGCGCCCGGATATTTTCGCTCAGCGCGAGGGTTTCCGGCAGGCCATGCTTTTTTTCGTGTGCCAGCATGGAGGTATCGGTATCCGGCGGGTAAATGACAGATACCCTGATGCCATCGTCGCACCCTTCCATGCGCAGGCATTCCGCCAGGCCGGTCAGCGCAAACTTGGAAGGCGCATAGCTGCTGTAGCCGATCAGCCCCATGTAGCCGGCTACACTGGAGACAAAGCTCAGCTGGCCCTTTGCCTTTTTCAGGTAAGGCCATGCTGCCCTGGATGCATACAGGGCGCCGAGGTAATTGGTCTGCATCACCTTCTCCAGGTCGGCCAGCGGCTGATCGGTAAACCGGCCGCAGGACGTGATGCCGGCACAATTGATCAATACATCGATCTGTTCAAACCGGTCGCCGATGCTTTGGATGGCAGCGGTAATGCTGTCTTTATCCGACACATCTGCCGGTACGATGTGGATAATGGCAGATGAGCCGGCCAGTTGCTGCTCGAGCTCCAGCCTGGCGCGGGCCAGCTTTTCCGCATCCCGGGCAACCAGGGTGATGTTACTGCCTTGCTTCACAAAGGCATGGGCAAGGGCCAGCCCTATACCGGACGATCCTCCGGTGATGACAACGACTTTGTTTCGATAGTTTTCTTTTGCCATATCAGCGATGTTCGATACGAATTTCAAGGTCTTTGCTGGTACCCAGCGATATACCGGACCGGATGGTGGGAATGACCGGGCCATGTACGGTAAGCCGGAAATGCGTGGCCAGCTTTGCGCAAACCATGCTGATCGCCATCCGCGATAGCGCCAGCCCGGCGCATTTGCGCGGGCCTAGGCCAAAGGGCATGAACAGGGCATTTCCGGGCAGGTCCTTTATCTGATCAAATCGTTGCGGGTTGAATTTTTCCGGTTCGTCCCAGCAACCAGGATGATGGTGCAGGTTGTAAATGCTGATGAGCACCGTGGCATGGCGCGGTATCGTGCAGGCGTCCGTCTGCAGCGGCACCAGGGTGCGCCGCGTCACGGCCCAGCCCGGCGGGTAACACCGCAGCACTTCGTGGATAAACTTTGCCCTGTCCGGCGGCGTAGCCAGCCAGCCGCCTGTGCCGGCATTGTTTTCATCCGCTATGCGATCTGCCCATTCGGGGTACCGGGCCAGGCAACAGGTGAGCCAGGCCAGCAGGTCAGACAGCGAAAAATAACTGGATGCAAACAGGTTTTTTATTTCGGCCAGCGCTTCCTGTGTATGCAGCAGCTGCCCGTCTTCGCCGGGCTGGTCCATCACCTGCGCCAGCAATACGCCTTCGCCTGTACCGGTACGCGTTCGCTCCTGCATCAGGCCGAGGAGGATGCGGTCCATATCCTTCAGTGCGCTGTGCAGGCGGGCCTTCGCGGTCATCGGCAGCCAGGCCGGCAGCGAAAAGGGCCGGGGCCGGCTCACGTATTTTTTGCCTTCCTGCAGGGATTTTTCCAGGCGGCACAATGTTTTTTCATCCTGCAGGCAAAGCAGGCTGCCTGCCATAATGCGCAGTACCAATTGCCGCAGGTCGCTGCTGGCATTGACCACCCGGCCTGTGCCGGCAGCGCCTTTCCATTCCGCGATCAGCTCATCCACCAGCTGTTCAATACGGGGCTCCAGTTGCTGCAACCGGGCTCCGCCCAATACAAGCTGTGCTGTTCTTCGCTGGCGCTTCCATTTTTTGCCGTTGGATACCACCAGCCCCTCTCCCATCAGTTTTTTCATCCGCGTGCTGATCAGGTCAGCTTTATCGAAATGATGGGGCGGCGCGGCCAGTACCTGCCGGGCCACTACAGGACAACTGACGAGGTAAATATCGGGCAGCGAACGGCACTTTACCACACCGCCGTATTGCTTCATCAGCTGGTAGAAATAAAGCACGGGATTGGGGCCGACATTTTTAAGAAAACTCAGCATCCCCGGGCCCGGTATATGTTTTTTTTGTTCAGGCATGCACCTCCTGCATTTCAGCTACATGGTCTTGCTGGCGAAAAACATGTATGGGTTTCAGCTTTGTTTCAGGAAAAAGGACAGCCCGTAATTTTTTTAGCAACCAGTGAGTAACAGGCTTTGTACAGGCGAAATAAAGGAACTCGTCTTCAGGCAGGCCGCCGATACAGCTTTTTACCCAATAGGCCGTTTGTCCCAGCTTCACCTGCCTTACCCCGCGTTGAATGGCCAGCGCCACGATGCCATATACCAGGTTGACATAAGAATCATAGGGATCTTTTTCGTTTTCGCGGCCTACGAGCATGAACGTAAGTATATCCCCGCTGCTGACCAGTACGCCCGTACTGATCACGTTACCGTTGACGATAAAGTGCAGTACTTCGTATTCTTCTTTTCGCTGCTGCAGCTGTTCAAAAAAAGCTTTGTTGAGCGTTTCCAGTTTTACCGGTGTCCGTTCCATCACCCGCAGGTAGGCCGGAAAGAAATCGCCGGCAAAATTCTCACCCGGCGGCGCCACTACCCAGGCGGTGCCTTCGCCATCGTACTGGCCGGGAGATAAAATAACAGGTTCTGTACACCCCGCTTTTTTAAGGGCCTGCAATATCCTGCGGCGATAAGGATGGCGCAGCGACGACAGGTAGTTTTGAAAACTATTCCATCTTACCGGCAACTGCATATAAGGAATGCTGTGCGTCAGGAAGAACCCTTCTTTTTCCAACCCGTTCAGTCGTGTTGCTTCATGGCGTTCCAGTTCTTTTACCGCCATGAATTTGATTCGTTGCTGTTTCGCAACGCCCCGCATCTCTGCGGCGATCAGCCGGCTGATCGCGCCGGTATGGGCATCATCCGTAAGCTTCAGGTTTTGCTGGCCAAACGAGGCCGGCAAACCGCATACGAGGATGCGGATGGAAAACAGTTTCGGAAATACTTTCTTCAATGCTTTTACGATCCGGCTGTCGCCGGTAAAAAGGTCGAGCGAAATGCTGAAGATGGAGAACACCGTGGTAGCCGTCAGCACATCACCATCGTAAAAAAGAAGATAAGAAAGCGTAGCATTCTCCACCCGGCTGTCTTCTACTGCCGACAGGAAGCTGTGGCGGTGAAAAATATCGTGGTCATCCAGGATGCTGTTCCACTCCACAGGGTCTACGTCGTGAATGCTGTTGTATTTTTTCAGGGTAATCATGGGGCTTTGTTAGCGTACCCTCCTGATGATATGTACAAAGCGGTGGAGCAGTTCGGGCGTATGTGCGGCCGTGCAGCAAAGCCGCAGCCGGGCCTTGCCTTCGGGTACGGCAGGATAAATGACAGCTGTAGCAAGGATTTGCTCGTCAAACAGTTTTTTGGAAAGATGAAGAGCGCTTTCGTTGTCGCCGCAGATCACCGGTATGATCGGGGTGGCCGAAAGCCCGGTGCGGATACCGGCTTCCTGCAGGGCGGCGATCAGCAGGTGCGTATTGTCCCAAAGCGTATCGAAGCGCCAGTTTTCTTCCTGCATCACCCGGAGGGCGGCCAGGGCGGCAGCCGTATTGGCCGGTGTGGCTGCTGCAGAAAACATATAGGGCGCCCCTCCATGCTTCAGGTACACGATGTCTTCCTCGCGGCCTGCAATGTAACCGCCATTGGACGGGATCGCCTTGGACAGCGACCCTGTAAAGATGTCGATCTGATGGGCCGGGATGCCAAAATGTGCATTCACACCCCTGCCCTGCGGCCCCAGCACGCCCAGCGAATGCGCTTCGTCGATCATCAGCAGGGCGCCATGTATTTCTTTTAACCGTACGATCTCCGGCAGCCGGCAGATATCGCCGTCCATGGAATACACGCCTTCCACGATCACCAGCTTGCGCACCGTGGAAGAATAAGAGGTCAGCACCTGCTCCAGCGAATCAGGATCGTTGTGACGGAACGAAACTGCCGTGATGCCCGCCAGTTTGATAGCGTCGGCAATGCTGCGGTGGATGTACTCATCCGCAATAACCAGGTCTTTATTGGAAAACAGCGCCGCTACCACGGCCAGGTTGGCCATATAGCCGGAGCTAAGCACCATGGCATCTTCGGTGCCTTTGAAATGGCTGATGCTTTTTTCCAGCTCTTCGTGCAGCTGGTTGGTACCGGTGAGCAGCCGCACGCCGCCGGTGCCCGTGCCATAGGTACGGATGGCATCGATGGCCGCTTCTTCGATATCGGCATGCCCGATCAGGCCCAGGTAATCGTAGGACGACAGCATGCAAAAAGGCATGTCGTTGATCATCACTTCGGCACCCGAGCGGCCCTGTAATACTTCCTGGAACGTATAGGTATCTTCTTCCACGGAAGCCTGCAGCCAGCTGAACCAGCGCTGCGACCATTTGCAATTGAGCAGCGTATCCTGCTGCGGCAGAAAACCCGGGTACTTTGAAAAAAAGTCCCGGACTCCGGATGAATGCAAGGGCTTGTCGTGTATCGTTCTCATAGTTGTTCGCTTTAGTCGGCAGGCATCAGCGACAAAGGTTTTGACTGGATCTGTATCGGCTTTGCGCTTCGCGGCTGGTACTGCAGCCCGGGCACTTCCGGCCCTTTGTACATCGCCCGCTTCAGTTCTTTGGGCGAGTGATGATGGTGTGCACGCAGGAATTGCCGCCCGATCTTCATCGCGCCCAGCATCATGCGGAAGTATTTCAGCGACCACACGGAAGGCAGCGTTCGCTGCGTGGTCTTTTTCGCCCGCGACAGGTTCAGGATGGTACGGGCATAGAGCCGCAGCAACTGGCGATAATACTGCTTCAGGGGCATCTTTGTCGGCAGCACGGAGTGCGAGAGGTCCCAGAGGCCATGCGCTTCGCGGGGTACGATCGCCTGGTCCTTGTACTCATTCCAGATGAGTGTGCCGGGCAGCGGGGTCAGCGGCGAGATATTGACATAATACAATCCTGTCTCTTCGATAAACTGCCACAGCCGCTCCCAGTCTTCCTTGGAATATTCGGGGTTGGGTATCAGCGAGCCGTAGGTATCGATATTGTATTTCTTCAGCATGGCCACGGCTTCCCTGTTATAATTCACGGTCGATTCCTTGTGCATGGAGTCGAGCTCGGAATTGGTGGCCGCCTCCAGCCCGATGAAAACCGCGCTCAGCCCCAATTCGGACCATTCGGCCACGATCTCTTCGTTTTCCGAAATAAAATCGGCGCGGGCATAGATCAGGAACTTTTTGCGGATGTTCCGCTCCTTCATCAGGTCGGCCAGCTTGCGCAGCCGCGATTTATTGATAAGAAAAATATCGTCCACGATGTACACGTCTTCCGATTCGATCTGCTCCAGCTCTTTTACGATCGACTCCGGGCTGCGTGAATACGGAAGGCCGTCGGTAATGCGCCAGGTGTAACAGAAATTGCATTTGTACCAGCAGCCCCAGGTAGTCTTCATGGTGGCTACGGGCTGGTGCTGCAGGTAATAGTAATGGTGCCGCAGGTGGGCTACCAGTTCCCGCCGCGGCAGCGGCAGGTCGTCGGCTTTGGGCATATAGGCTTTCCCCTCGGTCAATTCCACTTCACCGGGACCTACGGGAAAGGCCAGCCCGGCAATATTGCGCAGCGACCGGCCGTTTTCGATGGCTTGGATGATCTCGGGCATCAGCGTGGTGCCATCGCCCCTGACGATGCAATCGATGGCCGGGTCGGCAAAATCTTCCGGCACCTGCGAGGCCTGCACACCGCCCGCGATGGTGACGCAGGCCGGGTTCCACAGCTTTGTTTTCCGGCAGATCCGGATCACCTCGTTCACCCCGGTGATATAGCAGCTGGTGCCCACGATATCGGGTTTGAATTTTCTCAGCCGCTTCTCCAGGCCCTTTTCAATGATCATGTCCATGATCTGTACTTCATGCTCCGGCGGGATGGCCGCTGCTGCATACTCCAGCTCCAGCGGTTCGCAGATCATGATGTGTTTGAGCCCGATGGTATGAGGCGGAACAGGTGGTCGGATAAGAAGTATTTTCATACAACAGGTTTGATAAAGAATTATACAATGCCCGGTGTGATCCGGTGCCGGATATGATTTCGATAATGGAGGTTGACCCCGGCAACGAACACCCGCATCAGTGCATCCATTTTGAACGGGCTGCCGGATAAGCGCTTCAGGATATTCAACGGCCGGAACAGCTCTTCATACAGCTTCCAGTAGTTCTTCTGCAGGTCTTCCGGTTTTATATTTTTGGGTTTGTACACCACCTGCCCGCCGCTGTACCGGTTAAAATCGCGGTTGATGATCCGGTTCTCGCTTTCCATCTCGTTGTACATGGGTGTGCCGGGTACCGGCGTCAGGATATGCACACGGGGCACAGAGATGCGGTTGTGCATGATGAACTCATAGGTTTTTTCGAAAACGGAATTGTCGTCGCCGTCCATACCGATGATCATTTCGGTAGATACGTCGATGCCCTGGCGGCGGATCGCATTCAGCGACTCCCTGTATTTTTCCGGGTGGTTGAATCCTTTATCGATCCATGCGAGGCTGGAGGTATTCACCGATTCGATGCCGAACGATAGCAGCCTGCACCCGCTTTTATAAGCCAGCCGCAGCATATCCGGTTTGTCGGCGATATGAATGCTGCACTGGCTGATCCAGATGATCTTTTCCGGTATCAGCGCCGTCATCAGCTCTTCGAAATACTTCCAGTCCACGCCGATATTGTCGTCGATAAACGCAATGAACCGGCTGCCGGACTTTTTAGCGGCCCGCACATCCCGGATCACCTGGTCCACAGGCCGCTTGCGATAACTGCGTTCGAAAAAGGACTGGATGGAGCAGAAGCTGCAGGGAAAGGGACAGCCCCGCGTGGCCTGCACCGGCCGCCAGAAACCGAGCTTGGACCGGTTCATCAGGTCATACCGTGGCAATGGCAGTGTATTGATGTCCGGCCGCTTTTCCATTTTGTATACCTGCTGCAGCCTGCCGTTCCTGAAATCGTCCAGCACCCGCGGCCAGGTTTCTTCCGCCTCGCCGGTAACCAGGGCGTCGGCGTGATCCAGCGTCCACTCCGGCTTGCACAGGCTGGCGGCCATGCCGCCGATTACCACCGGCACTTTTCTTTTGCGAAATTCATCG
>JBEVLT010000006.1:0-26784 GCA_040509055.1 Chitinophagaceae bacterium
GGATAATGCCGCAATGATGATGTACGGACGCGCTTACAGCCGCAAGCTGCTACGCAGCCTTCGTACCAAATAAAATGTAGCATCGTATTTCAGCGTGCACAGTGATTCATACGTGCCGCAAAACATAGATTCGCCAGGCGGAAGCTGCATGGAGCAGAATGACAAATGATTAAATACCAATCAGCGTGGTCTCTGCCACTGCTGTGATATGATATACAGCATATTCTCCCGGTGCAAAGCGGAAGTCAGTCTTCTTTTGAATGGTCACCTGTTTGCCGGTAAACAGTTCGGTATAATCACCCGGCAGCGCCGGATGGGTGATAGAGAAGGTAGCTTCTTTGTCCTTTGATAAATTCAGCAGCACCAATACTTTGTCCTGCTGCCGGCGGCATAGATATACCAGTACATCCGGGTGGCCGGTTGCCAGCAATAATACGGAAGCGCTTTCCTGCAGGGCCTTGTTGCGTTTGCGGAAGTGGAGCAGGGTTTTGTAAAAGTCATGCAGTTCTACCTCGCCTTCCCAGTCGATAAAATCTTTTTCAAAGAAGGCCAGCCTTTTTTTATTGGGTTTTTCCTGGCCTGAATAAATAAGCGGGACACCGGGCCAGGTACAGCTGAATACCGCCATGGCTAGCGCTGCCGGGCCGTATTTTTCATACTCCGTTCCATGATCGCTGTTCTCATCGTGGTTGGAGGTGAAGAGCAGCTTCCTGGATCCCACGGGGTAATGCGTGTAAGACACCAGCAGCGGGGTGATCTCGCTAAAGGGCATTTCGCCCTTCATGTATTTATCGATGGCGCGCAGCACGATCCAGCCGTATGTCAGGTCGAAGGCTTCATGGTACTCCAGGATCTCGCACTCGGCCAGCCAGAACAGGGGTTTCAGCGCATCGCATTCACCACGGGCCTCTATCCAGAAATCGATCGGTACGGTCCGCGCCATATCGCAACGAAATCCATCGATATCGTATTCCCGTACCCAGTGTTTCATGGCGGCAATCATGCCCTGCCGCAGTTCGGGTATTTCATAGTTCAGGTCGATCACATCCACCCAGCCATACAGCCCGGTGAAATTTCCTTTTTCGTCCTTGCGGTACCATTGGGGATATTGCACCGTCCACTGGTGATCATAACCGGTGTGGTTGGCTACCCAGTCGATGATCACCTTCATGCCGTGTTCGTGGGCGGTTTTGATCAGCTGTCTGAAATCGTCGGCTGTGCCATAAGTGGGGTCGATATCGGTATAGGAACTGGCGGCATAATAGCTGCCGTAAGTGCCCTGTCTTTTTTCGACGCTGATGGGGGTGATGGGCATCAGCCACAGGATCTCGATGCCCATAGCGTGCAGCCGGGGTATGTGCCCGGTAAAGGCCTGCAGCGTGCCTTCGACGGTGTACTGCCGTACATTGACTTCGTAAATATTGGTGCCGTTGCCCCAGGGTATGATCGGGAATGCAATGCTCATAACAGGATAATTATGAGCAGTCTGTTGCAAGGACTATACCATCCGTGAACACAGCTGCCCCGGCCAATTGTTGCAATAGCCAGGTCAGGGCTGACTGACCGGCTGGCCGCTTTCTTTGGAAGGATCGGCATCCACCTTTTTCCCTTTCAGGTCGGCAGTAGTCACCTTTTCTGCTTTACCCCTTTCTTCCCCCGGTGCCTTGTCCACACCCTGTTGCCCGCTGTTCTGCCGAACGGCGTCGCGCTCTTCTGTCGTCTTTTGCTTATCGTTGCTCATGATGGGTGATATTTTAGTCGATCGTTATTCTTTGTCCTGACTCCATGGCTTTGTAGATGGCTTGCAGGATCTTTACGTCCTGGCGGCCCATTTCGCCGGGTACGGGTGTGGGGCGGTTGTCCACCACGGCCAGCGCAAAGTCGTCCATCTGTGCTGCCTGCTGGTTCACTTCCGGGAATTTCATTTCACCTCCCGAAGTCCTGCCTTTGATACCCTTGTATTCATAAGCCGGCGAGAGTTCAAACCATCCCTTCTCGGCATCGGCATGCAGCAGGTTGGCATCCTGCGAGTAGCTGGTCATGCAACTGGCGATGATGCCGCCGGGAAACTCCAGCTGCCAGGTCAATGATTCTTCCACGGATCTAAATGTTTCCTTATCCTTTTTCGGTCCTTCCTTCGCTGTCACGGCAATGGGTTCCATGCCGGTGGTATACCGGCAGGCCTGCACGCAGTAAATACCTACATCCATCAGCGGGCCGCCGCCGGCCAGTTGTTTGTCCAGCCGCCAGCCTTCCGTGCCATTCATGCCGTTATCAGCCCGCAGGCCGGTAATGGCGCCATATGTTTTTTCCTGCCCCAGGCGCATCATTTCCTTGTTGTACGGTTCAAAATGGAGGCGGTATCCGATGGACAGCATTTTACCGGCATCTTTACAAGCGGCGATCATCTTGTCACAATCTTCCACGGTGATGGCCATCGGTTTTTCGCAGATCACGTGCTTGCCGGCCCGTGCTGCCCGGATCACGTATTCGGTATGCAGGGCATTGGGCAGCACCACGTACACGATGTCGATATCCGGGTTGTCTTTGATCGAGTCGAAGGTCTCATAACTGTATGTATTTTGATCCGGTATGTTGTACTTCTTTTTCCATTCTTCGGCTTTGTCAGGCGTACCGGTCACGATGCCCGCCAGGTAGCAATGTTTGGTTTCCTGCAGGGCAGGGGCCAGTTGCCCGCCGGCATATTTTCCCAATCCTACCAGGGCAATGCCTAGTTTTTTTTGTGACTGCTGTTCATTCATTGCTGCTTGTTTTTGAGTTTCGCCGGAGCCGCCGGTATTGCACGACCAGCCGTGCATCGCCAGCATCGCCAGACCTGTATGTGCTGAAAAAATACGGATAAAATTTCTTCTGGAATAGCCGTCCTGGTTTGCCATCATGTTGATTTTGTCAGGAATAGAATTGCAGGCGTACGATAGACTGGTACGAACAATTATGCTGCCAACCGGCGGGCTGTGTATAACTTTCACAGCCCCCGGCTAAAGAAAAAGTAGGCAGGGGATGAAGCAGGTTGTCCGCGAATAAAAAAACCGCAGGTATATATACTTGTTATGTACCTGCGGTTAAGTCCGGTCTGCCATCCACCTATTGGGTGGGGGGCAATGGTCTTCTGGTCGTATCAGGCGGCAGTGGCCTTGGCAGTGTATCCGGTTGTTTTCTCCTGCCGGGCACCGTGTCCTGGTACGCAGCGGTGTTTACTGCCGGGAAAGAACTTTGTGTTGCCTGCGGGTGATCTGTTGAGGCGGCCAGGGCCATTGCCGATACGATAATGGCACCTGCAAGAAATAGCTTTTTCATGGGTATTGTTTTAGATGTCAGGTAATCATGCACCGGAAAAGCCGGATGGCTGATCCACGGTCGCTGCAATAAGGGCGCAATTTTTTTGCCAGAGGACGAATACCGTGCGTAACTTCTTATTTTAAGAAAATGCAGGAAACAATAGAAGAAAAGTATTGTTAAGCACCGTGCGCAGGCAGCCCGGATACACGGAATATGGACCCGCGTGCTGTGGTATAGAAAGTGGTGTAGTCCGGCAGAAAAGCCAGGTTGGCCGGACTTTCCGGCAGGTGGAGCAGCGCCAGCTTTTTGCCTTCAGCTGATACGATCAGGATCCCATTGTCGGTGCACAGGTAGAGCTGACCTTTCCCATCTGTTTTGATGCCGTCTGCATTCTGTTGTATCAGTACCGATTTGCCGGTAATACTGCCATTGGCGGAAACCTCATATTGCCAGAGCGTAGCTTCGTCAGGATGGTTACTGCTCACATACAGCCGCGTCTCATCGGGTGAAAAGCAAACCCCGTTGGCATATGCCATATCGCTGCATACCCGTTCGGTAGCGCCATCTTTGTACCGGTACACACCGCCACAGGGCTGGAAACTATCCGGGTGCAATACCTGGTCTTTTAAGCCATAGGGAGGATCGGAAAACCAGATGCTGCCATCGGAGCGGATCGCCACATCGTTCGGGCTATTGAAGGAACGTCCTTTATAATGGCTCGCAAGCGTAGTCAGTGCGCCTTCTCTCAGGCAAGCAAGCGCGTGATTGCCATGCTGGCAAATAATAAGCGTTTTATCAGCCGCAACAGCCAGGCCGTTTGACCCGATCATGTCCGAGAGCAGCGTGGTATCCATACCGCTGAATCCGCTTTGGGACAGGTATACCTGCCGGCTGCCGTCGGGAAACAGTTGCCATATCTGGTTGGCCGGCGTATCGCTAAAGAGCAGGAAACCATCCGGGTGCCATACCGGTCCTTCGGTAAACCGGAAGCCGGAAGCTGCTTCTTCTATGCTTATGGAGCCGGGCTGCAGCGCAGCAGGATCATAAATAGTTATGGCGCTTTCAGTGCTCATGCAAAATATTTAAGCGCATCTTCGCGCACCCATACCGAAACAGAAGCATCGTTGACAAAAAATTGTCCCCAGCCATCTTTGTTGATCGTTACTTTTTCAGCGCGGCCGCCGCATACATCTACAAATGTCTTCCCTGCATGGCGTTTGCCTACTTCCATCGATTTGTCGCCTGCCGAGCCATTGGTCATCACTACAGCACAGCCTGACTGCCGTTTTTTCGCTTCTCCTTCCCGCGTCCAGCCGATGGTATTGGCATGGTCAAAGTAATCGCGCTGCATGCCGTAGGCCAGGTGTTTTCTTGCTTTCATCATGTTTTCGATGCAGGGCAGGCTGTTCATCTCCACGTAGATATCATCACCATCCTTATGATCTGTATACTTGGCTTCGTATACGGTAGGATAAAATACGCAGGGAATGCCCTGCAGACGCAGGAGAATAAGGGCATAGGCCAAAGGTTTGAACCAATAGTCTACCGGTGATTGAAGGGATTGCAGCGGTTGTGTATCGTGGTTGTCCACGAACGTGATAGAAAGCTCCGGCCGGTGCTGGATCAGCGAGTTGTCGAATATTTTCCGCAGGTCGTACTCGTTCTTCATCATCGACGCTTCGTGGAAGTTGAAGTGAAGCGGTGAGTCGAACAATTGGACCCGCCCTCCGGTAACCTCGATGTATTTCAACAAAGGGTCCACGCTGTTGCGCCAGTATTCACCGATGCAAAGGAAGTGGTTCTGGAAATGCCCGCGCAGGTGATCCAGCCATTCGTTGTAAAACGAGTAGCTGATATGCTTGAGCGCATCCAGCCGCAGCCCGTTGATGCCAGTGGTTTCCATGTACCATTGTCCCCATTTCTTCAGCTCTTCACGTACGGAGGGGTTGCGGTATTCGATATCGGCACCCATCAGGTAGTCGAAATTGCCTTTTTCATCTTCGATCACTTCATCCCATTGGCCCTTCGTGTATTCGCTCATGATGAGATAGATGCAGGAAGGATCGGTGCTGGTGCCCGTGAAGCATTGCCAGTCCCAGATGAAGTCAGAGTAACGGCCCTGCCTTCCCGGAAAAGTAAATTTGGTCCAGGCATCGATGGTCTCTTCTTCTTCTGCAATTTCATTGCGGTTGTCTGCATTTACTTTTTTTACCCTTACTTTTTCGGTTTCGTCCGCACCGTTCTTGTGATTGAGCACAATGTCCGCCAATACCTGCATACCCTGCTTTTGCAGTGCCTTGATGCAGGCGAGGTATTCGTCCCTGGTGCCATGGCGGGTGCGTACCGTGCCTTTCTGGTCAAATTCGCCAAGGTCGTATACGTCGTAGACGGAATAGCCCGGTTCGCCTACTCCCTGCGCCGATTTGAAAGCAGGCGGCAGCCATACGTGCGTTACGCCCAAATGGGAAAGATGCCGGGCCTGGTCGGCTGCATGGTTCCATAAATTGCCTTCGGGGCTGTAATACCAATGGAAGAACTGGAAAATGGTGGGATTGATCATACTATGGGTTGTATTGCTTTTTTTAGGTTAGCACTGGTTTAATTAATGACTGCAGATCATAACGGGAAACCCGGACGTAGTATCAGCATTCAGCTATTCGTACATATCGTAGGTAACGTGTATCTGGTTTCGTACTTCATCCAGTACCCTGATCAGCTGCAGGCTAAAGTCGTGGGAGAACAGTTCGCTTTCGACCTGGTTGTTCTCCACGCACCGGATCACTTCTTCTGTCTCGAAGTAGAGCCCGTGGCCTTCCCAGTGGCAGGGGTAGATGATTTTGCCATCCTCCGTCTGCAGTTCAATGCCCGAGGCTTTTTCATACCAGGGGTTCAGTATTTTGATGATGCCTTTGTCGCCGACGATTTCGGCAGGTACATCCAGGGAGGAAACAAGCGAGGATTCGAGGGTAGCATGACTTCCATTTTTGTAATGGAGCAGGATGGAGCAATTTTCGTCCACGCCTTCTTCCGATAATTTGCCGATAGCCTTTACCGAGCAGGGTTTGCCCAGTATCTGCATGGCCAGGAATACCGGGTATATGCCAAGGTCCAGCAGGGAACCTCCACCCAGTTCCGGATCAAAATAGCGGTTATCAGGATCACGTGGCGCCTTGTAAGAAATGGAGGCCCTCACCGAGGTGATATTCCCGATCAGTCCCTGCCCGATCAGGTCCAGCGCATGGCGGATACCGGGCAGGAAGCGGAGCCACATGCCTTCCATCAGGAACACGTTGTTTTGCCGTGCTGCTGCAATAAGTTGTTCGCATTGTTCGGCATTAATGGTCATGGGTTTTTCGCACAGAACAGGGATTTTATTCCCCAGGCAGGCAAGCGCCTGTTCGTGGTGCTGGGGGTGAGGGCTGGCGATATATACGGCATCCATTTTCCCGTTCTTCACAAATTCGCCGAGGCTGGTATAATAAGCCGGTATATCAAACTCCCGGGCAAAATCCATGGTACTTTCCATCCGGTGGCCTAGTACGGCTGTTACCCGTTGCGGTGTTTTGATATGGGCGAAGTCGTTGATAAAAGTATGTGCAATATTCCCGGGCCCGATGATGCCCCACTGCGTCAGTTTCATGCGAAAAGAGGTTTGTTAGCCTATTTCATATTACATGCCATTTTTTCACTGGTGGCTGGGCGAGATCGGGGACGGCGTTCTCACTCTCCGGTTTCCGCGTTGGGCGCATCCACCGGCTTGGACTGTGGAGAACCTTTCTGGCGCAGGAAGATGGACAGGACCACGATGGCAAAAACCGACAGGAATTCGCTTTGCCAGTTCTGGAACGACTCGAACCAGAACCGCGGAGAGGTAAGGTAGCTGCCGGGTCCCTGGGGTGGTAGTCCTCCCAGCAGCAGCTTTTCGTTTTCGTCCTTCAGGCTGCCATAGAAGTGCAGGCAGAACGATACCAGGAACAGCAGGAACAGTACGATGCTCAGCGAGTGCTTATACAGCTGCAACACCAGGCCGCCCTTTTTCACCGGCCATGGCACGTTTTTCCGGCGTGCCGAAGGTGCGCGGTCCACTTCCTCCGGCTCGAATTTTTTCGATTCGGAAGATCCTTTTTGCCGTAGCGAAATGGTAAGCACGATAAACAAAGCCATTTGCAGGAACTCGCTTTCCCAGTTTTCAAAGGTGGCTTGTATAAAATGGCCCGAACCAAGATAGGTTTGCAGGGCAACGGGAGCCAGGTGGTGTTCGTCCTTCCGTTCCTTGTTGTATTCATGAAAACCTGTAACCACCTGTCCTGCCAGGGATACCAGGAACAAAAGTATAAAAGCAACCGATAGCCCGTTTTCGCGTAAGAATCTGCGCATAGTGCCTTGCAAAATTCAAAACCCGTACCAGCAACGGATCGTTCTGCAGCCGGCAGCTGTTTACAATGAATTGCGCAGGGTGAGCGAAAAGGGTACTTCCAGGTGCCGGCGGTCATTGTCGAGCACCATGCGGGCCGCCATTTCACCCATTTTCACAAAGTCGGTCGACACGGTAGTGATACCGTCCAGGATAAACCGCTTCCAGGGCGTTTCGTTGTAGGAGATGATGCCGATGTCTTTTCCCACTTCCAGCGGCGTGGCCCTGATCCGTTCCAGCAGCACCAGCAGGTCGTCTTCCATCAGGTTGATGTAGACCTCGCCTTCGTTTACCGGCTCATCGGCAATATTGGAAACCACCTGGTGATTAAAAGCATATTCACTGCAAAAGAGGTGAAACCCTTTCAGGATCTCTCCGGGAAAATAGGTATAGGAGGGAAAAATGATCTTCAGCGTCTGGTACTTGCTCAGCTGTGGCAGGGCGCTTTTCAGGGTGTTGAAAATATCGTTTTCAAAATTTTCATACACAGCGCCAAACTCGCCGTTGATACCGGGAATGATCTTGTCCAGCAGGATCAGCTGCCCGCCTGCTATTTCATTGATGATCTCGTGGGCCTTTTCGCCGCCTTCCAGGAAGTGGGGAATGATGACATGATGCGTGTAATCGTCCTTCCGGTTTTGCACCAGTTTTTTGAAGAGGCCAAAATCATTGTTGTAGATGTAAAAGTCGATGGCTGCTCTTTCGCCCAGCGTGGCGGCAAAAGAATCGTAAATGATCTTTTTATGAGCGCTCAGCTTGTTAAACAGCAGGAAGACCCGGATGGCCTGCCGGAAATCCGTTTTGCAAACGAAATAGCCCTTGCCCGGTACCGACCCGATCACACCCAGCCTTTTCATCTGGCGGTAGGCTTTTTCAGCGGTATCGCGGGATATTTCCAGCTCAAAGCTCAGGTCGTTGATGGAGGGCAGCAGGTAGTCCTTTTCGATCCGACCCTGCTCGATGCCCTTGAGAATGGAATTGGTCAGCTGCAGGTATTTGGGCGTGATCGAATGCTCGTCGATGGTAATAAGCCGGTATATGTTTTCAGATGCCATCTGTAAAAATAAGTGGATAAAAGTATCATTTTTTTCCGGGTAGGAGAACCAGGCTCCATAAGGCGGGGACACTACTGATTGCAGGGAAGCATTCCTCGTGTTCCGCCGTGTCACTGTACATCCGTGGTATTCCCTTCATAATCATGACAGCACATGACAGCTATCTACCTCCGTTTGTTACATTTAAGCGCTAAATTGCCATATAAAATAAATCTTTAACGAATGCAGGTCATCCTGGGAGTTATCTACCACTTTATCGGAGGGTTCGCCTCCGGTAGTTTTTATATACCCTATAAGAAAGTACGAGGCTGGCATTGGGAAAGCTACTGGATCGTGGGAGGCATATTCTCCTGGCTCATTGTGCCACCGCTGGCTGCCTACCTTACCATTCCCGGTTTTGCCGATATCATCCGGGGCACATCGGGCCGGGTGCTGGGTCTCACCTACCTGTTTGGCGTACTGTGGGGCATCGGCGGGCTTACTTACGGGCTGGGTGTGCGTTACCTGGGGGTGGCGCTCGGCAGTTCCATCATTCTCGGCCTTTGTTCGGTATTCGGGGCGCTGATCCCTTCGCTCTACTACAACTTTTATCCTGAGGCAGGAAAAGACACCATCAGTGACCTGCTCCATAACCCCTGGGGGCAAACGGTGCTGGCCGGTATCCTTATCTGCATTCTCGGCATCATTATCTGCGGACGTGCAGGCGTATTGAAGGAACGCAACCTTGGCGGCAAGACCGATTCGAACAATGCGGACTATAATTTTCCGCTGGGCATCACGGTAGCCATCGTATCCGGTATCCTGAGTGCCTGTTTTGCCTTTGGTATCGATGCCGGCGCCGCCATGGGCGATGTGGCCAATGCCAACTGGCAGGCGCTGCACCCGGGACAGGGCAACTACCTGTATAAGAATAACGTGATCTATATCGTTATTCTCTGGGGCGGACTCACCACCAATTTTATCTGGTGCATGATCCTGAATGCGCGCAACAAGACTTTTGGCGATTATACCAACCGCAAAGCACCGCTGCTGCGCAATTATATTTTCTCGGCGCTTGCCGGCACCACCTGGTTCCTGCAGTTCTTTTTTTATGGCATGGGCGAGAGCAAGCTGGGCAATGGCGCCAGCTCCTGGATACTCCACATGGCGTTTATCATCCTGGTCGCCAATACCTGGGGTATCGTGCTGAAAGAATGGAAAGCGGTAAGCAAAAAGACATTTGCCACGCTGGCCGCCGGTATCATCGTGATCATCCTTTCCGTGCTGGTAGTGGGCAAAGGGAATGCAATGAAGGAAAAGGCAGCAAAAGCGGCCACTAACCAGGTGAAATAAGATCATTTAATTATTATATGTCAGTTGAAACAACACCATTCAAACATGTGAGTTATTTATGGAATGAGGCGGAAGCAGCCCGGCTGGCCGGCGATGAAGTGGCGCTGCTCGTATACCGTTCCAATCTGCTGGGCGCCGACCTGCGCCTGACCAATTACGGCGGCGGCAATACCTCGTGCAAAGTGATCGCCAAAGACCCGCTGACCGGCAGCGATACCGAAGTGATGTGGGTGAAAGGAAGCGGCGGCGACCTGGGCACCATGAAACGGAGCGGCCTGGCAGCCCTGTACGTGGACCGGCTGCGCAGCCTGGTAAACGTTTACCGCGGTATCGGGCACGAAGACGAAATGGTGGAGCTGTTCAACCATTGCATTTTCGATCTTTCTTCCAAAGCGCCGTCCATTGATACACCACTGCACGGGTTCCTTCCGTTTAAGCATATCGATCACCTGCATCCCGATGCGGCCATTGCTATTGCGGCGGCAAAGGATGGAAAAAAGATCACCGAAGAGCTGTTTGGCGGCACCATCGGCTGGGTGGAATGGCAGCGCCCCGGTTTCGACCTGGGGCTGAAGCTGAAGGAGTGCCTGGACAACAATCCCGGTATCCGCGGCATCATGCTGGGTTCGCACGGCTTGTTTACATGGGGCGATACGGCTTATGAAAGCTACCTGAACACCCTGGAAGTGATCGAACGCTGCGCCGCCTACCTGGAAGAGCATACCGGTCAATCGGGTCCTGTTTTCGGCGGTCAGCGCCTGGATTCATTACCTGAAGAGCAACGCCTGAAACAGGCAGCTTTACTCGCACCGGTGCTGCGCGGGCTTTGCTCCTCGCACACAAAAATGATCGGGCACTTTACCGACGACAATCGTGTGCTCGAATTCATCAACTCGAACGACCTGGACCGGCTGGGGCCCATGGGCACCAGCTGCCCCGACCATTTCCTGCGTACCAAGATATCACCGCTGGTGCTGGAGTTAGCCGCTGGCGAAGATCTCAGCGATGCCGAAGCGGTAAAAAAGAAACTGGTTCCTGCCTTCGAAGCCTACCGGCAGATGTATGCGGATTACTATGCTACCTGCAAACATTCCAATAGCCCGGCCATGCGCGATCCCAATCCCGTGGTGATCCTGTACCCGGGCGTAGGCCTGTTCACGTTTGCCAAAGACAAGCAGACCGCAAGGGTAGCGGCCGAGTTTTATACCAATGCGATCAACGTAATGAAGGGCGCTGAAGCGGTATCCGAATACACCTCGTTACCACGGCAGGAAGCTTTCAATATCGAATACTGGCTGCTGGAAGAAGCGAAATTGCAGCGCATGCCCAGGCCCAAAGCGCTAAGCGGAAGGGTAGCCCTGATCACCGGTAGCGCCGGCGGTATTGGCAAGGCTATTGCCAAAAAGTTTGCCGATGAAGGCGCCTGCGTGGTGCTCAATGACATGAATGCAGAGCGGCTGGAAGAAGCAAAAGCCGAGTTCACCAAACAATATGGTAAAGACGTGTTTGCTACGGGCGTGCTGGATGTGACCCAGGCAGACACGATCGGCCAGGTGATGGAAACGGCCGCCTTGTCTTTTGGCGGCGTGGATATCATCGTCAACAATGCCGGGCTCTCCATTTCCAAGTCCATCGAAGGGCATACGGAAAAGGACTGGGACCTGCTGTATGATGTGCTGGTGAAAGGGCAGTTCCTGGTGACACAGGCGGGCGTGGTCATCATGCGCAAACAGGGCTTTGGCGGCGATGTGCTGAACATCGTGAGCAAGAATGCGCTGGTCAGCGGACCCAACAATGCAGGCTACGGTTCAGCCAAAGCAGCACAACTGCACCTGTCGCGGCTGAATGCTGCCGAACTGGGCAAGGACAAGATCCGGGTGAACGTGGTCAACCCCGATGCTGTGATCGCCGGCAGCAATATCTGGAACAATGGCTGGGCCGAAGGCCGGGCCAAAGCATACGGCATCACGGTAGAAGAGCTGCCGGGTTACTATGCCAACCGGACGCTGCTGAACGAGATCATCAACCCGGAGGATATTGCCAACGCCTGTTTTGCCTTTGTGGGCGGACTGCTGGGCAAATCCACCGGCAATATGCTCAATGTGGACGGCGGTGTGGCAATAGCCTTTCCACGGTAATTTTTTAATGGAGTGATTAACTTACGATAGCTTGTATGCAGATCAATAAGAACACCATTGCAGCGCACAACGAATCCCTGCTGGCGGCGCACCGGCGCAAACTCGATTTTGTTGCTGCCGATATAAACGACCCGGAACCCATACTGCAAAAGCTGGCGGCATTCCAGGTAGCCATACCCAGCTGGGCATTGGGTACCGGCGGCACCCGCTTTGGCCGCTTTGCCGGCACCGGCGAACCGCGCAGCCTGGAAGAAAAGATCGAAGACGTGGGTGTGCTGCATGCCCTGAACCGGTCCAGTGGCGCTATTTCCCTGCACATACCCTGGGACATTCCGGAGAACTATGCGGCTATCAAAGCGCTGGCGGCACAGCATGACCTTCGGTTCGATGCGGTGAACTCCAATACCTTCCAGGACCAGCGCGGCCAGGAGCTGAGCTACAAGTTCGGCTCGCTGCAGCACGTGGACAAGGCCGTACGCCGGCAGGCCATTGAGCACAATATCGAAGTGATCCGGCATGGCGTGGAGCTTGGCTCCGAATCGCTGACCGTATGGCTGAGCGATGGGTCCTGTTTTCCCGGCCAGCTGAATTTCCGCAAAGCGTTTCAAAACACCCTGGAAAGCCTGCAGGAGATCTATGCCGCATTACCGGACCACTGGAAAATGTTTGTCGAGTACAAAGCCTTCGAGCCCAACTTTTATTCCATGACCGTGGGCGACTGGGGCCAATCGTATTTATATGCCAGCAAGCTGGGCCCCCAGGCGTATACGCTGGTGGACCTGGGGCATCACCTGCCCAATGCAAACATCGAGCAGATCGTGTCGCTGCTGCTGATGGAGAACAAGCTGGCCGGTTTCCACTTTAACGACAGCAAGTACGGCGATGACGACCTGACCGTAGGCAGCATCCGGCCTTACCAGCTCTTTCTCATCTTCAATGAACTGGTGGAGGGCATGGATGCCCGCGGCATCGATCATGCATCCGGGCTGGGCTGGATGATCGACGCTTCGCACAATGTAAAGGATCCGCTGGAGGACCTGCTGCAGTCGGTAGAAGCAATCATGATCGCGTATGCACAGGCGTTGCTGCTCGACCGGGCAAAGCTGACCGCTGCACAGGATAACAACGATGTGGTTACTGCGCAGGAACTATTGCAGCATGCGTTCCGCACGGACGTGCGCCCGCTGGTGGCCGAAGCACGGCTGCGGAGCGGCGGCGCCCTGCAACCTTTGCAGCTTTTCCGCGAAGCCAGGGTGCGGGAGCAGCTGGTAAAAGAAAGAGGAAGTAAAACCGTGGCTACCGGACTGTGATGAGCAAGATCCCTGTCATAGCGGTTTTCGATGTAGGCAAAACGAATAAGAAACTGTTTCTTTTCGACGAAGAATACAGGATCGTATACGAAAACGCGGCCCGCTTCACCGAAACGGAGGATGAAGATGGTTTCCCCTGCGATAACCTCGACAACCTGCGCCAGGCCCTCTTCGATTCGCTGCGGCAGATCATCAGCCGTGACGAATTTCATGTCAAAGCAGTTAACATTACTACTTATGGCGCCAGCTTTGTCTACGTTGGTCAGCAGGGCGAGCCGCTCACGCCATTGTACAACTACCTGAAGCCATACCCGCCCGGCCTGCAGCGGCAATTTTATGCTACATACGGCGGTGAGGAAAGGCTGTCGCTTGAGACGGCCTCGCCGGTGCTGGGCAGCCTCAATTCAGGCCTGCAGCTTTATCGCATCAAATACGAGCAGCCGGATACATTCCGGCGCATCCGCTATGCCCTGCATTTGCCGCAATACATGAGCTACCTGCTTACAGGGCGTGCAGGGGCCGATATTACCAGTATCGGTTGCCACACCCATCTGTGGGATTTCGGGAAGGGTAATTACCATGAATGGGTGGAAAAGGAAGACCTGTTGCCGCGGCTGGGACCATTGCTATCATCGGATAGCGTTTCAGCCTGTTCCTTTGCCGGCGCTGAATTGCGGGCCGGTATCGGTGTACATGATAGCTCGGCCGCCCTGATCCCTTACCTGGTCAATTTCCGGGAACCGTTCGTACTGATTTCCACCGGCACCTGGTGCATCAGCCTCAATCCCTTTAACGAATCGCCGCTCACTGCGGAAGAGCTGAAGGAAGATTGTTTGTGTTATTTGAGTTACGAAGGTAAACCGGTGAAAGCATCGCGATTGTTTGCCGGGCATGAACATGATCAGCAGGTACAGCGGATCGCCGCACATTTCAACGAAGACGGCAGCAAATACAAGAGCATTGCGTTTGACCGTGCACTGGCTGAATCGCTGGGGCAGCGCCATCCGTTGCCTGCAGCGCAGGCGGGCGGCGATATCCTGAAGCGATCGCTGTTTGACGCCCGGTCACTGGACGATTTCAGCAGCTATGAAGAAGCCTATCACCAACTGATGCTGGACCTGGTAGCACAGCAATACGCCTCTACCCGGCTGGTACTGGAAGGCACGCCTGTAAAAAGAATTTTCGTAGACGGGGGCTTCAGCGACAATCCTGTTTACATGAACCTGCTCGCTGCTGCCTTTCCCGGGCAGGAAGTATATGCCGCCATCATGGCGCAGGCTACCGCATTGGGCGCAGCGCTTGCCATTCACACCTCCTGGCACAGCGGCCCGTATCCTACCAACATCATGGAACTGAGAAGCTATTCCGCACCGCAGCTAAAAGTAATCGGATAAAACCCTGATAGTGACAATTAAAAAGGGCCGGAAGCTCTTGAAAACTTAACCGTAAGCTGAAATAATCTTGAAGGTAAACAGCGGCATAGCAGGGATACGGTATAAAGACACTTGCTTGTTACAATATTTGTGTAAATTGTCTGAGGATGGCCGGTTAACCCTTGCGTACTGATGCCGTGCAGATCGTGGCAAGGGAACGATATATTATAACGATTCAATTGCTTGTATACTATGAAGAAAAATGTCCTTCTCTTCCTGTTTCTTGTTTGCTTTTATTTTTTACATGCACAATCCACCGGCTGGCACGATCTCTTTAACGGCAAAGACCTTACGGGCTGGAAACAATTAAATGGCAAGGCCCGCTACCTTGTGCGCAATGGCGAACTGGTCGGGGTCAGCGTACCGGGCGAACCGAATTCTTTTCTTGCTACAGAGCAGGCGTACGGCGATTTTATCCTGGAGCTGGAATTGCTCGTGGATACGTCCATGAACTCTGGCATCCAGGTCAGGAGCCTGAGCCTGCCCGATTATCAGAACGGGCGCGTACATGGTTACCAGGTAGAGGTCGATCCTTCCTCACGCGACTGGAGTGGAGGTTTGTACGATGAAGCTCGCAGGGGATGGTTGTATACGCTGGAACTGAACCCCGCTGCCAAAACAGCTTTCCGGAACAATCAATGGAACCATTACCGCATTGAATGCATCGGTCATACCATCCGCACCTGGGTCAACGGCATCCCCACTGCACACCTGGTGGATGCGGAAACGGCGCGCGGCTTTATCGCCCTGCAGGTGCACAGCATCAGTAAGCCGGAACAGGCCGGCCGCGAGATCCGCTGGCGCAATATCCGCATCCGTACCGCAAACCTGCAGCCTTCGCCTTACGACCAGCTCTTCGTGGTCAACACGGTAAGCAACGATCTTTCGCCGCAGGAAAGGCAAAACGGCTACCAGCTTTTATGGGATGGCAGGACCACGCAGGGATGGAGAGGTGCGTATAAAACCAGTTTCCCGGAAAAAGGCTGGCTGATCAGCGATGGCGTACTGAGCGTGGAGAAAGCGGCCGGCGCCGAGTCGGCCCATGGCGGCGATATCGTGACGGAAAAGGAATACGGTGCTTTCGAATTGAAATTCGATTTCAAGCTGACGCCGGGCGCCAACAGCGGCATCAAATACTTTGTGACCGAAAAAGAGAACAACGGCGGATCTGCGATCGGGCTCGAATACCAGCTGCTCGATGACGCCCTGCATCCTGATGCAAAGATGGGTGTGAACGGCAACCGTACGCTGGCTTCGCTGTACGACCTTATTCCTTCGCAGAAAATACCGGCCTCGCTGCACAAGATCGGGGAGTGGAACCAGGGAATGATCAGGGTATATCCCGATAACAAAGTGGAATACTGGCTCAACGGGTACAGGGTACTGGAATACGTGAGGGGTTCGGCCGGTTACCTGGCCCTGGTGGCAAAAAGCAAATACAAAGTGTGGGACAATTTCGGAATGGCGTCGAAGGGGCGCATCCTGCTGCAGGACCATGGAGATCAGGTATCTTTTCGGAGTATCAAGATAAGAGAATTGTAGCCCGGGAAATCCGGAAGTTTATAAACGAAAGACAGTCGCCTTCTGTGGCTGCCGGGCTCATGGCCAGTAACTTCCGACTTAAAAAACAAAGCTATGCCAGCATCACGCCGCCATTTTATCAAGCAAACAGCCAAAACTTCTGCTGCAGTGTACTTAGGTGCCGTTGGCTTCAGTGCTAAAAGTTATGGAAACATCATCGGGGCCAACGACCGGGTGCGATTGGGAGTGGTTGGGTTTTCAGACCGGTTCCGCTCTTCGCTGTTTCCTTCTTTCCTGAACCATTACAAGGAACTGAACTTCGATATCATCGCTGTGTCTGACCTGTGGAAGCTGCGTCGTGAAGAGGGCCGTGCTTTTCTCGAAGAAAAAATGGGACATGCCATTACGCCCTGTGCCAACAACGATGAATTGTATAAGCTAAAAGACCTGGACGGCGTATTCATCAGCACCGCTGATTTTCAGCATGCGCTTCATGCCATCGAGGCGGTAAAAGCAGGCTGCGACGCCTACGTGGAAAAACCGTTTGCCGAAACGATGGAAGATAACCGGGCTGCCCTGAAAGCTATCAAAGCTACGGACCGCATTGTGCAGATCGGTTCGCAGCGGCGCAGCGGTTCCAACTACATCGCTGCTGCCGGCTATATTCAATCGGGAAAGTTTGGCCCCATTACGTCAGTAGAGCTGACCTGGCATGTGAACCAGCCGGGCCGCTGGCGCAGGCCGGCCCTGGTGGCGCAATGCCGGCAGGAAGATACCGACTGGAAACGCTACCTGCTGAACCGGCCCTTTGAGACCTGGGATCCGCGCAAGTACCTGGAGTATCGCCTGTTCTGGCCATACTCTTCCGGTATGCCGGGCCAGTGGATGAGCCACCAGATCGATACGGTACACTGGTTCAGCGGGCTGAAGTACCCGCGCAGCGTAGTAGCCAACGGCGGCATTTATATGTGGAAGGACGGCCGCCGTAACTGGGATACCACGACGGCAGTATTTGACTATGGCCCTGCGGATAATAAAGACAGCGGGTTCCAGGTGATTTTCTCTTCGCGCATGCACAACGGCGATGAAAAGCCGGCCGAGATCTATTATTCCAACGGCGGGGTATTGAACCTGATCACCAATAAAGTGTCGCCGGAAGGCGGCCTGCGGGCCAACCATGCGGCTGCCATGAATATGCAGCCTAACCTGCTGCCTGAATTATCACTGGCCGATGTGTCGGTGCAGGCCGTGGCATCGGCCAATACCGGCGCCGATAACTTAACGTCCAATCATATGCGCAACTGGATGGAATGTATGCGCAGCCGCCGCCAGCCCAATGGGCCGGTGGAAGCAGGTTACACGCATTCTATCGCTACCATTATGACGAATGCGGCGGTGCGCACCGGCGCCAAAGTAACATTTGATGAAGCTACGCAGGAGGTAATGGCCGATGGGAACGTATTCCGCTATTAAAACCAGACAGATGAGAATCGTACTTGCGACAGGGATGATCCTGGTTTATGCCATCGTTCACGGGCAGCAAAACGGTTTTGCCATCAGGGAAAGAAAAGAGCAGCAACAGGTCAATATCCTGTTCAACGGGAAGCTGCTTACTGCCTATTGTTATTACGACTCCAGCCGCAAGCCTGTGCTGTTCCCGGTGAATACAACGGACGGCATTGCCGTCACCCGCAGCTATCCTTTTGCTATTGTGCCCGGCGAGCGAACCGATCACCCGCATCATACCGGCATCTGGCTGAACTATGAGTCCGTAAACGGGCTTGACTTCTGGAACAACTCTACGGCCATTCCAGTGGAAAAGCGTAACCATTATGGTACCATCCGCCATCGGGCCATTACGGAAAAAATCGCTGGTAGCACTACGGCTTCGCTGGCTGTCACCGCTGCATGGGACCGGCCGGATGGTACAACCCTCCTGGAAGAGCAAACCCGTTTTTACTTCAGCGTAAAAGGCCGCAGTTTCATCATCGATCGCGTGACCACGCTGACAGCGCTGGATTCGGTTGTGGTATTCAGGGATGTGAAGGATGGTTTGTTTGCCATACGTGTAGCCCGTGAGCTGGAAATGCCCACCAAAGAGGCGACCGGTTTTGTAGATGATAAGGGCAATCTGACGATGGTCAAAAGATCGGATAGCAGCGGCGCATCCGGTATGTATTACAGCAGCGAAGGGTTATCGGGCGATTCCGTATGGGGCAGCCAGGGACGCTGGGTGATGCTGCAGGGTATCAAACAGGGTAAACCGGTCACGATCGGCATCATCGATCATCCCGGCAATACCGGTTACCCGGCCTACTGGCATGCCCGGGGCTATGGTTTGTTTGCCATCAATCCTCTTGGCAGAAAGATATTCAGTAAAAATAACGGGGAGCTCAATTTGTCATTGGCTCCCCGTACAGCTGTTACATTTCGCTACCGGGTCGTCATCCATTCCGGTCATCAACTTGCCGCTACAGAAATGAATGAATTTGCCGATGAGTTTGCGAAAAGTAAAATAACATTATAACCCGTAGTCGGCTCATTGGTTTTCGGCCAGCTCTTTCACCTTGTCCAGTGCCTTCGGCCAGGTATTTTTGAAATAGTCTTTGTACTCGTCGTTGATATCCATGTCCACGATCAGCTCTGTTTTGCCGTCCACGGATTTCAGGGTATAGTTTTCCATAGCACCAGCCCATTCTTTTACTTTCTCGCTCTCCAGGTCTTCCACACCGTCGTTTACCACGCCAAGGTGCCGGATGGACAGGTATTCGTTGGGTATGTTGTCGGCAATCGTAGAAACCATGCCACTGCCTTTGCCGTCCAGGAACAGTACTTTGCTGCCTTTTTGCCAATCGGTTTCCGCATGCGAGCCTTCGCTGAATACCGATGTCCATTTGCGGTAAGTATCGTCGGCCCAGAGAATATCCCATACTTTTTCGCGCGGGGCATCGATGGTGATGTTGAATTGTTGTTTTTCCATGATGAGGTTTTTTAAGGTTTGATGATCATTGCTACGGTTTATCCTTACAAAGATGCGACTCCTCCGGGATAAAAAGAGGGGCGGGTACGACATTCCCGGGGGCTGATTCCGTCTTGTTATATACCTGTCAGCTACCTGGCGAAGCTATCGCTATCTCAAAATTTTTCAGCTTGTTTGTGCAATACCTGCAAGCTCTGCATCCTGCAGGGGTAAACCGCTTGCATGAAACCGAGATCGCTGCTGCTATTCCTGCTATTTCCTGTGTTTGTTGCTGCACAGGAGGTACAACCCATCCTCTCCGATGATTACCTGTCCCTGATCAGCAGGGATACGCTGATCAAAGGCCGTTTTTTGCCGGATACGACCAATAGTTTTATGCGATCGCTCCTGCGATCGACCGGTTATTACAACGGGGTGGCTGTCAGGTCCATCAGGAAGAAAGACAACCTGTTGCTGCTGCAGCCCACTGTGTACCGTTACCTGCGTATCGGTGGCAGTTTTGTGTCTGCGGTGGAGCTAAAAAAAGCGAATCGCGAACCGAAACTGCAGGACCGGTTTGTACAGGGCCGCTCCCAAGGCGGCGTCTTATTATGGCGGGGCCCTGAGACCGGAGAACTTTTCAGTTTCGGTCCTGCTATCTCCGCGCTGGAGTACGATGGGAGCAATTATCCATACGATCACAATGGCCGGCTGGTGCCTGCAGGTACAGGAAATGGCCGGTCTGCGCAGGCCTATGACAATCGTATAACAAGGGCAGCTGTATTAACCTCCAACCACCTGAGCTTCCGTACCCAGTATTATGTTGGTGCTAACCAGGTATTGGCCGGTTTGGTCAAGCTCAGCCAGGCAAAGGAAAATACCTTTATCAGGCAAAACCGTAACCGGGCCGGAACTTTTTCAGCCTCGCTTACGGCGAATATTTTACCGCTTAGTATCACCGGTACCTTTATCTCTTCAAAGGACCGGTTTTCCAATTCCAACCGCGGCGGTTTCCTGAACAGGGTGTACCAGGCCTCTTTGCTGACACCTGCCAGCTTTGACAACGGCCAGGGGCCCTATACCGGGGCTTTGCAACGCAGCTATAGTAGTGAAGCCGACAATCCTTATTTCCTGCTGAACAATGACAATTTCTTTCACCGTTCCCAGCGTGTGGCAAGGCTGGTTATCGAAAAAAAGATCGGCCGGCTCCGTTATAAAATAGCGCAGTCGCTGGAGCGCATACGGCAAAACACCCGTGAAGGGTATGAGCCCGGAACAGCCTTTTTCCCCGGTGGCATACAGGCAGACCGGCAAACGGATGATCACCTGTATTACCTGCAGGCAAACGGTTCGTATAGCATCAGCGGTCCGGGGATTTATATTGACTCCAGGATCGAAGCCAATTATATTTTTACCGGCGACCGGTCTGCTATCCGGTACATGCCTGGCAATGCATACCGATACCGGCGCAGGACGCACAATGCCGTAGTAGGGTATACCCTGGATTACGACCAAAGAAATACGGTAGCCCGGCTGAAACTGGAGAACGGCCTGTATGCATCCAACACAACCTCCGCCGCTGATTTTTTCCTGCCGGCTGTAAGCGGCTTTATCCGGCAGCGTGATTTGTTTTATTCCGGCATCGATATAAAGCTGGCGGGAACGTTCACCCATTTCAACAGCGAGTTGCCCCTATCGCAGTCGCATGCGCAAAACAGCCTGCTGCTGCTCCCTGCCAGCCAGGCGTTCCATTATTTCCCGGTCACAGAAGTATCGGGATTTGACAACCTGCGGCCGATCCGCCATCACGAATGGTCGGCAAGGGTGGAGCTGAGCTACAACTACAAGCTGACGTTATATGCAGAAGTCTTTAACCGGTTGACAAGGGATGATGTATTCGCCCTGCCGGAAAGCGGCCTGCTGCACCTTCGCAATATAGCCAGCCACCGCAACAGGGGGGTGGAACTGGCGCTGGAGTGGAATACCTATTCGCGCCAGCTGACCAGCAATCATCGCCTTTCCTTTTTCCGGAACCGAAGCAAGGTAACGGGCGTAACGCCTGGATATGATTTTACGCCTATCGCAGGGTTCAGCAATATTTACAAAGCAGTAGTGAAGGGGCAGCCGCTGGGCGTGATCACAGGAAGTTCCTTTGTAAGGGATGCATCCGGTAATATGGTCATTGGCAGCGACGGTTTTCCACTGAAAGATGCCGGTGCCGGGATCATCGGCAATCCGGTTCCCGATTTCGTGGTAAAGCTTTCTAATGATTTCAGGCGAAATCAGTTCATGCTGAACATCAGTTGGGAGTGGCAGAAGGGCGGTGATATGTGGAACGGTACGCAGGCGGCGCTGGATTATTATGGCCGTTCAAAAATATCCGGCGACCTGCGCAATACAACGGGGTATATCTTTCCCGGTGTCACCCAGTCAGGGCATCCGAATACAGTGGCTGTATCGTTTTATGATCCGGCCCTGCCGGTGGAGAACAACCGCTGGACACGTGACGGGTTTGGCGGTATCGATGAAGCATATATCCAAAAGGCCAGCTATATCCGCATCAACAACCTGTCGTTGTCTTATACACTGCCCGCACGCAGGTATATCCAGCGTGTTGTATTCACCGCGTATGCCCACAACCTGCTGGTGTGGACGGCCTATGAAGGCGGCGATCCCGGCCAGTTATTGTACGATTATCCGAATACGGCCGGACTTGATTTTTTCAACCTTCCTTCCCTTCAATCATTCGGGTGCTCTGTTTCCATCCAGTTTTAAAAATATCAGTCATGAAGAATGTTTGCCTGTTGATATTCGGTTGGCTTTTCGCGTTTGCCGGTATGGCACAGCGTTATGATTATGCTTCGGATAAAGAGAAGATATATATCCAGACCAGCCATGTGTTTTTTACACCCGGCGAAACGGCCTATTTTAAGATATACGTCGTGGCTGCGCAGAACCAGTTGCCGGCCCGGGCGAGCAACGTGGTATACGTGGAGCTGCTCAATCCTGCGGGCAGCGTGGTGCAGACCGGAAATTACAGGATCGAGAACGGTTATGCCGAAGGCTCGGTTACGTTTGACGATGCTGCTGCCGGGGGTATTTACAAGATCCGGAGCTATACTACCTGGATGCGGAACGAAGGAGAGGACCTGTTTTTCACCAAAGAGCTGGTCGTGCAGAAAGTGATCTCGCCACGCATCCTGATGAAGCTGGATTTCCCGGGCAAAGGATTCGGTCCCGGCGCGGAAGTGATGGCCGATTTTTCCATGCGCAGCCTGGCCAACCAGCCCATCCGGAATTATGCAGGAAAGTTTACCGTATCGCTGGCGGGCAACGTGGTGCAAACAAAAGAATTCAGGACCGATAAGGAGGGAAAAGCGCAATTGAAATTTTTTCTGCCGGACAACCTGACCACCACCGACGGCCTGCTGAATGTAACGATCAGCTACGATTCATATACCGAGTCCGTTTCGAGAAGCGTTCCTATCCTGCTCAACAAAGTGGACCTGCAGTTTATGCCGGAAGGCGGCACGCTGGTAGCCGGCATCCCGTCATGGATCGCTTTTAAGGCGGTGAATGAACATGGTAAACCTGCTGATATAAGCGGAGAGATATGGGACAATGAGAATAACAAGGTGGCTTCGTTTGAAAGTTATCATGCCGGGATGGGCAAATTTGCTTTTACACCGCGGCAGGGAGTTGTGTATACGGCCAGGGTCACTTCCCCATCCGGTATTCGCGGGGCATTTTCCTTTCCCTGCGCTGCTGCCACCGGTGTTGTAATGAATTTTTCGAAAAAGGACCGGGAGATACTGGTGAAGCTGACCAGCACAGCCGAGAGGACCGTGCTACTATCGGGACAAACAAAAGGGGTAGTTTATTTTAACCGAACGATCGCGCTGCAAAAAGGAGAGAATACCGTTACGATAGAGGAGGGGTTGTTCCCGGCCGGTATTGCGCAGTTTACGCTGTCTGAACAGACGGGCGTGCCATTGGCGGAACGGCTCCTGTTTTTGAACGGGCATCGCATGCTGCAGGTATCGATCGGCGCCGACAAAACGAATTACCTGCCCAGGGAAAAAGTAACGCTTACCGTGCGGACGACGGATGAGAACGGCAAACCTGTCCCTTCCAATCTCTCCCTGGCCGTGCTGGATGATAAGCTGTGGACAATGGCCGATGATAAACAGGACCATATCCTGTCCTGGCTGCTGATGAGTTCCGAGTTGAAAGGAAAGATCGAAGAGCCGCAGTTTTATTTCAAAAAAGAGGAACCGAAAGCTATACCGGCGCTTGACCTCGTCATGCTTACCCATGGCTATCGTTACTTCGATTACACGGACTATGTGCAGGCGGAAGGAAAGCTCAAATTCATTCCCGACCAGGGCAATGTGCTGAGCGGAAAGATTGTTGACAGCAAAGGTAACCCGGCCAGGGCGACGGTGTACCTGATGCAGGCGGTGGCGAATGGGCAGGCCGTTGTTGCGGCTACTACGGCAGACGGGTTATTTTTCTTTTCGCAGCTTGTGCCCAATTCCAGGTACTATTTGTTTGCCGCCCCGGAAACCAAAAAAGAAAAGGTCGCGATCCTGATTCTTCAAAACGGGATGGGATACAATATGACCCGATCCGTTGGGCTGCAAACACTCTCCTCGCCGGGTGATGTGCCGGTGATCGTGGATATGAACCTTTCGGGACCGGGTGTAAAAGCTGTTGCTCCCGCAGCCGTTGCGGGCAAACCGGCAGGAGAGATAAATCCGCCGGGCAACCAATTGAACGAGGTAGTGGTGATCGGGTATGCCAACCTGCGAAAACGTGACATAACCGGTGCGGCAACACGCATCGATGCAAAAGAGATCATTGTGCCCACGAATATCGATTTTGTATTGCAGGGAAAGGTGCCTGGCCTGGTGATCAACCGGGCTGCAAATCCGCTTGAGCGGCCTGCGATCAGGATACGTGGCATGGCTTCGCTGACCGGCATGAACCAGCCCCTGTTTATCCTGAATGGCGTGCCGATGCAGGCGCCGGACCTGCGCAGCCTGAACCCCGAGGATATTCAATCCATTACCGTGCTTAAAGATGCAAGTGCCGCAGCGCTGTATGGCTCGGCCGCAGCTTACGGGGTGATCGTGATCGAATCGGATAAGATGCGGTATGATAAAATACGTATTCCCGTCGGTAACCGGTTCAGCTATGCATCGCAGGTGATACAAACTTCCGGGCCGGTTTGTACCATCGCCAGGCGATTCTATGCGCCTGCCTATACGACCACGGATACTGAAATAAGGGACGATTTCAGGGAAACCATCTACTGGAACCCGGTAGTGCAGACAGACCGGAACGGTACGGCGAAGATCGAGTTTTATAATTCCGATGCCACCACCACGTTCCGGGCCATTGCAGAAGGCATCGGGTACAATGGCAAACCCGGCAGAACGGAAATGACCTATGCCACGCAAAATGCCCTGACCGTAGATGTAAAAATTCCTCCTTACCTCACTGCAGGCGACAAGGCCAGGCTGCCGCTGGTGATAAAAAATAATAAACCGGTGCCGCTCACGGTTTCCATTCGCGTGGAGCTGCCTGCCGGTATGAAGGCGGGGCACTATGACTCGCTGATCACGCTGGCTCCATCCGGTGCTGTGCAGGTGGCCATTCCTGTGGAGGCGACAGCGGCCGTAGCCGGGTCTGTCCGGTTTACCATTACCAGCCCGCTTTCCAAAGAAACCCTTGTACTGCCTGTTACCGCCAGTGAAAAAGGCTTTCCCGTAGTGACAACGTTTTCCGGCAACCGGTCGGCGACCCATGCTATCGCCATCAGTAAAATGGTACCCGGCAGCCTCGCAGCCAGCCTGAAATTATACCGCAACCTGGAAGGTCACCTGCTCGATGGCATCGAATCGATGCTGCGGGAGCCTTATGGCTGCTTTGAGCAAACATCGTCTGCTACGTACCCGAACATTTATATTCTCAAATACCTGCGCGAATCAGGCAAATCAAATCCGGCTATAGAAAAGAAGGCGCTGGACTACCTGCAAAGAGGTTACGCCCGGCTCACCGGTTTTGAAACGGCGAATAACGGCTTCGAATGGTTTGGCCACACACCTCCCCATGAAGCGCTTACTGCTTACGGGCTGCTGGAGTTTACTGACATGAAAGCGTTCATCAAAGTGAATGAGGCCATGCTGACGCGTACGAAAAAGTTCTTGCTGAGCCGCAGGGATGGCAAAGGCGGTTTCCTGCTTGCTTCCGACGGGTACGATAGGTTCGCTTCTGTTCCCAATGCCATTGCCAATATCTATATCGTGTATGCCCTGACGCAGGCCGGTATAGGCAGTGAGATACAGCGCGAATATGCAGCGGCCGTGAAGCAGGCGCTGAACACGAAGGATGGTTACCAGCTGGCTATGATGGCGGTGGCAGCATCCAATATGAAAAACCAGTCCGATTACCGGCAGCTGATGAATGCCGTGTCCGCTATCTATAAAAATACACAGCTCCCCTCGCAGACCAGCGTGGTCAATTCCGGAGGCCAGTCGCTGCGGGTGGAAACGCTGTCGCTGTATGCCCTGGCGCTGATGCGCGAACCGTCACCGTCGATCGGCCTGGTCGCGGAGATCATTTCTACCATACTGGCGCAGAAAAGTTATTACGGGTATGGCTCCACGCAGGCTACGGTATTTGCATTGCAGGCGATCGTTGCCTACCAGCAACTGATCGGGGCCGTATTGCAGGAGTCGCAGATGTTGTTTACCATAAACGGTAAGCCTGTTTCTGAAGCCACGGAAGTCAGCGGTGCGCTACAGGAAGGAAACAATACCTTTTCGGTACAGTACAGCCGCGAGGACCAGGCCATTCCCTACAACCTGGAAGTAGCGTACAGTACGTTCATACCGCCCAACAGTGATAAAGCGGAACTGGAACTCACCACCCGGTTAACGGCCACGCAGGTGAGAACAGGAGAAACGGTGCGCCTGCAGGTGGACGTACACAACAAAGGCGGGTTGCAGCCGATGGCTATTGCCAAGATCGGTATCCCGGCAGGCCTGGCGGCGCAGCCCTGGCAACTGAAAGAGCTGGTAGAGAAGAACCAGGCGGCTTATTACGAGATATTCGACAATTACCTGGTTTTTTACTGGATGGGGTTTGCTGCCGGCGAGACCAAAACGATCAACCTGGACCTGAAAGCCGAAGTGCCGGGTCTGTACAAAGGAAAGGCCAGCACGACTTACCTGTATTATACACCGGAGCACAAGCACTGGCAGGAAGGGCTGGAGGTGGAGGTGATGGAGTAGGCCTGTGCAGGGGCACGAGGTTTT
>JBEVLT010000007.1:0-24554 GCA_040509055.1 Chitinophagaceae bacterium
AAGGCCTGGCGCAGGACATTGTACGACCAGCTGCACCAGGTGGGCAAGCTGCAGTTTTTCCCTGCCAGGTACCTTACGCAGCAATACCTTGCCGAATCGGATGTATATACGGAGGCGTATGATGAAGAAGAGCCCGGCCTGAGCTATATCGGTAAGCGCGAGATCATGTACAACGGGGAGAAAAAGCGTTTTTACCTGTTCAAAGTGAGCTATGAAGGCGGCGAAGAGGGCGATGCAGCCGACTATACGTATCTCGGTATTGCCGGACCTTATTTCATTGATGCCAGGAAGATGGAAGGCGGCGACAAAGCTGCCGGCGTATACTGGATAGAGAACTTCGATGCGGAAAAGATCGATCAGCAGCTGGCTGCTTACCTGGACAAGCTGGAGGAGCAGGAAGAAGAGTGATCAGAAGGCCAGCCGGAAGCTGCCGAAGATGCCGAATTTTTTAGTGTCGCTCCCGGTCAGGGCAGGCAGCACGCGCCACACAAAGTCGATGCGGAACACATGCAGTATATTATCGACGCCCGTGCCGATCTCCATATAGGTTTTGCCATCGAGGGTCTGGAAGGTATTGCCCTGTTTGAAATTGTAGGCCCGGTTGGCGGCAGACAGGCTGCCCCAGAGGGTCTTGACGGTCCATAGCTGCCGCAGTTTCAGCTTCGGAAACAGGCGGAAGATGCCATTGCCGATCGTGTGCTCAAAGTTGATACCGGCATACTTGTCGTGGATGAACTCGTAGCGGTTCATCATGTTGAAGGCGTACCTGTTATAGTAATGCAGCTCGTTGCCAGGCGCAATATCCAGCAGCACATAAGGCAGCGTACCAAAGGTTTTGCCGCCATAGGCCTGGAACGAAATGCTGCCCAGCGGCGGTATTTTGATATAGTCGGATACGCTGGCAGACAGCTTGGTATAGTTGTAGCTGCTTTTGAACACCCCTGCTATGCCGCGTGCAATATAGATCTCGCCGATGGGGTAGGGGCTGCCAAGGCTGGTACGGAAGAAAGTATTTTCCAGGAATTTTTCCAGGTAGGCAAACCGCAGCCGCAGCGATACTTCGAACGTCGTCAGCGGCGACCGCCCGTTGTAGCCGGCAGGAAAGGAATCTTTGGAAGGAATGTTTTTCAGCGGGGTAAAACCTTTGTGAGTGATGGCCACCAGCTCCGACAGACCGGAGCGGTGCTCGTTGAAAAACTCGAACCGCTTTTCATCCACCTTGATGAACTTGACGGGTACACCAGGTTTGCGGATGGCCAGCGCAAACACATTATCGGCCGTTACTTCTCCGTAATAGTTCTGCCCGAAATCGAGATCGTTGGTATACGACAGGTACCAGTACCGGCGCGGGTGTTTTTGAGGCAGGTAAAACAACTCTCCTTTGCCTTTCAGCTTTTTATCGCCAAAGCCATAGGCCAGGTACCAGTGCCACCACCAGCGCTTGTCGAACTTGCGGTTGGTGCCGAGGTCGAAGCGCAGGCGAAAGCCTTCCCAGGAATTGGAAGTAACCCAGTTGTACCAGGGACCGATCTGGAAGTTGCCGATATTGCGGTAGCCGGTCGCGATAAAGTTGATATGCTCCGTCAGGCGCTGGAACACCGGCGCATTCATCAGCGTATCGATCATTCTGATGATGCCGGCCTCCGTTTTGCTGAGCTCTTCGTGCCGCGACTGGCTCCAGTAAACTTTGTCCTTTTCAGCGGCGCCGGGTTCGGTAATGATTTCTTCCATCACCTTGTTCTTGTTCAGTTCGCTGATGACGGACGAATCGTTCACCACGATATTGCGGTAGGTGGTGGTCTTGCGCCCGATGAAGCCGGGACTGTTTTTGCCGATGGGCGAAAGGTCTGCTACAAACTTGTCTTTGGCCAGGAACCAGGTGGAGTCGTTGATCAGCCTGAACTCCTGGATCAGGCTGAGGTTTTCCACAAAATTGATATTGGCGTCCTTGCCGAGCCGGAGGTTCATTTTCTGGATGGCGAAGGTGCCGGCATGTACCCAGCAATCGCCTTCAAACGTGTTGGTGCCGTTGCGCCGGGGCGTAAATACGAGGTGATAATAGCGGTGGGTATTGATCTGCTGTGTGTCGGTGACGCGGTAGTTATAGTACAGGTCGCCGTTGTCGCTGGCCGGGCTTACAAACTGTTTGTCAAAGACCGGGATAAAGTTGTTGTACACGTTGATGTTCTGGTCCATGCCGCCGAGAAATTTGACCAGGCTCTCGTTGTTCACGCCGTTGGTATTGGCGCCCCTGATCACCTCGCGCCGTTTCATCGGTTTTTTCTGGTAGTAATAATCGGAGATTACTTCGGTGAGATAGGCGGGCAGGACCCGTAGGCCTGCGCTGCTGTCCATGTTGTCGGTGATCAGGTCGCCTACAGGCCGCAGGGGTTTGAACCGCGTGATCTTCCCGAAATTGACATTCTTGATATCCAGTTCCAGCTTGTTGTACAATTCATAGGAAAAATTGGCGAACCGGTACCGGTCGTTCTGCTGCTTGTGCTGCACGATCTTGCGCCAGAGCAGCAACCCCTTGTTTACTTTTACCCGCACGGTCACCCCTTCGTTGAACGTACCGCGTTCCATGCGCAGATCGGCCAGGATGGAATCTTTGTTTTTGGGGATGGCGAATTGTACGGGCTGGTAACCTACGCAGGTCACTACCAGGGTATCGGAGGGCCATTGGTCCAGGAGAAAGGAAAAGTAACCGGAAGAGTCGGTGAGCTTGCCGATGGTCGCGTGCAGGAAATAAACCGAGGCAAAAGGCACAGGCTCTTCGCTGTGTGCATCCTTTACATACCCGCTGATGAGCCGCGATTGGCTGAAGACCGGCAGGGCGAACGAACCAAGGAATAAAAGGATCGGGATACAGTGATAATAGGGGCCACGGCTCATCACCGCAAAGGTACCGGTTTCCGGAAGTAATCGGGTGACGGGCGTAAAGAAGGGGGAACAAAATTAATTTTGGGAAATGAACAAATCACTGTTACTTTGTTTTTCAAAGTGCTTTTTATGAGCGATCAAAACCAACAGACAGACCGTTTGCAGGATGTCAGGGACATCCGCCGGCTGATGGAGCGTTCCAGCCGTTTTATTTCACTTAGCGGGTTGAGCGGCGTGGCCGCCGGCAGCTGGGCGCTGGCAGGCGCCTGGGTAGCCCGCAATATCGTGTTCAGCGATTATTACACCGATTACAATGCCCGTGGCTTTTTTACCGACGTGGATTTTGCTGCGTTGAAAGTAAAGCTGCTCGGGCTGGCAGCCGGCGTATTCCTGGCGGCCTTTCTTTCAGCCTTATACTTCACCTGGCGCAAGTCGAACCGGCAGGGCCTCTCGCTCTGGGATCATACATCGCGGCGGTTGTTCTGGAACATGGCCATACCGCTGGCCACGGGAGGATTGTTTATTTTTGGCATGCTGCAGCACAATGAATGGCGGTTTGTGGCTCCCTGTTGCCTGCTCTTTTACGGCCTGGCGCTGGTGAATGCCAGCAAGTATACGCTCACGGATATCCGCTACCTCGGGTATTGCCAGATCGTGGTGGGGCTGCTGAATATGCAGTGGATCGGCTACGGGCTTTATTTCTGGGCGTTGGGATTTGGCGTGCTGCATATCATTTATGGCGTGATCATGTGGTGGAAGTATGAACGAAAAGTTTCAAAGGTTGAATAGGTTTAGCAGGTTTAAAGTGAAAAAGTTTAAAGTTTAAGGTTTGAAAAATCCGATAACAGGTTTAAATAAGGTATTCGATAACCGCATCAGGCTGGGGGTGATGAGCATCCTGGTGGTGAACGAAGAAATCAGCTTCAACGATCTGAAGCAGATGCTGGAGGTGACGGACGGTAACCTGGCCACGCACCTCGTGAGCCTGGAGGAGAACGGCTATATCAAGGTGCACAAGGGGTTTATCGGGCGCAAGACCAATACTACCTATTCCGTAACACGGAGCGGGGAGAAAGCTTTTTCCGACCATATTGCTGCACTGGAAAACATGATCAAAGGAGTAAAATAATTTTTTTTGCCCCTATACTTTGAAATACAAAGTACTTTTAAAAATGAATAAAGAAATAAAAATCATTCGCCGGTGGCTGGTCTTTTTTATGATCGCCCTGTTCCTGAGCGGGCTGACTGCTATACCCGTGGAGAGAGAGCTGGCTTTTCTTGCCGGTTGTTTTTCGCCGGATACTGACCCGGGCGCCTGGATCGGCCGGGTATACAAAGGCGTGGCCGATACCAACCAACGCTATCCTTTTATTGCCTATGGTTACGACTGGCTGGCTTTTGCCCACTTCGTCCTCGCTGTTTTGTTCATCGGTCCGTTGCGCGACCCGGTGCGCAACAAATGGGTGATCAGCTTTGGTATGATCGCCTGTGTCCTGGTCATTCCTTTTGCACTGGTTGCCGGCTATTTCCGCGGCATCCCCATCGGCTGGCGCCTGATCGATTGTTCCTTCGGTGTAGCCGGACTGCTGCCGCTGGCTATTTGTTACCGAAGGATCACTGCACTGGAAAACATGCCACTACTCACTCTTAAATAATACCGCATGTACCTGCTCCGGAAACGATTTTCAGACAAAGTTTACCGCACCGGCGTCATCAGCCTGGGTATTTCCCTATTGCTCTACTGCCTGCCTGCCCTGGTGAATGACCAGCGGCAGGCCGGGTTCGGTGTGTTCCTGTTCAATTTCGGGCTGACGGCCTTTTATTTCATTTACCGGCTTATTGAAAAAAAGCGGGTGTCAAAAGAGGCCCGGATCCATCATGTCATTTTACTGCTGCTGCTGCTCTTTATCAGCGCCTGGGCGCTCAACCAGGAGATCGCCATTTTTGAACGGTCGGCCGGATGGTTCTCTGCGCTGCTCGTGCTCGTGTGCGCCAACAGTATGGCGATGGCTTATTTCGCTGCACTGCCCCGGTGGGCCAGGCATTTCACCAGTTTTCTCAACGGGATTACACTGGCTGCTTTCCTTTACCTGTCCCTGTACCTGATGCCGCTGTATGTATTGGGTGCCGCTGCCTCCCCTGTTCTCGGGCTTTCCGTTCATGTTTTTGTGCCTGCATTACTTTTTACGTATAGTATCCTGCTTCAAAACAGGATAGCGCGAAGGAATAAACAATACCAGATTAGCTTTGCTGGCGGGCTGACCACAGCCCTGGTGATCGTTGTGGCGTATGTCGCTCAGTGGTACGCCACGGTCGGCCAGGTCAACCGCGCCTGGATGGCCGGCGCCGGCAACACAGCCGGGTTACCGGCCTGGGTAGCAGCGTCGCAAAACCTGGCTCCCGGTTATTTTGTACAAACGGTGCTGAAGGGCGATCTCGTATACAGCAGTCCGAAGGAGACAACCGGCGATTTTTTCTGGAGCACGCCGGTACGCAGCCGTATCGAATCCCGGAAGCACGACCCGCTGGTGATGATCGCCTCGTTCTTTTCACCGCGAATAGGTATCGATGAAGAAAGCAGGATAAAGCTGTTGGAAACAGCGTTTGATTTGCACCATGAAGCCGAAGAGCGCCTTTGGTCGGATGAAGAGCTGCGTACAGATTCCGTCATTACCGAAGTGAAAATATGGCCACGTTGCAACCTGGCTTACACGGAGAAAACGATCCTCGTGGCCAATACCAGGGATCGTAATGCCTGGAGCAGGCAGGGAGAGGCGATCTATACTTTTTACATGCCGGAAGGATCGGTGGTCACTTCTCTTTCGCTATGGATACAGGGTAAGGAAGAAAAAGGAATACTGACGGCAAAGGGACGCGCCGACTCCGCCTACCGCACCATTGTGGGAGTGGAGCAGCGCGATCCATCGGTGGCGCACTGGCAGGAGGGCAATACCGTGCTGGTAAGAGTGTTCCCGGTCATTGCAGGGGAGCGTCGCCAATTTAAGATCGGCATTACATCGCCGCTGGAAAGAACGAACGGCAGCCTGCGGTATGAAAATATCTATTTCAAAGGCCCTGCATATGATAAAGCGCAAGAGCATATCCGCGTCGATTTCGAGCAGCCGGTCAGCGATTTCGACCTGCCGGCTTCCTTTGTTTCCAAAGCCAGCCAGTCCTACAGCCGCAAAGGCAGGTACCAGCCGGTATGGGGGCTGCAGATCAACGATCCGGGCTTGTCCGGCTGCTCTTTCAGCTTCGGGGGCAGCGAATATTCCCTGTCGCCGTACCACCGGCAGTTGTCGGCGGTTGAGTTTACCGGTCTTTACCTGGATATCAACCACTCCTGGACACGCGAAGAGTTCGGTTCGGTACTGGCCGCATCAAAGGGCAGGCCTGTATGGGTGTACGACAATGGGCTCATGAAACTGGACGAGACAAACCGGGAACAGCTCTGGGAAAAGCTGCATCGCCGGCGTTTCAGCCTCTTCCCGCTGTATGAAATAACCAATGCGGAACAGACCCTGCTGGTCACCAAAAACGCGGTCTCGCATATGCGCCTGGCCGACCTGGAAGAAACGGAGTTTATGAACCGTACCCGGCAATTTTTTTCAAAAGGAACCCGCATCAATGTATTCAACCTCGGCGATGAACTGTCGCCCTTCCTGCGCTCGCTGAAAGAGTTTCGTGTGCTCCGGTACGATAACGGGGAGGTGGACCTGCTGGTCCAGCGCCTGCAGAAAGGACAGTTTGCCGGCGATATCGAGAACGCGGGCCGCGTGGTTATTCATCGCACCGACATGGTCGTTGAGAAAACAGTGGGTACGGCAGCGCAGTCGGGTCCTGATCATGTGATGCGGCTTTTTTCCTACAACCATATCATGCAGCAGCTGGGCGCCGGCCTGTGGCTGAACCGGTCCGTGGAAGACAGCCTGGTGCAGGAGGCGCAGACCGCCTATGTGGTGACGCCGGTTTCCAGCCTGGTGGTGCTGGAAACACAAGACGATTATGAACGATTTGGTATACACGATACGGGCAACAGCCTGAAAAATGCATCGCTGCATGCAAAAGGCGCCGTACCCGAGCCGCATGAATGGGCGCTTATCGGGCTGGTGGCCGCACTGCTTGCGGTGTTGCTATACAAAAAAAGGAAAACACCCTATCAATTACAGTGAACGCATCGGTAAACATATCGCTGCCACGCCGCCTGGCAGTCAACCCCGGTTGGCTGATCATCGCCGGCTACCTGCTGACGGGTGGGCTGGTGTTGCAGGAATACCTTATCCTTCGGTCGATGAACTGCATACTGGGCCTGGCGGCACTGTTCTTTGTGTGGCGGTTCCGGCAGGGCGGGTGCCCCGGTTCCGGGCTGGGCTGGCTGGCAGTGTTCTTCATGGTCTTGTGCATCCTGGTGCCGGTCAAAACCTTTCTCTATTTCACCATGGCTGCTGCCATGCTCTTTTCGGCCGGATGCTTTTATGGCAGCACAAGCCTGCTCGCTTTTTTCACTATGGCGCTCATGTCGCCGGTATTTCAATACCTCACGAATACGTTCAGTTTTCCTATCCGGCTTGCCTTGACCAAACTGGCGGGTCATGTGTTCAACCTGGCCGGCATCGCCACCATAGCCAGGGGCAACCTGATCATCCGGGATGGCCAGGAATTTTCTGTTGATCCGGGCTGCATGGGCCTGAGTATGATGGAGGCTTCGCTGCTGCTTGGTGTGATGCTCGTGGCTTTTTTCCAGCATCAATACAGGCGCCGGCTAAGGGGCGCCGGCCTGCTGTTGTACTTCACCCTGGTTGTGCTGCTGAATATCATTGCCAACCTCTTTCGCATCCTGGTGTTGGTTCATTTTTCCATTCTGCCGGCTACTCTTTCGCACGAAGTAACAGGCCTGGTGTGCCTGCTGCTGTATGTATTTATTCCTGCTGTTTTCCTGTCCCGGTGGCTGGTGCGGCGTGCACGGCCCTGGCCGGCAGCAATACCGGTTGTTGTTCCCGCTACGCCGAAGAAGCTGCTCCCGCCGGTGGCCTTGCTGGCTGCCGTAGCAGGGCTTGCGGTGTATGTGGCCCGTACGGATACCCACCGGCGGATCGATCTATCTGCGGTACAGCAAACCAGCGGGTACACGGCCACCCATGCAGCGCAGGGCGTCGTTAAACTGGAAGACGGGAAGTCGCTGGTTTACATCAAGTATATCCGTGGATTTTACGATACCGACCATACGCCCATCACCTGCTGGAAAGGGAGTGGCTATGCATTCGAACAGGTGCAGCAGGAGCATATTGGCGGCCATGCTATTTATACCGCACTGCTGGTAAGCGGCGGTGAAAAACTGTATTCGGCATGGTGGTACAGCAACGGCACCAGCATCCTGACCGGTCAGCTGGCCTGGCGGTGGGACATGCTCCGGAGCCGGAGCAATTATGCACTGGTGAATGTGACCTGCGCCAGCCGGCAAGACCTTGACAAAGCCATCAGCAAAATAACAGGAGAAAGAACCCTATTACCCTTTTTCAAAAAACCGGTTTACCAATAAAACAGTTGTTATGTTCTCGCATGCATTTTATACCTGGTTAGCGGCCAGCCTGCTGCACCCTGTGTTCGTTTTTTGTGTTGCTGCTTTCGTACCCGGGCAACCCCATTTCTTTTTCGATAGCGATGTGATATGGGTCTATGTCGATATCCTGATCAGGGCATTGCCCTATTCGCTTCCCTGCCTGGTGGCAGGATGGCTTTGCCTGGAGGTGATCAGCCGCGCCAGCTTTTCTGTGCAAACGCGGTTTGGCGCCTGGCTGGTAATGGAAGTGATCCTGACCGCCTTTGGCGCTGCCCTGCTGCTGGGATTTCACCAGATGGCGGAGCCGCAAAAGCTGCTGCTGGTACTGCCCGGGGCAATGGCCGTGGCTGCTGCCATACTGCTGCGGTACAAACAATTCAAAAAGCTGATGCAGGTATTTACCGGACCCGCTTTTAAACCGGGCATGATCTGAAAAAACGTTGTATGCATACAAAATCATTCTCCCTGCGCTCGCGGTATGCCAGCATCCGGTATGCGATCAGCGGTATCTGCCGGTTCCTGCGCGAAGAGCCCAATGCCCGGCTGCATGGTATGGCCACGGTCCTGCTCGCGATCCTGTCCTGTTTTTTTTACCTGTCTGCCGGCGAAAAGATCGCGCTGGTGATCGTTACCGCCGGTGTATGGATCGCCGAGGCATTCAACACGGTGGTAGAACGGATCATGGACATGGTGTCGCCGCACTACCACCCGCAGGCCGGCTATATCAAGGACCTCGCGGCCGGCGCCGTACTCGTGGCTGCCATTGCCGCCCTGGCCACCGGCGGTCTTGTTTTCATCCCTAAAATTTTTAATCATGTATACCCGATCATCTGACCGTTCGCGGCCCTTGCTGTTCAGCTTCCGGCAATGGCTGTTCCTGTCCTGCTGCTTCAGCTGCCTGCTGGTTTGTGGCCGCATCGCCGTCACCGGTCACCTCACTTATCTTTCGCTGGTCTGGAATCTTTTCCTGGCCTATGTGCCCTATGCCATCAGCGGGTGGCTGACGGGCCGGCCGGCGGTGATGGAAAGCCGGTGGAAGACGGGGGCCGTGCTGCTGGTCTGGCTGCTCTTCATTCCCAACTCTTTTTATATCGTAACCGACCTGTTTCACCTCGTGGAAGTGCATACCGCTCCCAAATGGTTCGACCTGCTCATCCTGTTTTCTTTTTCCTGGAACGGGTTGCTGCTGGGCATTCTTTCCGTCAGGAAAACAGAGATGGTGCTGCAGGTGGTGAGCGGCCGCCGGTTATCCCTGCTTTTCGTGTTTGCCTTTATGTGGCTGAATGCATTTGGCATTTACCTGGGGCGCTACCTGCGCTACAACAGCTGGGATGTGGTGGTGCAGCCCTTTTCGCTGTTTGGCGAAATGCTGGAGCTGGTAGGGCATCCGCTGCAGAATAAGATGGAATGGAGCATGGTCACCAGCTGGTCGGTCTTTATGACCCTGCTCTACATCACCCTGCGGGAGATGGCCGAACACATGCGTGTTTACAAGCTGCAATAAGTAGGAACAGAAAATGCGCAATACCGTATCGAAAAAAATAAACCAACAATAAAATGGATACCAACACAATCGTCGCCAGCGTATGGCAAAAAGGAAAACTATTGCTCAAAGGCCTGATGATCGCGGGGCTGGTGCTGCTGCTGCTGATCCCCGCCTATTTTGTGCAGGACCTGGTGCGCGAGCGGGAAGCCCGGCAGAAAGAAGCTTTTGCGGAAGTGAGCAGCAAATGGGCCGGCCGGCAAAACATCACGGGTCCGGTGCTGGTGCTGCCTTATACCGACACACTTGCTGACAGCGGATCGCCTGCCGGCAAGAAAAAGCTGGCCTATATTCTCCCGGACAGCCTTACCATCAATGCCGACGTGCAACCTGAAGAGCGCCACCGGGGCATTTACCAGGTCATGCTTTATTCTTCCACGCTCAGCCTGAGCGGTGTGTTCGGTACCCTGCCGCTGCAGCAACTGAAGATAGACCCTGCCAGCGTGTTGTGGAACGAAGCCTATATCTGCATGTCGCTGGAAGATGCCAAAGGATTACAGGAAAGCATACAGGTCAGCTGGAACGGTGAGCCGGTACAGCTCAGTCCTGCTCCTGTCAATAACGGTGTGATGCAGGAAGGGTTCACTGCACCGGTAGCTGTGGCGGCGGACAAAGCGGTTCATTTTTCCACGACGCTCCATGTGAACGGGTCTGAGCAGTTGCTGTTTACTCCCGTGGGCAGGGAAACAATGGTGAAGATGGCCTCTTCCTGGCCCGATCCCAGCTTTACCGGCGCCCAGCTATCCACCCACCGCATCAGCGACAGCGGTTTTGTGGCCACCTGGAAAAGCATGGCCCATACCCGCAGCTTTCCGCAGGCCTGGAAAGGCGATGCCTATACCCTGAAAAACGATGCGTTTGGCGCCGACCTGTTCATTCCCGTAAACGGGTACCAGAAGACGATGCGCTCGGTGAAGTATGCCATCCTGTGCATCCTGCTCACGTTCTCGGCGTTTTTCCTGATCGAGACCGTGAACCGCAAATCGGTGCATCCTTTCCAGTATGCGCTGATCGGGCTGGCGCTTATCCTGTTCTATACGTTGCTATTATCGTTTTCTGAATACATGGGTTTCAACAGCGCGTATATCATTGCTTCGGCGGCAACGATCGGCCTGATCGGGTGGTTTGTCAAGGGATTGCTGCAATCCACCCGGCTCAGCTCGCTGCTCAGCGTGGTGCTGGTGTTGCTGTACGGGTACATTTTCACTATTCTTCAGCTGCAGGATTACTCGCTGCTGCTGGGTAGCATCGGCCTGTTCCTGACCCTCGCCGTGATCATGTATTTCTCCAGGAAGATACAATGGTGATCCGTCACCGCAGCTCCCGCCCCGGGCACATGCCGGGGTTGGTTTTGAAAAGAAAGCCCCTTCGTCTGAAGGGGCTTTCGCTATTGGCAGAAGTGCAGTTTTTTTAAAAGTCAAATCCCATGGCAAAGTACCACATCGGTTTGCCGCGGAACAGACCGTTCATTTCCCAGGCTGCATCCACGCGCAGGAAATAACCGAGCAGTGTGCTGCGGGCGCCGAATCCGTATCCACCGGCCAGGGGACCTACGCCGCCGGCTTTGAGCCGCACGACAGGCGCATTGGGATCGCTGCTGGAATAGATGGTCTGCGGACGCCTGATGGCTTTCAGCCCGCCTTCCCAGGCCGTACCCAGGTCGATGAACTGCGTGACCTGGAAGTTGCGGAGAAACGCGTTATTGATCGGCTTGTTCAGCAGCGTGGGGAACACGGGCAGCCTCACTTCACTGTTGATCACGATCGCGTTGTTGCCATTGGCAATGTTTTGCTTGAACCCGCGCATGTTGACGGCCAGCGACTGGTAGGTATAGTTCTGTGTCGGCAGGTTCTCATTGGTAAATTTAGGAGAGAACCAGTTGTCCACGCCGCCCAGGTAGTACACTACTTTCTGATCGCCAAAGGAGAAATCACCGGCTACACGCACAGCCCAGATCAGGTTGCGGTAGATGGGCAGGTAATGGCGTGCGTCGAACCCTGCGTTGAAAAGCATTTTGCCTTCCGAGGGACCGGTAGATTTGCTCAGCTGGTTGAACATATCGCCGAATATCTTGTAGCGCAGGCCATGCCAGATATTGGTGGCCGGCATGGTGGTATTGTCGTATACATATTCCAGGCTCAGCTGACCGTAGGTGATGCGGATGTCGTCGGCCTCCAGCGAAAAACGATCCCTGGATGTGATGACGGTCTTGTCGAAACGGGGCCCGATGGTAGCCCTTACGCTCCGCACCCTGTCGAAAGGATAGCGCAGCCGGGCAAGGTAATAGTTGGAAAACGTTTTGCCGATATAGGGAGTGCCGACAAACTGCACCTGGTTGCTGCTGCGGAAATAAGTGAGGCCCCAGTCCAGCCGCTTGCGCAGGTTATAGAATTCAAACAGTACGTCGTTGTCGCGGAGGTTGGGCGCAATGCGGATGCCGCCTGTAAATTTCACGTCTTCCATCAGGTCCGACGTACCCATGCGGATCAGCCCGTTGAAGTCGCTGCCGTTGGACAGATAGATGGGGCCTGCGCCGCCGCCATAGGGCTGAAATTTATTCACGGTCAGTACCGAGTTGTTGAAGCCGGTGACTGCGTAATCCGTAAAGAATTTCGGCGGGCGGTATTCATACAGCTTGGCCTTGCGCAATACCGGCTCTTTCACCTCCCCGGTTATATCCGCTGGGTTGGCTGATGCTGCACGTGCCGTATCGGGTTTTTCCTCGTCGAAACCGCTCTGGAAGAAGTCGGTTTGTTTTTTCTGTTCGGGCTGTGCCTGCAGGTCGCTCTGCTTGTTGCGGTTTCGCCTGTCCTCGTCCATCACCTGCTTCATGTATTCCGTGGGCCGGGCCGAGATATTGCGGCGGCGCAACACGTTCTCATCCACTTTCAGGCGGTACAGCATCTTCACATCACCCATTTTTACCACTTCGCTCACCTGCTGGTTGTCGCCGGCGGTGCGGGTTTCCAGCATGCCGTTCTGGTAGTTGGTCAGCGGGAATACATACGAAGAGTCATTGGTGATGGAAACGAATCCCACCGAGTCGATATCCGTTTTGTTCCATTCTTTCAGCAGGCTGTCTACCTCTTTCTGCGGCGGGTTGCGCAGTACTTCGTCGCCTACAAACACCAGGGTATCGAGGCCGGCGCGTTCGGTACGGAAGAAACCGGCATAGCGGTTATTGATCCCGTTTTCGTTGCTGATAAAGGTAAAGTGCGAGGTGTTGTATTGCGAAGGGAAACGGGCATTGCCGTATTTCAGCGCGGTCAGCTGGGAAATTTGTTTGTAGTCAGACTGGTTCCAGTTGTCCACCAGGAAAATGTTGAAGCGGTCACGGGGAATTGAATCTTCCGTGCTGGCGGCCAGGGCAGAGGGCCGGTTGCTGGCGTACATGATGCCTGTCTTGTTGGGGAAGGCCACGAACGAAGGGTCCAGGTCGTCGTACACATCGTTGGTGATCTGGTCGATCGACTGGCGGTCGATCTTGTACACGTAAATATCGGTTTGCCCGCTGCGGATGGCGCTTAATACCAGTGTATTGGCGTCCAGCATGTATTTCATGTCCTGCACCTGGTCAAACATGGGCAGCTCCTGCTTGATGGTCTTGATGCGGTTTACGGCATCGTATATGAAGAGTTTCAGCTTGCCTTCTTCGGTGTACAGCACGGCCAGCCGGGTGCCCTTGCCATCCCAGGCCAGGATGGGGTAGTTGGGGTTTATCTCGTCGCCTTTGGAGCGGGTGCCCAGTTTCAGCAGCACTTTGCGGGTGACGAAGTTTTCCATCAGCACCACGCGGTACTGGCCCTGGCGAAACTCCACCATGGCATAGGTAAAGCTTTTGGGGTTGGGGTTCGCATTGAAGCGGATCACATCCTTTTTGCCGATCACTTCGCTTACCGACAGCTGGCCCTTTGGCGCAACACGGCGGCCACGCAGGTCCTTGTAATACTGCTGTGGCACTTCCAGCATAAAATCGCGCAGCACATCCTTGAACTTCTTGCTGGTAATTTTTTTCGAGGCATTATTCAGGTTGCGGTAGATGCGGCTCAGGTACAGGAAATAGGTGACCTTGTTTTTGCCGTACTTGTCGGCAATATATTTCCAAAAACCCTGGCCGGCTAGCAGCGGTTTTTCAAAAGCGAACTGGTAAAAGTTGTTGTATTTGCCGGACAGCAGCGTGGAGCGCAGCTCATCGTCCAGCGCCGGCGACCAGTTTTCGGCGGCATACAGGATGTATCCGTCGGTGAGCCATTGCGGCAGGTCGAGCAGGGCCTGGTTGGCGGCAAACTCGCCGAGGTCGTCGCCGAAAAGCATGTTGTCCACCAGCACCTTGGCCAGCCCCTGGCGGATCTGGCGGCGCAGGTTTTCGTGGTTGCCGTCGAAGTACACCAGCATTTTATTGTTCACCAGCTTGGTCACGCCGCCTGTATTCTGCCAGTCGATGCCCAGCCCGATATTAGACTGCTGCATCTCGTCGAAATTGTTATACGCTACGATGTTGATCCGGCGCTGCAGGCCGTACTCCACGAACTCTTCAATGCCGGGCAGCTCGGTTTCGGCGATCTGGGCCACATACTTGCCCAGCCCCAGCCCGTCCTGGCTGAAATAGGTATTGAAGTTTTCCGTCTGGTAATACTTCCAGTAAAATTTCTGGTATTGAACGCGGTTCTTTCCAAACTCCACTGTGCTCACTTGCGCATCGGCGCCCATCCATGCAAAGGTCAACAGACAGGCAATCAGGCGTACTACTTTATTCATAGAATTCTTTGCTGTTTCTTTTTGTTCTTAATCGTGCTTTGTTTTATATCGTTGCCTCGGCAACTTTTTAATTCCTGCTATCTTCGCTTTTTCAATAACAGCTCCGGGGAGAAGAAACAAATGGTTTACTCAGCGTGTTTTTTCGGGACCCGGAACAGGGCTACAAAATTACCGGTTTCCGGTCCACACTTAAAAGTACGAAAAAACCCATGCTAAGCATTAAAACCTTCGTTTTTAACCCGGTCCAGGAAAATACCTGCCTGCTCTATAACGAAGAAAGGGATTGCTGCATTATCGACCCCGGCTGTTATTTTGCCGAAGAAAGGAATACCTTAACAACCTTTATCGAAGAAAACGGGCTGCGGCCGGTATTGCTGCTGAATACGCACTGCCACCTGGACCATGTATTCGGAAATAAGTTCATATTTGATACCTGGGGCCTGGTACCGCATATCCATGAAAAGGAAAAGCCGGTACTGGATTTTGCATCTGCAGCCGGGGACATGTGGCAGCTGCCCTTTGTCAATTACGAAGGCGAGCTGGTCTATATCCGCGAAGGTGAAACCATCCGTATTGGCAGCGATGAACTGGACGTGCTGTTCACCCCCGGGCATTCGCCGGGCAGCGTTTCCTTTTATCACCAGGCGGGCGGATTCGTGATCGGCGGGGATGTGCTGTTCAACGGCGGTATCGGGCGGACGGACCTGCCGGGCGGTGATTACGACGAGCTGGTGCAAAGCATCCAGACGCAATTATTCACCCTGCCGGACGATACGAAAGTGTATTCCGGTCATGGCCCGGTGACGACTATCGGGTTTGAAAAAATGAACAACCCGTATGTGAAAATGTATTAAGCTTTTTTGGAGAGAAGCCTGCCGATCAGCGGCATTCGCTCCAGCTCCTTTCGTTCGATCTTTACCACGAAAGAGGTAAACAGGAACAGGAAAAGCGTAGCCAGCCCGAGATTGAACCAATGATTGTCCCAGAGGCGCACCAGTCCGCGGTGTATGCCATAGATCAGGATCACCAGCACCAGGTAGGCGATCAGTTTTTTGCGCACATACGGCACCGGGTAGTATTGCTGACCCAGGATGTAGCTGACGATCATCATAAACAGGTAGCAGCAGAACGTGGCAATGGCGGCGCCGAGGTAATGCAATGATGGTATCAGCAGCACGTTCAGCACGATGGTGATCACCGCGCCGCCGATAGTGATGGCCGCACCCATCAGGTTCTTATTCGTGAGCTTGTACCAGATGCTCAGGTTGTAATAAATGCCGAGAAAAATATTGCCCAGCGCCAGCAGCGGTACGATGTGCAGGCCCTCCGTCCAGGCGGATTTGTGAATGGCCTGGAAAAACCACCGGAACACGTCGATATACAGGCTGACCAGCAGGAACATAAAGCAGCAGGCGATCACAAAAAATTTCATGACCCGCGCATACACCCGCTGCACGTTTTCCTCGCGGCTGCGGTTGAAGAAAAAGGGCTCTGCCGCCATGCGGAAAGCCTGTATCATGATGGTAATGAGTACCGCCAGCCGGTAGATATTGCCGAAAATACCCAGTTCATGCTTGGCCTGCTCCTCCGGCAGCTCCACCACATGCTGGTAAATGAGGCGGCTGAGCATATCGTTCACCATACCGCCCATGCCCACGATCACCAGCGGCCAGGTGTAGTGCATTACTTTTTTCCACAGGGCCGCGTCGAAATGAAAACGGATCTGTGTAAACTCTTTGCGCAGCAGGATAAAGGTGAGCACGCTGCCGCACAGGTTGCCGATCAGGTAGTAGCCGATGCCGGTATCGGGATTGTAAAAAGTACCTAAAAAGCTGTCCGGGTCGTTCTGCACGTATTTGGGAATGATGCCAAGGAACAGGATGACAACCGTAATGTTCATGGCCACGGCGGCGATCCGGGCAAAAGCATACCGTTTGGGCCGGTTTTCCTGTCGCAGCCGGGCAAAGGCCAGGGTGCTCAGGGCATCGAAAAAAATGATCCAGGCCATCCAGGTAATGTACTCCGGGTGCGCCTCCAGGTTGGCCCAGGCAGCGATATCATTCCTGAAAAAAAGCAGGACAGCGGTGAAGAATATCGTGGAGCCGATCAGCGACAGCGACAGGGTATTGTACAGCCGGCGGGTATCCTGCTCCTGCGAAAAGCGGAAATAAGCCGTCTCCAGCCCGTAAGTAAACAATACATTGAGAAAGGGGATGATCGCGTACACCTGCGTCAGGTCGGCAGTGGTGGCGGGCTGCGCAAAGATCAGCGGCAGCGACAGGTTCATCAGGTAACCGAGAAACCGGCTGGCAATGGTCGGCACACCATACCACAACGTCTGTCCGGCCAGCTTTTTAATACCACTCAACAGGAATAATTTAAACAACAAATGTAACGGCACATTCTTTAAAAAAACAATAACCGGTTGCGATGCCCGGTCAGAACTGCCGTCATTCACCTGCCGTTTCCGGCGTTTCGCCGGTTTTTTCCCCTGCTGAGGCCCCATGGCTATTGACCTGTTGCCTTCCGGCCTTTAGTTTTGATCAAAAATCAGATACGCTATGAAAGATTTTGAAAACGATAACGATAAAAGAGATGAGCGCAGGTGGGACCGGAGAGAGGCGCGGAGAAGATGGGCAAGGCGATGGGAAGAAAGCATGGAGGAGCAGCACCGCGGTCACGGTCATGTGTGGACCGGCATTTTCCTGCTGGTCATCGGCGGGCTGGCCCTGGTCAAAAGCCTGGGCGTGCCGATGCCGGCCTGGCTGTTCAGCTGGCCGATGCTGCTGATCGCTATTGGCCTGTTCATCGGCTTTCGCAAAGGGTTTCGTGGTGGCTGGTTTGTACCGGTGCTCATCGGTGGCATTTTCCTGGTGAATAACTATTTCTCCGACGGTGAGCTGCGCAGGCATATCTGGCCGATGATCCTGATCACCGTGGGGCTGGTCTTTATCTTCCGTCCGCGCCGCAGGCGGTACTGGCCCGAAGAGTTTACCGAAAAAAAAAATACAGCCATGCCTGCTGAAGTAATTACCCCGGTGAGTGAAGACGCCTATCACCACGATGACTTTATCGATGTGACCTCCATCTTTGGCGGCACCCAGAAAGTGATCCTGTCCAAGAATTTCAAAGGCGGGGATATGGTCAACGTTTTCGGCGGTTCAGAAGTCGACCTGTCCAAGGCAGATATCAACGGAGTGGCTACCCTGGAAGTGACAGCTGTTTTTGGCGGAGCCACGCTGGTGGTGCCTTCCAACTGGGTGGTAAAGTCCGAAGCGGCCTGCATCTTCGGCGGTATCAGCGACAGGCGAAAGAATATCGCTCCTCTTACAGAAAGCTCCAATAAGGCGCTGATCCTGAAAGGCACTGTGCTTTTCGGTGGTATCGAGATCAAAAGCTATTAATTCCTGCCGGACAGGTTGCCAATGCGGCCAAACTGCCTGTCCCGTCACCCCTACAACTGTCTTGTATGAACTGGTATCTTGCAAAATTTGTGTTCCGCATCATTTGCGGCGATGGCAACCACAGTCCGCAGTTTGATGAGCAACTACGGCTGGTAGCGGCCGCGGCCAAAGAAGAAGCCTTCAGCAAGGCGCAGGAAATAGGGCGAAAGGAAGAAGAAGCTTTTTACAACCGCAGGCAGCAGCTGGTACGCTGGCAGTTTATCAACGTAAGCGAACTCTACCTGCTGAGCGAGCTGATCGACGGCGCCGAGCTGTACTCGCGCATAGAAGAGAAGGAGAATGCAGACGCTTATGTATACACGGTGAACCAGAAGGCGGAAAATATTTTCTTCACCTCCACGCACGGGCTGCTGCAACTTGCCTGATCTTATGACAGCGTCCCCTTTTTCAGCCAGGCGGTTCCTCGTCATCTTTTCCATCGCATGGATCATCCTCATGGCCGATCATGTGCTGGTGGTGCATTGGTTTGGCCTGTCGTGGGAGGCTTCGGTGCTGGACAGCCTGATCAGCAATACGCTGCTGCTGCTGGCCTGCCTGCTGGTGATGAATACCCTGCGCTACTATGTGCCGGGCGTGGACCAATATATCAATGTGCTGGTCATCTGCGTGCTCTTTGCCCTGTTCTGGCTGCTGCTGAGCAAATGGGTATTGCGCATCTCGCTGGGAGACTATGACAGCTACCTGTTTTTCCTGCGCCGTTCGGTCATCATCCGGTTCAGCATTGCCTTCCTGGTGCTGGGCATCGTGTCCACCACCTGCATCATCTGGTTCAACTGGCAGGAGCAGCAGCGCAACGACCAGCGCAAAGCAGATGCGGAAAAGCTGGCCCGGGAAGCGGAACTGTTCAAGCTGAGGCAGCAACTGCAACCGCATTTCCTTTTCAACAGCCTGAACTCGATCAATGCGCTGATCGGCAGCCGCCCGCAGGAGGCCAGAAAAATGGTGCAGCAATTATCGGACTTCCTGCGGGGCACCCTCAGGAAGGAGGAAACGCAGTGGGTGAGCCTGGGGGAAGAGCTGCAGTACCTGCAGCTGTACCTGGATATTGAAAAAGTGCGCTTTGGCAACCGGCTGGAAACGGAGGTGGAAAGCGATGAGGCCACGCAACAGCTGAAGCTGCCTGCCCTGCTGCTGCAGCCAGTGGTGGAAAATGCCATCAAGTTCGGACTGTACGATACCACCGGGGCCACGCTGATCACCCTGCAGGCCTCGAAGGTGAACAACGACCTGGTGATCCGGGTGAGCAACCCCTTCGACCCGGAGACCTCCTCGCCAAAGAAGGGTACAGGCTTCGGGCTGCAATCGGTGCACCGCCGGCTCTACCTCCTGTTCGCACGCAACGACCTGCTGGTGACCGAAGCAAAAGAAAATACCTTTATCACAACGATCACCGTGCCGCAGGCGGAGTGATCGCCGGCTATCAAAAAAAGCAACATGAACAAAGTGATCATCATAGACGACGAGCCCCTGGCCCGCAGCATTGTAAAAGAATACCTGGAGCAACACCCGCAGCTGGAGCTGGCCGCCGAGTGCGGCGATGGCTTTGAAGGTGTAAAAGCCATTCAGCAATACCAGCCCGATCTCGTTTTCCTGGATATCCAGATGCCGAAGATCAACGGGTTTGAAATGCTGGAGCTGGTGGAGCCGCAGCCGGCCGTCATCTTCACCACCGCGTTTGACGAATACGCCATCCGGGCTTTTGAGGCACATGCGATCGACTACCTGCTGAAGCCGTTCAACCAGGAACGGTTTGACAAGGCGGTGAACAAATGGATGGAGCAGCGCAGCACCGGCGCCGAACGATCAACCGAAGAGCTGCTGGAAACCGCCTCGCAGTCGCCGGCCCAGAGCCAGCGCATCGTGGTGAAGAATGGCAGCAAGATCAAGATCATTCCCGTACACGACGTATTTTACCTGGAGGCAGCCGACGACTACGTGAAGATCCATACGCAGGAAGGTTATTTTCTCAAGAACAAGACGATGAGCCATTTTGAAAAAGCCCTGGACGGGCAGCAGTTTGTCCGCTCCCACCGGTCCTTTATCGTGAATGTGCAGCAGATCACCCGCATCGATCCGTATGAAAAGGACAACCATGTGGCCATGCTGCGCTCGGGTGCCAAAGTGCCGGTGAGCCGCGGCGGCTATGGTAAGCTGAAGAGTGTGCTCGGCTTATAATAAGCTCTGCGCAGCAAACGATCGGACATCTTCTTGCATCCTGCGTTGGTTTCACTCCTCCTGTCCCATCCACAACGCACCGCCCACGCTGTCGCGCTCCGCGCCCGTCACGGAAGACAGCACGTTCGTTTTTTCGCGCCAGCGCAATACGCCGATCAGTGCCATGATCAGCGCTTCCTTATAGCTGACCAGCCGCTCATCGGGTACGATCACTTCTACGGGTTGCTGCGCCAGAACGCTCCTGAGCCGGTCAATTAAAAAAGTATTGAACGCGCCGCCACCCGTTACAAGCAGTTGCCGGTTTGCGGCCGGCGATTCGGTATTCCCTGCTCCTGCAATCGCTTTTTTTATTTGTTCTGCAATATGCTCCACATAGGTCCTCAGCGCATCGCCGGTGGAAAGGCCGGCCTGCCTGATCATGGGCAACACCGTGCCGGTACCGAAATCATTGGCGAGCGATTTGGGCCAGGGCTGCTGGTAATAGTCCAGTTCATTCAGCCGGTCCAGCAATGGCTGGTCGATCGTTCCGGCTGCTGCCAGCGCACCGCCTTCATCATATGCTTTCCCGGTCCCGCCCGCCAGCCCGTTCAGCACGCGGTTGGCCGGGCACACATCAAAAGCGATGTACCTGTTGCCTGTATTCAGGGAGATATTGGCGATGCCGCCCAGGTTGAGAAACAGGTCGTAGTTTTTCAGCAGCAGTTGTTCGCCCACCGGTACGATTGGTGCGCCCTGCCCGCCCAGTGCCACATCCAGCGCCCGCAGGTCAGACACCACGGGCAGCTTTGTTGCCGCAGCAATGGCTGCGCCATCGCCCAGCTGTGCCGTCATCTTTTGTGCAGGCAGGTGAAAGGTGGTATGGCCATGGGATGCAATGAGGGCTACTTTGTAATGCAGCTGTTTTTCTTCGATAAACCGGTTCACCTGGCTGCCGAGATAATGCCCGTAGGCCGTATGAAGCAGCTGGTATTCCATGGCCGGCAGGGATACGGCCTGGCTCAGCCGGTCTGCCCAGGCTGCGGGGTAGGGATAGCAAGCGGCCTCCAGGATCTCATAGCTCCATTTGCCGCCATTTTCATGAAATTCTGCGAACACGATATCCAGCCCGTCCAGCGAACTGCCGCTCATAAGCCCGATTGCCCGGTAAATCATTTGGTCCTGTTTTTATCTCCGTATCTTACGGGGAACATATTTATATTAGTTTTGCCGCATCAAAAATACAGCAAGCGATGGTCATCAACCTGAGTGAAAAACACAGCCTTATCAGCAACTGGGTCAGCGAGCTCAGGGATGTAGACATTCAGCAGGACAGGATGCGCTTTCGACGCAACCTGGAGCGCATTGGCGAAGTAACCGCCTACGAGATCAGCAAGCTGCTGCCTTTTCACGAAAAGGAAGTGGCCACCCCGCTGGGCTCTGCCAATGCCAGGGTGCTGGAGCAGCAGCCCGTACTGGCCACCATCCTGCGCGCCGGCCTGCCGCTGCACCAGGGCCTGCTGAACTACTTTGACCGGGCGGACAACGCATTCATTTCAGCCTACCGCAAGCACAATAAGGATGGCAGCTTCGAGATCAGCCTGGATTATATTTCCTGCCCCGAGCTGGAAAACCGGGTAGTGATCATTTCCGATCCCATGCTGGCTACCGGCTCCTCGCTGGTCAAGACCATCCATTTCCTGAAAGAAGAAGGCCATCCCCGCGAGATCCATATCGTAACGGCTATTGCCTGCACGGTGGGCATTGAATACGTGAAGCGTGAAGAGCCTTCTGTGACCGTCTGGTGCGCCGATATCGACGACGAGCTGACGGCCAAGGGCTATATCGTGCCAGGGCTGGGCGATGCCGGCGATCTGGCATTCGGGGTAAAAGTGCAGATGTAACAGTTCCCTGCCGGCTAATTCTTTCGTTTACAGCAAGCTTTAAAGGGGGCAATCCCTGATTTTTGCGGGTGTTCAAATTGTTGTACTTTCCCGTTTCGTATCCGGGTGATAGCCTTGATTATAGCGGGAACAATTTTATCAAATAGGGCAGCGTTATAATATGTGTTGTGCCAGGGATCGTGTACCGACCAGGAAAAACTTAATTGCTGAGATGAAAAAACTCGTTTTAACCCTGACTATCTGTGTGTTGTTGCTGAGTGAGTCAAGAGCCCAGGATCCTAACTTCTCTCAATTCTACGCTTCGCCGCTTACGCTGAACCCAGCCCTTACCGGCAAATTTGACGGCATGTTTCGCGTAGCCGGCAACTACCGCAATCAATGGCCTGCGATCAATAATGCTTTTACCACGGCTACCGTATCGGCAGACATGGGCATCCTGAAAGACAGGATACCCGAGTACGATCAGTTCGGTGTCGGCATCATGGGTTTTACCGACCGGGCCGGCAACGGGGCGCTGGTCAATAACTATGTGGGCCTTTCGGTGGCTTATCACAAGGCGCTGGACCAGGATGGTTTTCACCAGATCGGCGCGGGTTTCCAGGGCAGCTATACCAACAAGCGGCTGGACGTCAGCAGCCTGAAGTTTGGCGACCAGTTGAGGGCCAACGGTTTTACCGGGCTCAGCCAGGAAAACTTCAACGGGTACAATCTTAATCTTTCTTATTTCGACCTGAATGCCGGTATTTTTTACAACGGCTCCACGAATGGGTACAACAATTTTTATGCAGGCGTGTCCATGTATCACCTGAACCGGCACAAAGAAGTGTTCAGCGATACCGGTTTTTATAACCTGGCCTCCAGGACCACTTTCCAGGCCGGCGGCAAAATACCGATGGGCAATTACAACTACCTGCACCTGGCCGCCAACTACAGCATACAAGCCAAGGCACAGAACATAACGGGCGGGGCCGCCTTTTCGCTGAATGTTAACAACGACGAGGAAAATCCCACCAATCTGTATGCCGGCCTGTGGGCCCGGTTCAACAATGTGAACGATGCCATCATTCCCTATATCGGGCTGGAGTTTGGCGAGATACAGATCGGCGCTACCTACGACATCAATACCAGCAGTCTCAAGACGGCCACCAATTCGAAAGGGGGTATCGAGCTTTCGCTGATCTACACCAAAAAGTATGTGGACCCGAACATGAAGAAGCTGAACTGCCCGAAATTCTGATTGCTACACAAGTTTCTTCTCTACTTCACCTATCCCTGTTTTGCAACCACCCAAGTGCCTGCGATGCATGCATATTTACCTGGCAACACATGATTGCCCCGGAAGTGTGTGGCTATGCCGGCAGGGCCGGTAAAAAAGAAAGTGACCACGGGGGGTCACTTTCCGGAGAGGGGCAGGCTTATGCGTTTATACACCTAAATAAGTTCGTAACAGGCGGCAGCGGTTGGTAGTCCTGAGCTTGGTAATGGCTTTGTCTTTGATCTGGCGTACCCGTTCACGGGTCAGGTTGAAGCGTTCACCGATGTCTTCCAGGCTCATCGCGTGGTCTATCCCTATGCCGAAGAAATAGCAGATCACTTCTTTCTGGCGTTCCGTCAGCGTTTTCAGCGAGCGGTCTATTTCCGTCTTCAGCGATTCCCCGTGCTCCAGCGCGCCATCTGTTTTGTCCGCGTTGGGATTTTCCAGCACGTCAAGCAGGGTGCCGTCTTCGCCATCGCAAAGCGGCGTGTCCATGCTTACATGCCGGGCGGAGATACCAAGTGTGGCCGCTACTTCTTCCAGGTCCATATCCAGCATGTCGGCCAGCTCTTCGGGAGAGGGTTCCCGTTCAAACTGCTGCTCCAGGGCAGAATAGGCCTTCTGGATGCGGTTGGTAAGGCCCACCTTGTTCAGCGGCAGGCGAACGATCCTCGATTGTTCGGCAAGCGCCTGCAGGATGCTTTGGCGGATCCACCATACGGCGTAGGAAATAAATTTGAAACCACGGGTTTCATCGAAGCGCTGGGCGGCTTTGATCAGCCCGAGGTTGCCCTCGTTGATGAGGTCCGGCAGCGATAAACCCTGGTTCTGGTACTGCTTGGCTACGGATACTACAAAGCGAAGATTGGCGCGGGTAAGACGGTCGAGTGACTTTTGACATCCCTGGCGGATCAGGATGGCCAGGTTTACTTCTTCTTCGGGTGAAATGAGTTCCACTTTACCGATTTCCTGGAGGTATTTTTCCAGGCTTTGCGATTCACGATTGGTAATAGACTTCGTGATCTTGAGTTGTCGC
>JBEVLT010000008.1:0-9142 GCA_040509055.1 Chitinophagaceae bacterium
AGGCGGCCAGACTACATGGTTACGGTGGCCCGCTTTTCAGGAGTAGACTATGAAGCGACGATCGCAGATTTCAGGAAGGAGATCGGAACGGGACAAAAGGTTTCCATTGCGGTCAATGATAAAAACCAGGTGATCGCCGTCGTGAATCATTCCACAGGAGAGGAGGGATCGCTCAAAAATAATTCGCTGACATTCAGTGAAATTGCCAGCACCGTATTCTATGTGTCCATTCCCTGTGTCCTGCTTTATTTTATTGCGCAAAAGGCATTCGGCACGGTCAGGTATCATGACCTGGGATGGGTGTTCCTGGCGGTGGGGGCGCTCATTGTGTTCTTTGTGGTAAGAGGAGTTGGCCGGCAATTTTGGGAAAGCAGTTCAGCGCTGGCTAAACTAAAAAGCGGATAACCGGTTGCAGTGCGGGAACGATTTTGTGCCTGGATTTTCGGATCCTCGTGTACAGGCTTTACCGGTCGATGATCCTGCGCCGTGCATGGTAATACAGGAAACGGATATTGTCATAAAAAAAGGCAAGCAGCAGAAACCCTGCTGCGGGTAAAAGCGTTTTCAGCCCGAGCGGTCTGAAGGCAATCCCGCCGGTAAGACAACCCAGAAAAAAACACGCGATAATGGCTATTTTCAGAGAAATATTTTTTTTCAACTCCCGGTACATAGTTTCCCTGCGATAAAAAAGCAGCTGCGACAGTTCGATGCCCAGATCGGTGAACAGGCCGGTCAAATGGGTGGTCCGCACCACGGAACGCGATATCTTAGTGACCAGCGCATTTTGCAGCCCCATGGCAAATAGCAGCATGCCAGCCGCCAACTGACTGCTGATGCTGTAACCGGCTATGCCCATTGAAATTAAAATAGCTGTCTCCATCAGTAACGGAATGGAATAAGAAAGCCCCGGCCGGTTTCTTGAAACCAGCTCTACAAAAAAATTGGAGACAAAGGCGCCTGACAGGAAAGAAAAAATGAAAAACAGAAATATAAGCGCTGTTCTATAATTTTTGCCCGATACTTCTTCTGAAAAATAAGCGAAATGGCCGGTCACGTTGGTCGTCAGCACCTTTAGTGCCAGCAAACCGGTGGCATTGACTATACCTGCCACAAAGGACAGGATAGAAGCAAGCTTCAGGTTATGGAGATAAGTTCTGCTTTTTCCTGTATGCCGGAACATTGGTTTGTATTCTGCAAATTTATGAAACAGACAACAGACCGGAAAGCAGGATGCACTGTTCTTGCCGGTGCGCGCCAGCCACTTGCTAAATTCCCTCTCTTTTATTTCAAATTTTTCCGTGCTTTGAGGTTTTAATCAACAGGAACGGTTTTGATCCGAAGCAGATTATGTCCAACGGGATGGGGAAAACGCAGCGGCCTTGCAATCACTTTGCTGGCGTGGTCCCTCACGTCTTTTTCCCAAGCCACCTTCCGGCCGGATATCCGTTTTGACAATTATACCTCCCGCTTCGGCTTTCCCCGCCAGTACATGCTGGATGTGGTGCGCGACGGCGCCGGCTATGTATGGGCGTTTGGCAATGGCCTGTCCCGGTTCAACGGCGTCGGCATTACCCGCTATACCAATACCAACAACCAGCACCACGGACTGAAGGACAACTATGCGGCTGCCACCCAGGTAGACCAGTGGGGCCGCATCTGGCTGGGCAGCGCCGGCCTGGCCTGGTACGATCAGGCCAATGACCGGTTCCGGTATATACAGCCGCCCGGCCGCAAACCTTATGAATTTGCTTATGGCCAGCGCATTATCGGCAACACCCTTTGGTACGTGACGCAGTATGGGCTATGTAAACTGGACCTGCGGACGCTGAAACCGGAAACTACCTCCCTGAAAGACGGGTTTCAGCCCTGGCTGATCTTCGACCTGGGCAATCAGGAGCTGCTGTACACGACCGGCAACAGCCGGTATTATATTTATCATACGCTGGCCGATACCTTCCGGTTGTACAACTGGTATGTGAATGGCGAATACGTCCGGATCAAGTGCGCGGCCCGGGCGGGCAATACTATCTGGCTGGGTACCAACAAAGGCGTTTGGCGCAGCCCTGATATGCACCAGCCCCCGCAGCCCGTAAAGGGGATGGAAACGCTGAACGTGAAAGCGATGACCCTGTACCAGCCGATGGGGGGCGACAGCCTGCTGTGGATGGGCACAAACGGCAGCGGGCTCACGGTCGTCAACTGTTATACCGGCCATATTGTAGCCAGCTATAAGCACGATGCCGGCAACGCGTTCAGCCTGAGCGCCGATAATATCAATGCGCTTTACATCGATAAAGACCGGAAGCTCTGGATCGCTCATGAAAATGGCATCAGTTTGCTGAACCCGGACAACCAGCTTTTCAAAACACAGCTGCTGCATTTTGACGGGCAGGCCAATGGCGATAACCTGGTTTTTCGGTTGTATCCCGACCAGTACGAGCCGGGTGCGGTGTGGCTCAGTGTCGGGCGGCAGGGACTGATGCGGCAGGATTGGTTTACCAAAAAAATAAACCGGCATGTACCGGTCATTGGGGGCGAATCGAGTTTTTATGATATGTGCCAGGTCGATAAAAAGTTATGGCTGCTCAATAGCTACAGCCGTGTTTTCCTCTGGCACGAGGAAAAAGGGTTGCTCAAAGAACTCCTGTTTTCTTATACCGGCAATGGGAATTATCCGTTCAACGTGCGTGCCATCTTTCGCGGCGGCGGCCGGTTTTATTTTCCGTCCAATTACGGGCTGTATGAATACATTCCCGGCGATAATACCATCCGGCGCGTGTACGAGCAGCCGGTAAATCCAAAGGTCATACCGGGGCAGTTCATCGAGAACGATATGTACTACGGTTTTTACGATTCCACCCGCCGGCGGGTATGGGTAGGCAGCCGCACAGGGCTGGTGGAGTACGACCCGGCTTCGGGCAGGGGCCGCGTGCATTACAACCGCGTAAATCCGGATACGATGAACAGCAATGCCCTGAACATGGCCGGCCCGGGGCCCGGCGGGATCATCGTTTGCTGCACCCGCAACGGTATCAGTACGTATGACCCGGAAGGGAACCGGTTCACGCTGATCAACCGGTTTGGCAACGTGATCAACCCCGGCAGCGCCAGCAGCATCCTGGATGGGCAAAAGATATGGATCAGTTCCAATGCCGGCATTTTTTCCTACGATTTTTCCAATGGTACTACCGATTTCGTCAATTACATAACCCCGCTTACCGAAGAGTTTTCGCTGTACCAGATCAGCCGCATCGGCAACGAGATCACGTTTGGTTATCGTTCGGCCTATTCTTATTTCGATCTTTCGGGCCGGCGTGTGAAAGCCATGCCTTCGCGCCCGGTGATCGAGAGGATGGTGGTGAACCAGCAACCTTATTATGCGCAGGGCCGGGACATAGAATTGCCCTATGACCAGAACATCATCAGCTTTTATTTCACGGCATTTGAGTACAACAATCCCGAAGCCATCCGCTTCCGGTACCGCCTGGCCGAGCAGGACCGGGGCTGGACGGAAAGCCAGGGCGAACGCATCGCCAATTACAGTCGCCTGCCGCCCGGGAATTACCGGTTTATCGTACAGAGCGGTTCTGCTTCCGGCGACTGGAACGGGGAGGAGGCTGTCGTCACTTTTACCATCCGGCCCCCGTTCTGGAAAACCTGGTGGTTCCGGCTGCTGGTCATTGCGACAGTTATTGGAGCGGTAACCTATCTGGTAAGGGGCCGCATCCGTAGCATCCGGCTGAAAGAAGAAGAAAAAACGCAGGTGAATAAAATGATGGCCGAACTGGAGATGAAGGCCCTGCGCAGTCAGATGAACCCGCATTTTATCTTTAACTCGCTGAACTCGATCCAGAAATACATCTGGGAAAACAAGCAGGAGGATGCCAGCGAGTACCTGACCAAGTTTTCGAAGCTGATGCGGATGATCCTCGGCCACTCCATGCACCGGCTGATCACGCTGGAAGAAGAGCTGGCCAGCCTGCAGCTATATATCGAGCTGGAGCACCGCCGGTGCAACAATAAATTCGATTATGAAATACAGGTAGACGACCAGCTGGCCCTGCGGCAGATACTGGTGCCTCCGCTGCTGATACAGCCCTATATCGAGAATGCCATCTGGCACGGCCTGCTGCCGAAAGAGGGCAGGGGCAGGCTGCGCGTCACCGTGAGCCGGAAAAACGAGCACGAGCTGCAATACGTGATCAGCGACGATGGTATCGGCCGGGCAAAAGCCCGGGAGCTCCAGGCCCGGAAACAGAAAACGGCTACTTCGTATGGCATGCAGATCACCAGCCAGCGGCTGCATGCGCTGGAAGTGAACGGGCATACGGGAGGGGTAACGGTGGAAGACCTCTACGCCGGAGTGGCCGATACCGGTACCAGGGTGGTACTAAGCGTGCCGGCAGAGTTTTTTGAGAAGTTGTAAGCCAATTAAACGGTGAGGGGCCGCGTTCATTAACTTTATAGGCGACAAGACAACAATGGGAAATAATCAAATCATCATTTATCAGGCGCCGGATGGACGAACATCGGTAGATGTTGTTGTGGATCAGGATAGCGTCTGGCTGGACCAGGAAAGAATTTCTACTCTTTTCCAAACAGATCGAACCTCCATTATGATAGCGGAAAGCAAGCCGAACGAAAAGGAAGTCATGGTGCAGGTGGTAGTCAATCTTATTAATGATAATAATTGATACGTATAATTATTTTCGAGTTGCAGGCCGGGTTGAAAAATTAAACAATCAATAATGCTGAAAGCCCTGATCATCGACGATGAGCAACCCTGCGTGGAAACGCTCCGCATCATGCTCGAAAAAAAGTTTGCGGAGGACGTGCAGGTGGTAGCTGCTACCACGGCGGTAAGCGAAGGCTCGGCGCTGGTTGCCACCCACCGCCCCGATATCGTTTTCCTGGATATCGAAATGCCGGGCATGAGTGGTATTGAATGGCTTCAGTCTTTGTCCCGCATCGATTTCCAGGTGATCTTTACCACGGCGCACGAGCAATATGCCATCAAGGCCATCAAGCTGAACGCCCTCGACTACCTCACCAAACCCATCGGGCTGGACGACCTGGAGGCCGCCATACAGAAATCGAAACGCAACCGTTCTGTACTGGATAAGTCGGAGGTGCAGCTGCTGCTGGAGCAACTGAAACCCGGCGGCGCCTCCCGGAAGATCGCGATCGCCTCCGGCACCGTCACCCATTTTATCCCCGTTAGCGAGATCGTCAGGGCTGAGTCGCAAAGCAACTATTCCACCGTCTATTTTATCAACCGTCCCAGGCAGGTGATCACCAAAACCCTCAAGGAGCTGGAAGAGCAGCTGTCCGATCCGCGCTTCCTGCGGATACATCATTCGCACCTGGTGAACCTGGACCATGTGATCGGCTACAAAAACCAGGATAGCGGCTACCTCGTGATGCAGGGCAACGAGATCATCGAAATATCGCGCCGTAAAAAGCAGGAAGTGCTGCAGCGGCTCAACAAATTATAGACCGGCTGCTCAAATCCGGTTACCAGTTACTCAATCGCCATTTCCCGTCTGCGGATTCCCCGGTAGGTTTACAGCATAACCAATTGCATACCTGCAATGAGCGCTGAAAAGGCTGCCAATATTACCATACGGCCCAACGCCGAACTGATCATCTATATCGATAAGGCAGACCTGTTGGCTCCTCCCCATGCCACCATCATCAGCAGCAGCGGCGAACCGGTGAAAAAGATAGCGCTGCAGGAAGGCAATAACCTGGTCAACATTACTCCATTTCTGCACCATAATTATTCCATCCGCGTGGTGAACGGCAAAAACACAACGGTACAAAAGATATGAATAAGCCTGTCAAATACCTGCTGGTACTGTGCCTGCTTTCTGCGCAGTATGTACCGGCCCAGGATATCAGCCAGATGGTCACGCAAAAGCCGGTACGGCTATCCGGCGGCATTGACCTGCGGGGCATTTTTTACAAGGCCAATGGCATTGACCCCCGCCGGAAGCCATTTTCCTGGATCGCCTCGGGCAATGTAAATATTGCCCTGTACGGGTTCGATATACCCCTGAACTTTACCATCAGCGAGCAGGACCGCAGCTTCAGCCAGCCCTTTAACCAGTTTGGCCTGAGCCCGCGCTACAAATGGCTGACCCTGCACGGCGGCTACCGCAACATTTCTTTTTCTCCTTATACGCTGGACGGGCATACCATGCTGGGCGGCGGCCTGGAGCTCAACCCCGGCAAATTCCATTTCGGCGTGATGTACGGCCGGCTGAACCGCGCCACTACCATCGATACCTCTACCGGCGCCATACAACCATTCAGCTTTTCCCGCAAGGGGCTGGCCATGAAGATCGGGTATGGTGATGAAAGCAGTTTTATCACCCTCAGCGCGCTGCGTGCCAAAGACGACAGTGCCAGTGTAGAGGTGGATCCGCTCACCAAGCAGACCGTAACGGCGGCAGCCAATACAGTGGCGTCACTGGCCGGGCGTGTGCAGTTCTTTAAAAAATTATTCATCGAAGGGGATGGGGGCGTAAGCGTGTACACCAATGATATCGGCAACCAGCAGGCCGTACCCGACAGTAACAAATGGGTGGAAAAAGCGAACAGGATCATGCCCATCAATGCGACCACAGAGTTTTACCTGGCTTACCGCGGCGCCATCGGTTTTATGAGCCAGGTGTTTTCGCTGAAGCTGGAATACCGGTATGTAGACCCGCAATTCCGCTCCATGGGTGTGTATTATTTCAACAACGACCAGGAGAGTATAACGGTCTCGCCTTCCCTCAACCTGCTGAAAGGGCGCCTGCGGCTGAACGGCAGCATCGGCCGGCAAAAAGACAATGTGCGGTCGCAGAAAGAAGCGACCACGACCCGCACCATCGGTATGGCCAACCTGGGTTGGGATATTACCAGCCGGCTGGGTATCGATGCCAGCTTTGCCAACTATGCTTCCAACTCCAAACCTACCGTGGTGCTGATCCAGAACAAGTACCTGCTGGCGCAGAACAACAACAATTTCTCCGTCACCCCGCGTTATGTGTATACGACCACGCGGCATGCGCATGTGGTACTGGCGTCCTACAACCGGGCCATGCTTACCGACGAGAATACCGATACCAAGGCTTTCAACGCCATTACCACCGACATCTTTTTTGTCAACTATACTTTCTCCGTGCTGGCCCAGGGGCTGAGCCTGACAGCCGGGTTTAACCAGGCCAACAATAAATTGTCAGTGGGAAAATTTACCAACACAGGGGTTAACTCCACCATTGCCAAAGCATGGGTGAAGGCAAAACTGAATGCGTCGCTGAACGGTGCTTATACCATCAGCAAAAGCGATGCAGGTAAAACGAATATCATGAACCTGACGCTGAATACCAGCTACCAGCCCGGCCTGCATCACCGCGTATCGCTGCGGTATGCGCTGCTGGATAATAAACCTTCTTTTACCGGTCAGCCCGATTTCAATGAGCATACTGCAGAGCTCGGGTACAGCTTTACCTTTTAAAGACAACGGCTATGAACAGAATCATGCAAAAATATTTTTTGGTACTGGTGCTGGTGACATCTTCCTTTGCCGCAGGCGCACAGGCCACACCATTCGGACAGGTGAACGTGTCGTTTACGATCACCCCGCCGTATTCCTCGAAGCTCAGCGATTATGCCAGCATACCCAACAAAGTGCTGCTTATCCTGACCAGCACCGATCTCCGCGAAAAGCAGGTATTTCTCCGGATAGAAATAACCGGCGACAACGGGGTACGGCTGATGACAAAGCAGGGCTATAAACCGCCACAGCCGCTGGTGCTGCAGCCCAACGTGCCCACGATGGTAGATATACAAACGATCAGCCGCCTGTTCGATGTGAACTCATTCGAGATACAAGGCATAACAGCAGAGGAAATTTTTCGCAGGAACGGTTTGCCGGAAGGCAACTACCAGTTTTGTGTACGGGTGTATAACTATATCGGCGATCAATTTCCGCTATCACCGGCCGCGCCGGCAGGATGTACACAGATCAGGTTGACACAACTGGAACCTCCGCTGCTGGTCAAGCCACTGGACAAGACCGACCAGTCTTCCGGTGAAATACAGAACCTGTTATTTACCTGGAATATACCGCCCGGTGCAGAACCGGGTACGGAATACCTGTTCCGCGTCATCGAAATGCTCGATCCGGCCAGGAATCCGAATGATGCCGTCAACTCGCGTACTTCACCGGTCTTTTTTGAAACAAGGACCAGCAGCCCTTTCGTGTTGTATGGTCCCGGCCAGCCGGCCCTGGTGAACGGCAGGCGGTATGCCTGGTATGTAACGGCGCTGCAGGGCCGGCAGGGTGTAGCCTACCGCAATGGCGGCCGCAGCGAAGTGCGCAGCTTTTTTTATAAAGGCGCCCCGGTTGCCGGTGGCAAGCTCACCTTCATCAATCCCAACGCCGGCCAGGCCTGGGTAGGGGTGAACAATGAAAATGATTTCCTGGTGTCGTGGAACTGGCTGAACCCGAACGCTCCTGCCAATATCCTCACCGATACCACCTACCGGCAATATGGCGTGACGAGGTACGATGTAGAGTTTGTGCCGGGCAAGGGCAATACGCAGAAAGCATTTTCTTATAAAAAAGCGCTGCAACTGCCATCGAACGGCATATTGCCGCAATCCGTTGTGCTGACCGAACAGGCTGCTTACACGGCCGGTTTCCGGAACGGGCAGTTTTACCGGGCCATTGTCCGCGCTTATAACCGCGACAACCAACTGGTGCAGCAGCAAACCAGCGTAGACTTTGAATACCGGAGCCTGACCGATGCGGAGCCGGTACGCAAGGCAAAGCTCAGTGCGGTGATCAAATACTCCTTTGAAGGCAAGCAGCAGCAATATGCTGCCGGCAATACCGTGGTAGCAGTAGAAGCGTTGCGCCTGGCCGCTCCCGGCGGCCCGGCATGGGAAGTATATACTTTCATTGATGGAAAAAAATATGTACAGCTGGCTACAGCTTCTGCTACGACCAAGGCCGACGGCAGCCTGGAAACCGAACTGTCCAGTCCCCAGAAAGCACTGACCGGCGACAGCATTTATTTCCGGGCGCAGATGACCGGTGCTTATTACTACTCGGCGCATTTCAAAATGCTGGCGGCCAAAGTGCCGGCCG
>JBEVLT010000009.1:0-9257 GCA_040509055.1 Chitinophagaceae bacterium
CCAGCATGGGCCGGTAAAATTCTTTGCCGAACAGCACGATGGGAAACTGGGTAACGGTCTTGGTTTGCACCAGCGTCAGCGTTTCAAAAAACTCATCCATGGTGCCAAACCCGCCGGGCATGATGATAAAGGCATAGGAGTATTTTACCAGCAGCACCTTGCGCACAAAGAAATGTTCGAACGTAAGCGATTTGTGGAGGTAGGGATTGGCCTTTTGCTCAAAGGGCAGGCGGATATTGCAGCCTACCGAGTTGCCGCCGTTTTCAAAAGCGCCGCGGTTGGCCGCTTCCATGATGCCCGGCCCGCCACCCGTCAGGGTAGTAAATCCCATTTCTGCGATCCGTTTGCCAAACTCCCTTGCCTTATCATAATACGGATGGTCCTCTTTGAACCGGGCTGAGCCAAACACCGTAACGCAGGGGCCCATAAAATGCAGGTTGCGAAATCCCGTTATAAACTGTTTGAATACCCGCCAGGCAAAAGCCAGCTCGTACCCACGGCTCTTGGGGCCTTCCAGGAACACGTGCTGCTTTGGTGGAATGATAACATTGCTCTTCGGTTTTTCAGGTGCTTCCATATGAAACTGTAAATTGCTGCCGGTTTGGACAATAAAACGCCACCGTAAAAGTACTTAAATAACCACCTTTCAACGCCAACTCTATGCGCATCATCTCGTACAACGTTAATGGCATCCGGGCCGCGATGAACAAAGGACTGTGTGAATGGCTGCAGACCGACCCGGCCGACGTGATCTGCCTGCAGGAAACAAAAGCCCTCAAGGATAATGTAAACCACCAGCTCTTTACCGATATGGGCTACCACGACTATTGGTTCAGCGCGCAGAAGAAGGGGTACAGCGGCGTGGCTGTATTTACAAAAAGAAAACCCGACCACGTGGAATACGGTACCGGCCACAAAGTAAGCGACGACGAAGGCCGCGTGTTGCAGCTGGACTTTGGCGATACCCGGCTGATCAATGCCTATTTTCCTTCCGGCACCAGCGGCGATGAGCGCCAGAGCTTCAAATACGTGTGGCTGGATGAGTTTTTCGTATATCTGGAGCAGCTGCGAAAGAAATATCCCAAACTCATTTTATGCGGCGATTACAACATTGCGCACAAGGAAATAGACATTCACGATCCGAAGGGGAATAAAAAATCATCCGGTTTCCTGCCGGAAGAACGGGACTGGATGACCAAATTTTACGACCATGGCTGGATCGATACGTTCCGGCATTTTCATCCCGAGCCGCACCGCTACAGCTGGTGGAGCCAGCGTTTCCCTTCTGTACGGTTGAACAACAAAGGCTGGCGCATCGACTACATCAATGCAACGGCACCGCTTCGCGACAGCCTGCGCGATGCAGAGATCTATCCCGATGTGAAGCACAGCGATCACTGCCCGGTCTACCTCGATATCGAAATCTAACTATCACCGGTTCAGCAGCAACCGGATATAAAAAGAAGGTTGTGCAAGTTTTTTGCGGATATCCACTTCGTAGAACATGGACGATACCAGCTCCCGCAGCTGCCGGTTGCGGGTGGCCATTTTCATCAGGAGATTAAAGAGTACCGGGTATTTTACCAGCTTTTGCAGGCGATGGCTCAGCTTCAGTTCGGGGCCCAGCACCCGGTACACATTTTCATCATAGGCCGTCAGCCCGCTGGCAGAAAAATCACCGGCCTGCAAAGCCGCAGCAGCCTGCCGCGCAGCCATAGCGCCCGTATAGAGCGCATTACCGATGCCTTCACCGGTAAAGGGATCAACGAGGAAGGCCGCATCGCCCACCAGCATATACCGGTCACCGGATAGTTGTCTCCGCTTACTGCCCAGCGGCAACCCGTACCCTTCAAAAGCACCGGTGAGCTCCGCATCCCTGAACCGCTCCCGCAGCACCGGATCGCTTTGCAGTGTATCAGCCAGCAGCTTTTTGAGATTGACCTTTCGCTTGCTTACGTCGGCAGACAGCATGTCCATGCCTACGTTGGCCTCCCCGTTTGGCAGGGGGAATATCCACAGGTAGCCCGGCAGCAGAGGTTTTAAAAAATGCAGCTCGATAAAATTGTCGGCATGCAGGCCCTGCACATTGCGGTAATAACCGCGTATACCGGCTGCATAGTGGGCCGGCTCCATGCGGATCCCGGCCACATCCCTGGTAAAACGGGAATGCGCGCCATTGGCAATGATCAACAGCTTTGCCTTTACAGAAAAATCACCTGAAGCATCTGATGCGATATAGCCATCCGGTTCTTTGCGGTAATGCTCAATGCTCACTCCTTCATAAAACGGGATGCCGGGTTCCCGCTTCAGCTCATCGGCCAGGAACTGATCGAAATGGATGCGCTTGCTGGTAAAGCCCGGGCAGTCATCCGTTTCTTTATCATAAGCCGGCTTATAAGGCACCTGCAGGCTATGCCGGCCCGGAGACACAAAGGTGACGCCCCAGCTATCCTTTTTTTGTGCAAAAGCCAGCAGCCGGGTGGCTATCGCCGGGTCGATCCGGTGCAGGGCCGTCATCACTTTGCCACTCAGCCCGTCGCCGCATACCTTGTCCCGTGGAAAGACCGCCTTGTCCACGACGACGCAGGCAACACCCAGCCTGTTCAGCTGCAGGGCAGCGGCGACTCCGCCCGGGCCGGCCCCGATTATACAAATATCTGTTTCGATCATCGGCCTTGATTGCCCGGCAAGATAAGCATTGATCCGCTTTGGGGTGCCTGGCCGCACCCGGTACCCGGTTTGTTAAAAAAAGGCCGGTGTACGGTTTTTCACAAAATAATTCCCCATTTTTAGCCACAAAATCAACGCTTATGGGCGCACTGATCGTGCTGCTGCTTCTCATTCCCGTTATCATGCTGATACTGCTGATCAGCACACACAGCAAAACTGCGGACAATCAGCAAGCCCTGAAAGAGGTACAGCAACAGCTGGCCAGCCTGTCGCGAAGATTGCATGAACTTACCTTGCGGGCTGCCGGAAACGCTACCGCTACACAAACGCCTGTTGCCCCCGAAGAAAAGCAGGAACAAAAAGCAGCAACGCCACCACCCGTACCGACGGTCACTCCGCCGGCGGCTGTGACCGTTCAGCCTGTGATACCGAAGCCCGCCCCGCCCATACAGCCGGAACAAATAGAGCAGGCGCCTGCTGCGCCACCTGCTCCACCGGTATTCATGGAAGAAACCGACGAGCGAAGCTATGCGGAGCAGGCAGCCTACAGCACGCCGGAAACCAAGCGCGACCTGGAGCGGTTTATCGGGGAAAACCTGGCGAACAAGATCGGCATTGCCGTATTGGTACTGGGTATCGCCTTTTTTGTAAAATATGCCATCGACAAAGAATGGATCAACGAGACTGGCCGGGTGATCATCGGGCTGATCTGCGGCGGCATTCTCATCGGGCTGGCTCATTATATCCGCAACAGTTACCGTTCCTTCAGCTCGGTGCTGGTAGGGGGCGGGCTGACGGTCTTTTATTTCACCATTGCATTCGCTTTTCACCAGTATCATCTTATCGGCCAGCAGGCCGCCTTCGGGATCATGGTTCTTATCTCCGCCTTTGCGGTAGCCCTGTCGCTGTATTACAACCGGCAGGAGCTGGCCATCCTGGCCACCGCCGGCGGGTTCATCACGCCCTTCCTTGTCACTACCGGGCAGGATAATTACATGGCCCTGTTTACTTACCTCTGCATCCTGAATACAGGGCTGATGGTCCTTGCCTGGTTCAAGCGCTGGCCGGCCATCAACATCATTGCCCTGTTCTTCACCACGCTTATTTTCGGTGGCTGGCTGGTGCGGCGGATCGTCTTTACAGAAGATTTGCCCTATGGCAATGCCCTGCTTTTTGCCACGCTGTTTTACATCCTGTTCATCACGATGAATATCATCAACAGCCTCCGGCTGAAACGGAAATTCACCGCCTTTGACTTTATCATCGTGCTCAGCATCAACTTTCTCTATTACCTCGCGGGCATGATCATTCTGTCTTACAACAGTAACCAGAACGACCAGGGCCTGTTTACCGCCTTACTGGGCATCACCAATCTTATACTGACCGGTGTATTTTACCGGAACAGGCAGATCGACCGGAATTTTATCGCCCTGCTGACCGGGCTCTCCCTCACTTTTATTTCGCTGGCTGCGCCCGTGCATTTCAGCGGCAGCGTCGTTGTTATGTTCTGGGCTGCAGAATCGGTTGTGTTATTGTGGCTCTACCAGCGTTCGCGCATCCTTCAGCTCTGGATCGCTTCGGTGGTGGTAGCCGGTCTCATGATCTTCGGTCTGCTCGTCCTCTGGCCGCAGGTATATTTTTCCGGCAGCAAGATCATCCCGGTCATGCTCAATAAAGGCTGCATGACAACGCTTGCCGGTTCCGCCGCACTGTTTATCTATTACCTGCTATTGCGGCGTGGCGCTGTCATTTATCAAAAAGAAGAGACCAACCGGATGGTCCGCAACCTGTTTCTGGTCACAGCCATTATTCTTGCCTACCTGGCTGGTGTGCTGGAGATCTTTTACCAGTTCACTACCCGCATACCTTATTCGGAAATACACGATATCTACCTGCAGCTCTGGTCCTTCGCAGCGGCCATCCTGTTGTTGCGGATATTCCGGCGCTCACCAGTCTTCCCCTTACTGAAATTCCTGCTCACCGCGTTGTGTCTTGGCCAGTACCTGTTTTGCCTGGGCGCCAACCTGCGTGTATCCGCCGAGCTGGCGGGACAGCCCAACAGCTATCTTTTTGCAGCACACTGGATCGCGTCTGCACTCCTGCTGTGGCTGCTGTACAGCCTGGTAAGGTTCTTTTTCAGGAACGGCCATGCGGGCTGGGACGATTACCGTGCTGCCTTCACCTGGATGGCTGCCGGCAGCATGATCCTGCTGCTCAGCATAGAAATGTACCAGGTGATCTTCTGGAGCACATACAGCAACGAAGCGGACAGGCTGTGGTGGCAAAACCTGTACAACAAGGCAGGGCTGACCATCCTGTGGGGCATCTGCTCCTTCGCCATGATGTGGCTGGGCATGAAATACGGCTTCCGTACACTCCGCATCATTTCGCTTACGCTGTTTACCGTAACACTGGTCAAGCTGTTTAGTTATGATATCCGCAACATTCCGCCAGGGGGCAAAATCGCGGCCTTTATCCTGCTGGGTGTGTTGCTGCTTACCGTATCTTTCATGTACCAGCGGCTGAAAAAGATCATTATCGACGATAAATCCGGTGTATAAAATCGATCCATGTTCATCTACAACGTTACCGTCAAAGCAGAGCATTCCATTGCAGCGGCCTGGCTTGCCTGGTTGCAGCAAACGCATATTCCCGCTATCACCGGTACCGGTTGCTTTACGCATGCCGTGGTACTGCATCTCACCGAGGCTGATGACGAAGAGGGAAAGACTTATGCCGTGCAATACCATGCTGATAACCGGGAATCCTATGAACGGTATATCCGCGAATTTGCTGAAGAGATGCGCAGGAAAGCATTCGACCGGTGGGGTAACAAATTCATTGCTTTCAATACCGTGATGCAGGTTGCGAATTGAGTGTGCAAAAAGAATATTTATTGTTTGACCGCTTTCAAAACAATTGTATATTTCGCTCAGCGCTGCATCCAACCTGCATTGCATACCATCTTCCGAAATCAGCCACCAGCAATGGTTTCAGCTCATCGACCGATCACCCGCTATTCGATTGCAAATGGCTAATACGCGCAAATCCTTGTCCCGGGCGGGTTTGGTGCGATGAAGAAAGATCTACAGAGGAGAAATAATTTTTGGCAGTATAAAAAACCATATAAATTTGCCGGCGTTATTCAATTCCATTAAAAACAAGATTATGAACAAAGCTGAATTAATTGCAAAGATCGCCGATGATGCCGGCATTACTAAGACACAGGCTAACGAGGCGCTGGATTCTTTTGTTGAAGCTGTTACAAAAACCCTGAAAGGCGGCGGTAAAGTTACACTGGTTGGCTTTGGTACTTTTTCCGTTTCTAAAAGAGCAGCCCGCAACGGCCGCAACCCCCAGACTGGCGAAGTGATCAAGATCAAAGCAAGAAAGGTTGCCCGTTTCAAAGCAGGAAAAGAACTGGCTGCGAAAATGTAATCTTATCCCTTACAAAATTACAAAGCTCCAATGCTGTCCCGTATTGGAGCTTTTTTAATGAATTGTTCTACTTTTACACCAACTAAACAACATTATCATGGGCAGAGGAGATAAAAAAACAGCCAAAGGCAAACGATTCAAAGGTTCTTTCGGTAAATCAAGACCCGCTAAAAAAGCAGCGAAGAAAGCCGCTCCTAAAAAGGAAAGCTGATCGCGGAATCTGTAATCAGGAGTTGGGCTGTGAATACACTTTGTTCTGCCCATTCCTGGTTTCCGGTTCTCTCAGGGCGCCAATCGCTCTGTTTTCCACGTCCCATCCTCCTGCAGGGAATATTGCAGCCGGTCGTGCAGGCGCGACGGCCTTCCCTGCCAGAACTCGATCACCACGGGCTTTACCCGGTAACCGCCCCAGTGCGGAGGCCGCTGAACAGTACCTGTCTCCCGTTGTTCAAACGCAGCATATTCCTTCTCCAGCCATTCCCGGCTTTCGATCACCATACTTTGCGGCGATACGCTGGCGCCCACCTGGCTACCGGCCGGTCTTGAATGGAAATACACATCGCTCTCTTCATCCGTGGCCGGCTCCACGATACCGGTGATCCGCACCTGCCGCTCCAGCTCTTTCCAGAAAAAAACCAGGCAGGCCCGCGGGTTCTCCGCCAGTTGCCGGCCTTTGTAGCTATTGTAGTTGGTAAAGAACACAAATCCTTCCGCGGAAAATCCTTTGAGCAGTACGATCCGGGCAGCAGGCAACCCGTCTGCCGAAGCAGTAGCCAGCGTCATCGCATTCACTTCTTCGATCTGTGCCGTCACGGCTTCCTGCCACCAGGTCGCGAACTGGCGTATCGGATCGGGGTCAGCGGTTTGTTCCGAAAGGCTTTTTTGCGAATAATCTTTCCGTATACCGGCAATGGAAGATGACATGCTGCATGGTTTATGCAACAAAGGTAGCTACCCGGGAGATAAAGAAGAATAGGGAATGTTCGTTCGGTTAACCTTTGACCAGCGTACCCACTTTCTCGCCGGTTACCACGCGGCGCAGGTTGCCCTCGGTATTCATGTCAAACACGATAATGGGCAAGCTGTTCTCCATGCACAGCGTAAAAGCCGTCATGTCCATTACCCGCAGGTTATTGCTCAGGCATTCCTGGAAGGTGATGTTTTCGTACTTGGTGGCGTTGGGGTCTTTCTCGGGGTCGGCTGTATAAATACCGTCCACCCTTGTACCTTTCAGGATCACATCCGCATTGATCTCGATGGCGCGGAGCGATCCGGCCGTATCGGTCGTAAAATAAGGATTGCCGGTACCGGCGCCAAAGATCACCACACGGCCCTTCTCTACGTGCCGGATGGCGCGGCGGCGGATATAAGGTTCGGCAATCTGCTCCATCTTGATGGCGCTTTGCAGCCTTGTGTACACGCCTACTTTCTCCAGCCCGGCCTGCAGGGCCATACCGTTGATCACGGTGGCCAGCATACCCATGTAATCGCCATGCGCCCTTTCGATACCGGTTTCCGCCTCGTTCATACCGCGGTAGATATTGCCTCCGCCGATCACGATAGCTACCTGTACCCCCAGTTCGGTAATGCTTTTGATGTCCCGCGCATACTGGGAGATGACACCCGAATCAAGACCAAAACTTTTGTTTCCCATCAGGGATTCGCCGGAGAGCTTGAGAAGGATGCGTTTGTACTTGGGGAGCATTAAGGGTTGTTTTGCGCTGCAAAGATAGGAAGTTTGCAGCTCATGGAATGACAAGCTGTTGACAAAGCAGTACTGATCCGGAACAAGGTTCAGCTTACTTACCTGCACCTGTTGATTTTACAGCCCGTATGCTATACACCATCGGTATCTTTCCTTCCATGCCTTTGATATGCCAGCGGCCTGCTTCACTTTCCACCACGTTGGCAAAGCAGGGGTAGGGTGAATACATGTGCTCGTTGAACAGTTCGATCTGCAGGCCGTGGCGGATCAGTGCATTCAGTACTTCGCTCAGGCTATGATTCCAGCTGTATTCCTTTGCTTTGATGGGAGCCTCCCGGTCGGTGTATGTACCCTGGTTCTCCGTTACGATCAGTTCCCGGTTTTCGTAATAATACGCGATGCGGGTGAATTCCTCGTCGAACATCCACACCACCGGATGAAACTCCGCCATATAAAACAGGCCGCCCGGCTTCAGCCGGTCTGCAATCACAGCGGCCCAGCGGTCCAGATCGGGCAGCCACCCGATGACGCCATACGAGGTGAAAACTATATCGAACCGTTCCTGCACGTGCTGCGGCACATCGTACACATTGCAACAGATGAACCTGGCATCCAGCCCAAGTTCGTCATTCAGCTGCTGCGCCTGCCGGATGGCCTCATCAGACAGGTCGATGCCGGTAACCTGCGCACCCAATCTCGCCCAGTCCAGGCTGTCCATCCCAAAATGGCATTGCAGGTGCAGCATGCTCTTTCCTTTTACATCACCCAGTTCATTCAGTTCGATCGGGGTAAGCGCACGATTGCCGGCTCTGAACCCCGCCAGGTCGTAAAAAGAAGAGTCCTTATGAATCACGGTCCGCTGGTTCCAGAGGTCTTTATTAGCCTCAAAATATTGATCATATGTGCTCATATGGCTGTGCATTTCGTGTATAGCTCATCCGAAAGGTCTTCCAGCAAATACTGGTGATCTTTATTCTGCGGAAAGGAAGAGGTAAAATCTATTTTTTGTTCACCGGGGTTGATCCGGATATATATCCAGCAGGGATACACCGCCTTCACTTCCCTGTTGCCTCCTGCTCCCGCGATGATATCATCTATCTCAGCTTCAGCAATAACGATACTGTTATTAGCCTGGTCTCTTGCTACATGAATGACGGTGAACTTACCCGATAGCCTGGCCGATACCAGTTTATCGAGTTCCTGGTTGAAAGAAACCGGGTTGAACAACGCATCAACTGGCTTTGAACGAATCATCATTTCCAGGGAATCAGCCAGTGCGGTAAAATCCAGGCGTCCCTTTTTAAGCTGATCCACCGTCTTTTTTGTGACGTTCCTGGCCGAAGCATTAGCCATGTTATGCCGTAGCCAGATTATCCCGGCCGCGGCTGCGATCATTAGCCCAATGAGCTTAAACATACAGGAATAGTATTAAAATAGAAAAAGG
>JBEVLT010000010.1:0-3403 GCA_040509055.1 Chitinophagaceae bacterium
CTTTTGATGCCGAAGCCACTATTAACAATGCCAAGCTGGTTATTTTGATTTCATCGCTGGTAGCTGGTGTACTGGGTTACCTGGTGTTGAAGCTGATCCTGAAAAAGCCTTTTTTTGAGTAACCAGAAGGGTAAAATATAAAACGCATTTCCGGATCAGGGCAATGCATCCATTCATAAACAATATACGTCCGGGAATCTGTACATTTAGAACAGAAACCCAGCTATTGTGAGCCAGCAACCTACTTTTTTATCCTACCCGGGCGAAATGGCCGGGATCATGCGTGCCAAAGATTGGAGCACGACCACCATCGGGTCGCCGGAAAGCTGGCCCCGGAGCCTGCAAACCATTCTCGGCGTCATCTTACATTCCAAATTTCCAATGTTCGTGTGGTGGGGGCCTGACCTGATCTGCTTTTACAATGACGCCTACCGTCCAAGTTTGGGTAGAGATGGGAAACACCCTTCCATCCTGGGGCAACCTGCAGCGGAAGCCTGGACAGAGATATGGGACATTATTTATCCGCTGATCAAACAGGTGCTCGATGGCGGCGAAGCCACCTGGAGCGAAGATCAGCTGGTACCGATTTACCGGAACGGTCACATCGAAGATGTATACTGGACTTTCAGTTACAGCCGTATCAATAACGATGAGGGCAATCCCTATGGCGTCCTGGTCACCTGCGTGGAAACAACCGGCAAAGTATACAGCCAGCGCCAGCTGGTGGAATCCAACAACCTGCTGCAATTTGCGACCGAGGCGGCCGAACTGGGTACCTGGGACTATAACCCATTGACCGGGAAGTTTGTCGCGAATACACGCCTGAAAGCCTGGTTTGGCCTGGATCCGGACGGAGAGACAGACCTGGGGGTAGCAATAGGCTCCATCGTGGAAAAAGACCGCCAGCGTGTAATGGATAGCATTGCAGCCGCCCTGGATTATACCCGGCAGGAGCCGTACGACATCGAATATACCATCCATCATCCTGTGACTCATGAAGAAACGGTGGTGCTGGTAAAAGGACGTCCCTTTTTTGACCAGGCAGGTGTCGCATACCGTTTCAGCGGCACCATGGAAGACATTACCAGGAAAAATAGAATTCGGCAGGCCCTGGCAGAAAGCGAAAAAAATCTTCGAAACCTGGTTGCACAGGCGCCCGTGGCAATGTGCGTACTGAAAGGTCCCGGGCACATCGTGGAAATTGTAAATGACAAGATGGTCCGCCTGTGGGGCAAAACACCTGACGAAGTCATGCACAAACCTGTGTTTGAAGGATTGCCTGAAGCCGGCGGGCAGGGATTGGAAGAGCTGCTAAACCGGGTCTATACTACCGGCGAACGCTTCATTGCCCAGGAACGGCCCGTGGAGTTACCACGCGAATCAGGCCTGGAAACCGTTTACCAGAATTTCGTTTATGAACCATTGAGAGATGCGGAGGGAACAATCGATGGAGTGATCGCCGTTACCATTGACGTAACGGAACAGGTAATTGCCCGCCGCCGGGTGGAAGAAGCGGAAGAGCGGGCACGGTTAGCTACGGAAGCGGCCAACCTGGGTACCTTCGATTTTGATATTCGCAGCCAGTCGGCCATTATTTCGCCGCGTTTCCTGGAGATTTTTGATCTGGATGAAAGTACCGACCATGCGCTAATCCTGGACCGCATTCACCCGGAGGACCGGGCGGTTCGTGAACAGGCGCATGCCCAGGCTTTACAGACAGGGGATTTATTTTATGAAGCACGGATCGTGCGAAAAGATAAAAGCTTCAACTGGGTAAGGATCGAAGGCAAGGTCATTGGGGATGGAGCGGGTAAACCGCGCCGGATTGTTGGAACAGTCCTGGACTTTACCGAAAAAAGGGACCTGGAGCAGAAACGCGAAGAGTACATCGCCATTGCCAGCCACGAGCTTCGCAACCCACTCACCAGTTTGAAGCTGGCGCTGGATCTGCTCGGGAACATGGTGCAGCCGCCCGATCAGCGGCTTTTGCTGGAAAAAGGAAAGGAACAGGTGCGTCGATTGATTGCCATGACCGGTGAACTGCTGAATGTGTCGAAAATTTCCGCAGGTGAGCTGGATCTTAAACCAGAGATCATTCACCTGAGACAGTCCATCCTGGACAGCATGGCCACGGCACAGGCTGCTTCGGTGGCGAATATCCTCACCCTGACCGGCCCGGCAGATATCAATATCAAAGCGGACAAGTTCCGGTTCGAGCAGGTTATGATCAATTTGCTGACCAATGCCTCCAAATATTCACCCCGCGGCTCCGAAATCGTCATTGACGTATCGACTACCGATTCCTGTGTGAAGGTGAGCGTGGCCGATAAGGGCATTGGCATCGATCCTGCAAAAAAGGCGCTGGTCTTCAGGAAATTTTCCCGGATCAATCCCGGTAACACAATCGATGGATACGGCCTGGGTTTATACATTTCCGATCAGATCATTCGTGCCCACGGAGGCCAAATGGGTGTTGAAAGCGAGAAAGGTGTTGGGTCGGTCTTTTGGTTCACATTGCCGCGCTGAGCCCGCCACCCAGCGGGGTTTCTCCCGTAATGGCCCGGTAGTTGTTTATTAATTCATTAAATAGTTGTGCGAACTGTTAATGAAGATGTATGAACGATCCAATAATCCGTATTCTCCTCGTGGACGATGAGCCGGACTTCCTGCTATTAATGAGCCGGACCTTAGAGCGCGAAGGCTATGAGATTGCCACTTGTATGAACGGGGAAAATATTGGCAGGGTCATTCAGGAAAACCCACCCGATATGATATTGCTGGATATCACAATGGAGAATGTGGATGGCCGTGAGATTTGCAGGGCAATTAAGCAAGATCCGGCGACCCGGCATATACGCGTAATCCTGTTTTCTTCCAACCACGATCTGGCGTTTATTGCCAAGGAATGCGGTGCTGATGGCAGCCTGGGAAAGCCCTACGATAAACAAATGACCCGCCAGGTTTTTCAGCAGGTCCTTCATTAAGCATTCTGCAACAGCCAGCTTCCCGGATTTCATGCACCGGTAATCCTTTTCCACTGCGCGGAAATCCTTCATCCGCCACGATCCTTTTCAGGAATAGCCTGTTGCTGTGTATCCATGCGCCACACGCTTCGCAACGCGCAAAGCAATACCCCCGGATGCTGCACCTTCTTTGTTTTCAAATACTTGTAAACCGTTCAACAGCCTGTTGGATGACTCACTCACTGCTTTGAACGCTTAACCCTGCTGGCGGATGCAAAAGTCAAACCTGAGCTCTTCTTCACTTTCTGGTTCCGCTATCCAGCAATTAGGGAGCAATCAGGCGTTCCGTTTCTGAACGCTATTACCATAAGTTTGCCTGAACAGGATATCGCCAGCATCATCTCCGTTGTGAGTGTCCTGCCTGTTGCAACAGGGGAGCA
>JBEVLT010000011.1:0-17121 GCA_040509055.1 Chitinophagaceae bacterium
GGTTGCAACCTGAGCCTGGCAAAGCTGCACCAGGCTGTATTCCGGGACATTCAATTCAAAGATTGTAAAATGCTGGGCCTTCGTTTCGACACCTGCAGTGAGTTCGGGCTTTCTTTTTCGTTTGACAATTGCCAGCTCACTCATGCCTCGTTCTATAAGCTAAAGATCAAAAAGACGATTTTTAAATATTCACAGCTGCAGGAGGTGGATTTTGCAGAAAGCGATCTCTCCGGCGCCGTGTTTGATCATTGTACCCTGCCGGATGCAGCATTTGACCGTACCATCCTGGAGCAAGCCGATTTTCGTACGGCCACCCATTATTCCATCGATCCCGAAAACAACAATATTAAAAAAGCAAAATTTTCTTTTCCTGGCCTTCCCGGGCTTTTGCAGAAATACGAACTTGAAATTGAATAGCCGGCGGGATACTGGTTCATCTGTTCTTGTTTCCAAAGAGAGCAGGGAATTTGACCGGCTGCTTTTTTGTATCTTTCCCACAACCACCCGATCTTCTTCATATGACATTACATAAAATTATATTGACAGGTGTAGCAAGTTCAATTTGCCTGCTGGGTTTTGGACAAATTGTAAAAACGTTGAAGCCGGAACTCGGAGCCTATAATGATTTTACAAAACAGGAGCAGCTGTTATGGCAAAAGGTAGTCGATCAATATCGCAGGATAGACTCCGGTATCCTGGAATACAGTCAGCTTTCTGCGAAAGACCAGGACCTTATCGATAGCCTGGAGGCAGGTTACGGACCCATGACGGCTGGCCCGGAGTGCAGCTGGTATTGCGGGGGAGAGATGTATAAAGTAACGTCGGATACTTATCTGCCGGAACAGGGTGGAGTGAGCTATAAGCCGGACAATATCCACGACTTCAACCTGTTTACGGCCTGGGCACCCGATACTACTCATGGGGTAATCGGGAAAAAGATCAGTTTTCATTTTAAGTTCCGGTCGCCAAGAGTGAACCAGGTACTGATCTATAATGGATACATCAAAAATGCGGACCTCTTTAAAGCAAATGCGAGGGTGAAGAAATTCAGGCTGTATATCAACGATGTTTACTATGCCACCCTGGAACTGGAAGATGTCACCGCACAACAGTCATTTATGATCGACCCGGTCCGGTCCGAAAACAAGGAAAAAGACCTGGTGCTGACCTTTGAGATCGAAGAGATATACCCAGGTAGCAAATACCGGGATGTGGTGGTGAGCGAGATCAACTTCAGCGGGCTGGATGTGCATTAGAAAATATGGACCATCATCATAAAACGAAATTTGAATAAATACGGCATCGTGTTACAAGACGCCAGCTGGTGCTGACCCATGCCAAGTACAACGATGCAAAGCTGAGCCGGATAGCCGGAGATCACCTCGTCAATGACAACTGGTGGATCAATCATGTGGTCATGCTGCGTGATGGACGCAACCGCATCACAGGATTCGGAGTCAATTCCGGAAGGATCATGCATTTGCGGTTTACTAAAATTGACTAAGCCGGACTGCTTTTTCAACTTGTTTTATAAAACCCGGAATGCCCGGCCTTGCTGTCGGGGTGTTATATGATCACCTGTCTCCGGACCCTACTTTACAGTTTCATAATATAAAATACGGCATAGTACGGTGGCCGCATGTCGAATGACTGGCCACTACCTTCTGTAGAGGTATACGTTTTGAATGCAGGGTTTGATTTGGCATAGCCTTCATCGCTACCCCTGTTATTTTTGTTGTCCTTGTCGCCGTTTCCTCCTCCTCCGCCTACGCCGCTGGAGTGGTTATGGCTGGGCATTTCGTTAATGGTAATGGTATGCTGTGCGTTGCCTCCCTTGAGGCCGGTATTGTCACCATAGCCTGATCCGGGCCCTGCACCTACCACGAACCTGCCCCGCAGGTCCGGCGTACCGTTCTGCCCGTTGCAAACGGCCCATCCTTCCACGTTAGTAGCAGACTTGCCCTTGCCTGTTGCATCGAACAGGCTGGAGTAAGTTCCTGTATACATGATGATGCCGCCCCTGGGCGTCACATACCCGGTCTCGTCCTTGATGCGCCCGTTCACATCCAGTTCGGCGCCCGGGCTTTCCCTGCCGATGCCTACTTTGCCATCGGCTGCGATCCGCATCCGTTCGGTCAGCGTGGCCGTATTGATGTTGGTAGTGATATTCGGTTCACTGGATTGTGAAAAAATAATAGGAGTGGCGGAGCCCGAACTGATATGCGGGACCTTGCCATATTTTTTAATAAATCCTAACCGGGCCTCAGCGCCCGCATCGACGGCCAGGGCCGTATTGTCGGCAAATCCAACTACCACGCTCCCGCTTACGGTCAGGAGCCTGGGAGATGCAAGGGTGCCAATGGCTACCGTATCGGTGAAATTGGCCTTGCCGGTTACGGCCAGTTTATTAACTGTTGCCATACCGATCCGTACGTTACCGGTACTGTCGATTTGCACGGCATTCTGGGCTATGGATAAATAAGAGATCAGAATCGCGGATAATAATAATACCGCAGGGCGCTGCTGCAGGCCGGCAAACCGGCAGAAGGAATGTGAAAAGGTGGTCATGGTTTTGAGTTTAGTAGTGATAGGCGACATTGCCCATGATTTTCGGGTAAGAGATCTGAGGAGGCTGGCCATTTTGTTAATCAACCCCAGCCGTTTACGGTCAGCCTTGTATTTTTCCGGGCAGCTATCCCGATCCCCACATTGCCGGTACTATCGATCTGCAGGGCGTCCTGGGCTGTGGCCGGGAAAGAGCCAAAAACAACCAGCAACAGGAACAGAATGCCGGAGGGGTTGCTCAATAATTTGCCGGCATGGCGAAATCCCGGATGTTGACATGGATTCATCGGTTTTATTTTGGTTAAAGATTCTGCTTATTGCGATCGTCTTTCCGGGCTACAGGATAAGGCGATAAACAATCCGGTATCAGCTATAGCTTCATGATGTACAGCATGGCAAAATAGGGCGGGCGGTTCTCATGCGGCTTGCTTTCACCGGCCGGCTGGGTTTCGTCGCCGTTGTTGATCCCGTTTCGCCGCAGCCAGCAACCGCTCTGGCCTGCAGCCACTACATCGTAGCACTCATAGCCGTACCGGTGGGTATGCCTGGGCATTTCGGCGGTGGTCAGCGTATGGAAATCTTCTCCACCCTTGCTGCCTATTGAGTAATTGGATCCCGGCCCGGCGCCGACAATGAAACGGTTGCGCAGGTCAGGTGTGCCGTTTAGCCCGTTGCAGATGGCCCATCCTGCTACCGGCGAATCGGGTTTGCCTTTGCCGCTGTTGTCGAAGTTGCCCTCAGACCCGCCGTACATCATGATCCCACCCTGCGGGGTAATGTATCCTGACTGGTCTTTTACGCGACCGGCTACTTCCAGTTTGGTAGTAGGATTGACCGTGCCGATACCGGCATTGCCGTCGCTTTTTATAAAAAAGGCAGAAGCATTGGTATTGTTGCGGAGGTTAAACCCGTTAGCACCATAATTCATGTACATCACGTTATCGCTCCAGCGCGGCCAGAAATATCTTTCATAACTCCCGGATGCATTTTTGGCTGTAAAAATGGCCGAATTGTCCACGCCAAATACATTGTCGTTCCCGCCGATCGTCAGCTTATACTCCGGCGTTGCCTGGTTGATCCCCACATTACCCTGGAGCAGGGTGGTGCCATTGACAACCAGTTTCTGGGTAGGGGTGCTGGTGCCGATACCTACCCGACCGGTGCTATCGATATACAGCGCATTGTTTTGAGCGGATAAATTAGCGGCGGTAATCCAGGCAAATACGATCAGCAATGCAGAACGCCTGTTTTTTTTCATCATGGTGCGGGCGGAAGAGCGGTGAGTGGTCATTGGAAGTTTTTTTTATATAAGTTAATAAAGAGAGTTAGTAGCCTGTTTTGCAGGAAAGAACGGCCCCGGTTTCTACGCGGAAACCCGGAGCGAAGCCAATGGAGCCGCCGGATACGACATGGATGGCTGAACCTTTGAGCAATGCATCGCCCAGCACAACGGAGCGGCTGCCGGTAAGCGTTGTGGTATATCCTTTTTCAAAGTTGAGCCCGGCGGCTACCCTGATGGTGTCTGCACGATACGTTCGGTTGTTGTAGCCGAGATCGTCACGTGTCAGGCTATAGGTGGACGGCGAGAATGCCACCGGCCGGATACTGTATAATTTGCGGCTGGTGCCGGTATACAACGAACCATCGATGGCGAGTGTCATTTCCCATTCGCGGGAAAGGCCCTCCAGCGGATTGGTCATATCCAAAAACTGCTCTCCGTTGCTGTTATAACCCATGACCCGGTTAGCAGTATTCCAGCAATAAACATTATTGCCCGCATCGGTGATCAGGCTGCTAACGTCGCCGACATTCCTCACGAAATCCCGCACCGTTTTGTTCCGGTAGGCCATCAGGTTGCCATTCTGTACATAATACACCGTGCCATCGCCGCCCATGGCGGGTTGGGAAATGGTATTGCCACGGATGATGGTATCCGGCTTCAGCGATGTGTTGAGCACATACAGGGCCTTGCCCTGGGGGAAATTGTCCGTTACAAACAGCTGGTCCTGGTTGTTGATCACCGGCACCATTCTTCCGCTTCTGCCGGCGCCGGGCGTTTTGTCCAGCAGCTGCCTGCGGCCTTCACCCGAAACGGTGTTTATGGCTACCACGTTCAATGAATCGCCGCCAAATACCACATAGGCCGTGCTGCCGTCGTTATTAAGCGTAACGCTGCTCATGTTTTGCGAGATGGATACATATTGCCAGAGCAGGTCATGGCGGGGATAGGGCGCATAAGCATAGATATACGGCCAAGCCGCCAGGTACAGGGTGCCGTCCTGACCGGTGGTGGGCGGTGCTTTCAGCAGCGTATTTGCGGCGATGGTGATCGGGTAGGTAATGGTATTGCCCGCTTCCAGGTTGATTACGCCGATCTTGTTAGCCGCAGGATAATAATACCGGCCATACGGATCGATGACCGCCATTTCTTCGGGCACAGGCAGGTTGCTGGCTGCCTGGCTGATGGCTTTGGTCACAGGGTCTATCGCATAGAGATGGTAAGCCGATGCATCCTGCGCCATGATATAGGCCTTGTCGCGGTACAGCACCATATTGCGCAGGATATTGTTGTTGAACTGCCGGATCTCTTTTGCTGAATGACGAGCCGGCTTTGACCCGGCAAAGATGGCGGGCGACAGGGCGGTATGCTGTGCATCGGCATGGTAAGCCGGCCAGGGCAGGGGGGCGGGTTCGGGTGTATAGGCCACTACCAGCCGGGGAATATAAGCTGGGTCCTGCCCGTATACGGGAAAAGTGGTAAGTGCAGACGAATAAAAAGCGGCGCTGCCATCATTGTAAGTAGTAGAGAGCTGGATGGTGAATTTCTTTCCGGCCAGGGCCTGCTGCAGGCGGTCAACGGCGAAGTTGTCGAACAGCACGACACTGTTGCGGGGATAATCTTCTGCCCGGATGGTCCTGGCAGCGATCTGGGGCGACAGCTGCGGTGCCTCCATGTTATTGTTGGTGACCTGGTGCACGAGTACGCTGGTCCGTTGGGAAGGATCGGCTGCCAGCGTCAGCCTGAGCGTGGCCGACGCGATCGATGATCCGGCCGGGATGCCGGAAAGATCGAACTGCAGGTAACTTTTGTTATAAGCCGTGGAGCCGTTAGCCGATACCAGCAGCGTGTCGCTTGGCCTGGGCACTACTTTAAACGAAGGCGGGCTGGCCGGCAGCCTTACCACGGTGCTTACCTGGGCCAGCATACCTGCCGGCAGCAGCAGGCATAGCAGCAGCGTATACCACCCTGCTGCTGTAAAAAAGTTGTTTCCCTGCAGGAACAGGGCCGTATAGGTATGAGCGCTGTTTTTCTTTTGAAGCATCATGGTTATGGTTTTTCAGGTTGTTACTTTGACGGTACATAGTAGAAATAATACAGTTCCTTGCCGCTTACGCCGGCCTCTTTGCTGCCGGCCGGTCTCAGGGCCCTGATCCACACGGTGGATTTATACACCGTGGTCTGCAGGCTATACCCGTATTCATCCATGCCCCAGTCATGGCTGTAGCCTTCGTTGTGTATCTCCCAGCGGTTACCTTTATAAATCCGGGAAACAAGATGTTTCCATCCTTCGGTGGAGAGATAAGTGCTGAATAAAAACAGGCTTTCTTTTACCGATGCCAGCGCTACAGCCTTGTAATTGTCATTTTTCAGCGAGTTCCGGGCGGCCGTGCTCCAGTCCAGCGGGCCGCTCCAGCTTTTGCCATCCCATAAGCAGGTGTCGTTATAGCTGTATGGTTCGCCGCCGGGCTCTGCTTTGAAGCCCCCAAAGATCCAGAGCTCGTTCGCATGAACCACCGCGCCCGGCATGCAACGGCCGGCGCCCGGCAGGGTGATCTTTTTGCCCCCGACCGCCGCTTCGGTCCAGGCAATGCCGTTCTTCGTGGTCCAGATATCGTTCAGGGTGCCGCGGGCGGGATCGTAGCCTCCCAGCAGCCATATCTCGTCTCCGTATACAAGACAGGCATGGCCCATGCGGGCTGTAGGAAAATGCCTGCCGCTCATCTGGGCAGAGGATACCCACTCCTTTGTTTCAAAATTATAATACCCGATATCGCTGCCCGGCCGATCGGTATCGAAGCTGCTGCCCCCGATCAGGTACAGCCTGTCTCTGAAGACCACGCCCGGGCTGCCGGCCAGCCGGGCATCCAGCTCCACGGGTTGATCGGGATAACGGAACACCTGCCTCCAGTCCATCATGCCGCTTTGCGAGGCATACAGGTAAGCTTTTACCTGCGGCTTCTTATGCAGTACGATCGCATACAGGTTATCCTCATATGGATACAAGCCCATCAGCGTAACATCAGCGGACGGGAAACCGCATGTTTCGGAAAGAGACGTTCCCTTTACGGAGATGCTTACTTTCTTTGCATCATAATAGTCTTTGCTTTTTTTGGTGCAGGCTTTAAGTGTATAGTGCCTGTACGCCCCGTCTTTGGGTACATTGGGTTCGCTGAATGAACCATCGGCCGATTGTTCATTTTGCAGGGTATCGTTGATGGAAAACTGGCAATAATCGCTCTTCTCCGTTTTCCAGGAGAGATGGGCCGTCTCCCCGGTAGAAATGATGTACCGGTCTGCCGTGAACGAAGTGATGACCGGGTACTCGATCTTTTCCGTTTTGGTGACGGTAATGGTGCTGGCGGGAGCATCCACCCACTCCAGGCTGCCCAGGTCATCAGGATCGGTAGGATCGATCACCACCAGCTTCTGGTACCGCAAATAGCAGGAGGCGGTACCGGGGTCTGCCAGGGCCGTGAAATGGCTCAGTGTAAATACGGCTTCGGCAGCGACCTTATTATTGACCGAGCTCAGCTCGATCACACCCGGCAGCGAAGCTTCTTTTCCTATCGTGGCGTTGATGAGGTTATCGGTTTTCAGCGTGATGGCTTGCCAGGTATCCTTATTCACCAGCATATTCACCTTTTGATTTTCCGGTGTTCTCTCATTCAGCACCGGGATGATGAGCCGGAGCTTGTCATGACCGATGCAGCTGATCCGGAAGACAGGACTTTGGGTGCTGCCGGTGGTAATGACGGCGCCATCATCAAAGTTGGTGGAGCCGGGCTCGGCCACGTCTAGTTTAAATCGCTGGTCCATATCGTTTTTTTATGGTTGTGGTGGTTTTTTAGTTTTGTTCCTGAGCTTCAGCCATCCTTCCACGATGTGCATCGCTTCGAACGAGAGTACTCCTTTTGGTATATTATCGAGGACCTGTTTTTCCTGGCCTGTATTTTCTGCGGGGATCCATTCCCATTCTTTATCCGGCAGCGCCGCCAGCGGCATCCTTGTCTTGTTTTTAGCCGTCAGCAGCGGGCTTACCAGGAAGCTGACCTGCATGGCTTCAATGGCCTGGTTGATCAGCTGGTCCGGCAGCTCATAATAACCGGCAGGCAGGATGCCGCAGCTGAGATGCACGCCCATCCGGGGATCCAGCAACAGCAGCAGGTTCGTCGTTTCCTGCGCAGTGCTGACCGCCATTTTTTCATTGACGGCGAAATAAGGGTGCGCCGGGGTGCGGTCGTAGGCATAGGGCAGCCGGAGCTGATTATATTGACCGGCGATGAAATAGCCGGCCAGTCCATTGGTTTTGCTGCGGGTGTCTCCGATGTAAACCGGGAATTTCACTTTGTCCAGGCTGTCATCATAAGTTTCCCAATCCCATCCCTGGTAGCGGGGCGGCAGGTCCTTCAGCTGCAGCTGGCAGGCTGCTTTTACGATGGCTACCGGGTAGCCTGCCGGCAGCGACATGGTAATGGATTGGCGGGATGTTTTGGCAAATCCTTTTTGCTGCAGTTCATCGATCTCCCGGATCAGGTGGGTCAGCACTTTTCCTGTGTTGGTAGCCAGTATGCCTTTTACAATTCCTTTTACCTCTTCGTGCAGCCCGGAAGCGTCGATAGTGGAAGGGCCTTTGCTGCCCGGTGCATGCATCCAGCGAATGGGCTCATCATCGCCTGTAGCTTTCAGGGCGCCGGCCTCCCGTCCTGCCGCATCAAAAACCATCAGGCTTTTATCGAGCCGGTTGGTGAGCAGCCATCCGCAAACAGGGCTGGTGGCCGGGTCGGCCGTTGTTTTTTTGCCGGTGACACCGGCGGCCATCCATTCAAAACGGAGCCTGGCGGGTTGGGTCAATCGCAGGGGCAGCTGCATGTACAGGGTGTCCGCATCCCGGATCACCGGCAGGCTGCCGGAATGAGTAATCCTGTTGGCCGGTACTTCCAATACCTGCCCGAATGAATCGATCACGCGCAGGGCCGTGATCGTGAAATGCCCGCCGCGGAAAGGGAAGAAACCCGTTTCTTCCGTCAGGGGGTTCCAGGTATACTGGTCGTCGATATCCCGGATCACTTCGTTCACTTTGAAGCGCCTGGTACCCGTATCGTAGGACAGTGGTGGCAGCTGCGTGCTGTTTTCGCGCATCATCAGGTTATTGTTCAGCCCGCTCAGCTCCTGCGACAGCGGCTGCAGCTGCTTCAGTTCCATGCTGTCTAAAAAAGGGATATCCCTGGTGAAGACCTCGCGGATCTTTGCGCCCAGGCTGTCTGTAAGCGGGATGCGCCCATGGTATTTTTTTACCACCGTTTTATCAGGCCTTTGCGGCGTGAAAACATAGTCTGTGTTATTATAAAGGCCATCCTGCCGCTGCCCGAATGCCCATTGATGCATCACTGCTTCGTGGGTCAGGCGGGTATAGGATGGGTACCATTCCGTTTCCCATTCCAGGAACAAAGGTGTCCAGGGTTGCGCCCAGGATCGGATTGCAAACCCGGGCGGCAGCGCTTTGGCGGGTTGCTGCTCATTCTGGAAACGGCTGACATCAGGATTTTTCATCAGGTCAATAAGCTCATTGGCCAGTTGCTTCAGTTGTGCAGGGGTAGGCGCTTTGCCGCCATCGCGGGAATAAGCCAGCTCTGCAGCAACAGGGGCCAGGGCAGGGTTGAGCAGCTGCATTTCGCTGAACAGCGCAGGAATAACGGCAGGGATGTTTGCATTGGCCGGGAATGCAGCTTTTACCGTATCGTTCAACTGGTCTGCGGCTATATTGATCCGTGCGGGTGTAGCTTGCCGCTGGTAAAAGATCCGGGCAATGACCTGGCCGGCCAGCCGGGCTGTAAGTGCTTTATCATCCTTGTATTTATCCGGGACCTCCGGGTTTTTCATACCCGTCAGGATAATGGAAGGATCTTTGGCCAGGTAAAACGGTGGCAGCTTTGTTTCTTTTACCACCAGGCCGGCCAGGGCAGGATCAGTGATGGCCGCCAGCTTATCTGTCAGCTCCCTGTATTTTTGATAGATCAGTCCTTCATAGTTGCCGATCGTGTCTGTTTCTTCGGCTGCCTCGGTGAGGCCGCTGCGTTTGTTCTTCAATGCAGGTATCCGTTCTTTCAGTGCGTCGATGGCGGCCAGCAGGATTGGTTTGGGTGATGCATCCCGTGCATACAGGGACCTCAGTTTTGCCCGTAGGGCTGACAGGCGCGCCTGGTCTTCGCTGGTGTTTTTCGGCAGGGAGCATCTTTCGCTGTAGGTCCAGGTGCGGCTGAACCAGTAAGCATAGAGCTGTGACTGTAGCGAATGCAGCTCGTTCAGCTTCCGGTCATATTCTGCCTGCAGGTCATTCAGCTCGTTGAGCAGCTGTGAAAGGTTGGCCGGCAGCGGGGGCAGGATGCCTGGTTTTTGTTGTCCCGCAGCCGGCGTTTCTTTTCTTTCGACCGTCCATGCGCTTCCGTCCTGTATGGCGTTGAATGATTGGGTATGCACCTGTGTTTGCAGCACTTCTTTGCCTGAAGCAGAATCATAGTCCGACAACATTTTATACTGAAAGGCCGCAAAGAAGCTTTCCAATGCCCGGTTTTTGGCAGCCGGTATGTTTGCCCGGATCACCGGGGCCAGGGCTTCCAGCGCAGAATGACCGATGCTGGTGCGGGTAAATTTCGGATCGGGCAGCTTGTCGTTCCAGTACGGCGTTGTGGCCCCTTTCCATTCCACGCTGAATACCGAAGCATGGCACAGCACTCCGCCAGGCAGGGAGACCGCGCTGTTCTGATCAGCAGGCAGGCTGAGTGACAGTGAATATTTTTGCATTCTTTCCAGCCAGGCATCTACGGTGGCGGCTCCGGCCAGAACATCTTTTGAGGGATCGGAGTACCAGCCCGTGACCAGGTAGGAGTAGAAACCATCGGGCTGCGGTTGCCCGTTCTCCTTCATCATCGTATCATGATAACCGAATACGCCTTTGCAGGAAGCATAGGAAGCCGCAAAAGCAGGATCGCCGGGCGCCATGATCGTCAGGAACAGGGGCGTAGTACTTTTTTCCGTCCAGGTGCTGTCAAACACGATGCTCCGTCCTGTCTGAACCGCTTCATAGCTGCTGGTGTTCGGGTCCAGCCGGTCATCATTGCCCGTTCTGTCCAGCAGCAGCCAGTTGGGATCGGCGGCATCGCCGCGCACGAGGTAATCGCTTTCAACGAGTTGTCTTTTCACGATGCACCGCCCTTCCTCCATGGAGGTGCGGATGACAAGCCACCGGTTGGGCACCAGGGGAAACTCCGGGGCGCCATCCTGCTGTCGCTGGACACCATGCCTGAACAACCTGGGCAGTATCCAGTGCAGGTGAACACCGGGTGGGTGGATCGGTGTATCGGCAGAATCGCCTGCAGCAGATTTATCCAGGTATTTGCCAAGACCATAGCTGGCCTGGTATTTTTTCAGGTTCAGCAGGTTCAGCGCCGTATTTTTCCATTTCACTTTGTCGTAGCCGGCTCCAACTACCAGTGCATCCATCTGCATGGGCAGTAATAGTTTTTCGCCGGGCGACAGCACCCCGTATTGCCTGACCTGCTCTATCCATTTGGGTTGTTCTTCCGCCATACTAATCGTTTTCGTTGTGCGATGATCGATTTGATTCCGGCTATTCTTTTTCCTGCTCCCATTTTATCGTGACCTCGTTGCGGATCGGCTGCGAGATCATTTCCATGGCAAAATCTGCAGACGTGGCCGCAGGAGACAACAGATCGGCCAGGCCATTGCCGCCGCCTTTGATACGCAACACCCGTTTGTCCTGCCGGCCTGCTGCATCAGTGCGCAGGGGCACAGCCAGGGGTTGATCGATGGTGCGGGCCACGCCGCTGACACCGGTGAATTTTTTGGTGAAACGATGGGTATCCGCATTGCCTGTCATTCCGAAGTGAAGATTTTCAGGCGGCTGGATGATCGTTACTTCGGTAACGATCCCTTCGCACAGGCAGAGCAGTGTATCCGGGGCGATGCGTTCCATGCGCACGAGCTGGATGATGCGCGTGGTGGTATCGTCCACCAGGTCTTTGCCTCTTACTTCTATCTCCAGCCCCCGCCATCCCGCTATCAGCGAGGAGCGCAGCAGGAACCCGGTCAGGCGCCAGTTGTTCTGGGCAAGGGTGGGAGGCGGCGCTGCTATTTTATTGAAGTCATCCGTTACCGGCACTCCTTTGTCTCTCATCCGTTTGATCATCTCGGCTTTGAATGCTTCGGGTGTATAGCTGCCGGACAATTGTTTTTTGAATCGTTCGATCAGCTCTTTCTGAAATGCTTCGGCCATGTAATTGCCGGCCATGGCTTTGGTCAGCAACAGTTGCCGTTCGCCTTCGGGTCCCACGCTCAGGCCGCCATCCAGCAGGCTTTCGATCCAGGCCGGATCGATCCAGAAAAAACGAAGCGACCCCACTTCCTCCTGCTGCCCGTCCAGGATCCCGAATTTGGGCAGCAGCTTTTCATCGGGTACCAGGTATTCGGCGGGTACGCCATGCAGCATGCACAGGCGGCCCAGGAACAGGCGCACTTCCGGCGGCACTTCCGGGGCAAACTCAGCCGGGGTAAAATGCGTGTTGCCGTCCAGCTGGTTGGTCAGGTCTGTAAACAGGTTATAAAAAGCCATATTATCCTATCCAATGTTTTGATGCCATATTTCGAGCAGCAGGTTTTTCATCAGCTCATCCGCTTCCATTTTATAGAGGGCTTCGGAAAACCGAAGTTTTCCTTCCGGGGTAATGGTCTGTGTATCGTCGCTGACGGAGAAATCGATGCTGTCTTTAAACTCTTTTTTCAGCAATTGCCGGGCGATATCCATCCGGAAATCTTTTACAAAACCGTTCTTCCAGTTATTGATCGCTTCGGAGAAACCAGGATTTTCCAGGGCCAGCAGGCGACCCAGCTGCCAGGCCGCCCCGTACGATACATCGAACATGCCGGACTCCGCATCAAAGCGCAGGGCTCCGTCTGCTGCGCTGAACATATAGTTCGGTGGCTTGGCAATATTGGCCGGTACCAGCGGCCCGCGATACCAGGAAATGCTGCGCGAGCCCTCCCTGAATTGCTGGTTCAGGGCCGTATAGCCGTAGTGCAGCGCATCCTTCACCGCCTGGTTGGAGATGGGTGCATCCACCACGATCCGGTAAGGCGCAGCGCCATCGTTGAGATTATTGACTAGCTTTTCGAAATCCAGTCCTTTGGCTTCAAATGACCAGCGGTACAGTACCACCATCCTGACCAGGCTGTCCGGCGCGCCGGGACTGTTCGGTTGCAGGTAGGCTCCCTGTCCTTCCAGCGATACCAGGAAGACGGAACTCGTTTTTCCTTTTGCCGGCAGCCGGTTACAGATGAGCGAGGAAAACCAACCCTTGGCATTGGTTGCTTCAGCGGCCTTATTACCGGTATCCACCTGCCGGGCATGCGCCAGGTAGGGAAGCTCTTCGTTGTAGGGGATGATGTCGCGCAACAAGGATAGCGGCACATCGATCACGGTATACCGGAGTGCATTGTTTTCATCTTTCGCAGCACTTTCCATTTCTTCAATATCCGGCGGTTCGGGCGCGATGCGCGGGTAGATGAGCGTACCGCCGCTTTGGGCGGGCGGGAAAATTTCTTTCAGCAAAACCGTTTTCAGGCTGATGTCGTGCTCAGCGATCTCTTCTTCATCCAGCAGCAGCAATGCCATCCAGGGCGGCTTCACTTCATCCGGGCCGGGCACGGAGCCATCAATGGTTCGTTCCCACGGCAGTGTTTTCCTGTTCAGCACAATATGAGGCAGGCTGTAATAATAGCTGCCGATGGACCCTGCGGCAGGGTACACACTGTAGATATCCTCGGTGTTCAGCGCAAAGCGTGGTGCGCCTACCCAAAACTCCGTGGCATCGTTGCTGAACCCGGTAGCCTTGCCGTCCTTGTTTTTTTCAGCAGGAATGTTGACCTGCTGCGTGGCGCGGATAGCATATTCTCCTGCCACCAGCGGCGGCGGTGCGGCGCTGAGGAATTTGATCTGTCCCGACTGTATCTGATCGTGCTCGTTTACCATATGCTTGCAGGGTTTCCAATAATATTTTAAGGCACCGGTATATTGCTTCCCGGCTTTGCCAGGAAAGGTATTTCCAGCCAGTCTATTCCGGCAGAGCTGTCCAGTGGTCGCATGCCCATTTCCTCTTTTGTATACAGCCCAAAACCCAGCGCCTGCAGGGTGTCGGCCACCTCCATCGTTTCCCTGTTGTTAAGGCTCACCCGGATCGTTTCTTTTATTGTGCTCTTGTCATTGTTCAGTGCGTCTGTGTTGACCGGGAACAGGTTTACTTTACCGGCGTTGATTTTGAAATAAGTAAAGTCCTTTCCCAGTTTCTTTTCCGTAAATGCATTGCCTTTTGCAGGTTCGTTCGGATGGAACTGCACACCGGTCATCGCGCCCCGGATGATCTTTGCTTCGGGCGGTGGACCGGCAATATTGTTCTTCTCAGGTCCCCACAGCGCATCAGCCACGCCCTTTGCCGTGCACAGGACATTCATGGGCTGCACCTTCCAGCTATTGTCACCGGCTTTTTTCTCGACCCAGGTATCCAGGTGGCTGTCGAGTATGCGGATGTCCATGGATTTGATGCCCATGTCTTTGTTCCGCTGGCTGAAGGTGGTGAATACATTTCCTTCATCGGTTTCCATCAGCGTCTGGTCACCGATAGCGGAAAAACCGGTATTGTCTTTTTTGGTCCGGAACTCTTTTACCGGGATCAGGGTCTCGGTCGTCAGTATCAGCTCGTATGGGTTCACCATGGTGATGGTCTTACCCGTCTTGTTTTTGTATTGGCGGATCACGCCGCCGGTTACCCTGGTTTCAATCGGTTCGGGCTCCGCACCGGCGGATTGCTTTTTATTGGGCAGGAAAGAGCTGGTAAATTCCTTCCAGTCCAGTGGCGGCGGCACGCGCCTGCCCCCGGCGCCAAAGGGAATGGTAAAGGAGAAGATGGTCCAGTCCACATATACTTCCCCGGCAAACGGCGGTCCCCAGATATGCAGCTCCGCGCCCATTTCCAGGCTGAAATAAATGCGGACGAACGCGATCCTGATGCGCGCTTCGATGCGGACCCGGATGCCGGCATTGATCTCGTAAAAGAAAGGAGCCCAGGAAATGATCATATCGGCCCAGAGTGTAAGCGATGCTCTTAAAAACGACAGGTTGTACTCCACTTCCCAGCGGCCGCCGGCCATGATAGCGGTAGAGGTCAGCGCATAATACATTTCACCGTGAATGGAGACCAGGCTGCTTAGCTTCCAGGTGAGCGCCAGCCGGTCTACGCGCGGGTAATGGGCCGGCACTTTGAACCGCGGATGGTAACCGCCCAGCGTAATGACAAAATCGCCGGCATGCGGGCCGCTGATCCATACGTAAAAAGCAAACCCACCGGTAAGCCGGCAGTTGGTATCGAGGATATACGAATTGCGCGTGATCATGGCATCCACGGCGATCACATCGCTGCCCTGTCCAAAACGGACCAGGATCGCCAGCTCTACATAAGCGATGGCAGTGCCGATGGCCGGCCATTTGAGCACCGATAAGCCAAGCAGGGCAAACTCCACGCGGGTACCGAACTGCACGGTCACCAGTACAAACGAATCGATGAGCTTGAAGGAGCTGAACCGGATGCCGATGGCCAGCCAGTAGTCGCCGGGCGAAGAAGGGATCCAGTCGTGATCGATCAGGTCGGTAACGATATTTTCAAGCGTCTTGTTCGGATCGGGGTTCAGCGCCATGGCCACCAGCGGGAAATCGCGTACCTGGTCGATGGCCGGCACGCGGATCCTGCGGTTGTACCCGAATCCGGCCGCAATGCCTGTAACAAAGAAGAAGGCCGGGCCGCCGATCGGGCCATTGTACATGGCATAGATGAAAAAGGAGATCTGGTTGTTCACCAGCTTGCTGTAGGCGCCGATGCCGGTAATGCTGAATTTGGACGTGCTGATCCTCGCTGCGCCGTAAAACGAAAATTGTTCACCGGCTTTGGGGTCTACCCTGACCAGCAATCCGCTGATCTCGATCGGGTCTTTTTTAAACGAAAGCCCCAAACCGTCGATATAGAAGGAGGGCATTTTCACCGGCCATTTCAGTTCAAAGCCCAGTCCCAGCCCCTTCAGCTGGATGCTGAGCAGCGATACGGCCAGGTTGGCGTCCAGGAGGAAGACGAGCCGTTTATCGATATAGCCGATACCGATGCGCTGGAAATCGACCGGGCCGATCTGCTTGCCTACTTTGATCCATTTGGCCTTGCCGGATACCGATCCGGGCACGGGCGTATAATTCGGCGCCGCCGGTACCGGAGGATTGGGTGGAGGTGCAGGAGCGGCCGGTTCGGGGATCAGCGAATAATATTCTTCGGTGTCACCCAGCTTCATCAGCGTGGAAATACCGAAATGATTACCGGGCAACACGGCCGCAGTGGGCATCACCGGTTTAGGCAGGGTTTTATTCAGGGCTTGCAGCTGCGCTTCGGTGAAGGAACCCCAGGAAAGGGTGAGCAATACCTGCTTCAGGCCGAAGGATTTTTCTTTCTCCATCACCTCGCCTACCAGTGGCAGGTTGTCGAGAGAAAAATCGACGCCGGCGCCCATACCAAACAGGATATTGCTGTTTGCGCCGGTTTTGCTGTAGAGCAGGAATGCGGTCAGCCCGCTGATATCGATCGATATATTGGGTACCTGTCCGGCTACCGCGCCGGTAAGCAGTTTCCCGGCAATGTCTTTCAGGTTGAGCGCTGCTCCGGCTTTGTAACTGTATTGGGCAAACAGGTACGAGGTTTCTTCATTGTTAATTGTTGTGCGCAGGAACCGCAGGTCAAACACATGCTCACCCAGCCTGAGCGTACCGCCGAATGCAGTGCTCTTGTCTCCTTTGCCGGATTGGGAGTCATAGGTCAGGGTGATGTCCAGTTTCTTCCCGTTGATGTCGAGCTGTGTATCTACTTCCAGGATGAACTGGCTCGATTGGTTGCCGGTGCCGTAAGAAATACGAAACGATTTGAACCGCGGCAGGCTGTTCAGCAGGCCGGGCATCGTGGCGGTATCAAAGTCGGGTTTGAAAAAACGGATCAGCTCGGGCAGGCCAATGCCGTTACTGTTTGCCCCGGCTGCTTCCAGTGAGGCATAGACACGGGTTTCTGTGTTGGAAATCCGGGTACCTATGGAAATGGTAAACCATAGTCCCGGATTGCCAATTCGGGTTTTGCCCGTAACAAGAAGGGAAAAAGGAGTTGTCTCGGCCATGAGGC
>JBEVLT010000012.1:0-8642 GCA_040509055.1 Chitinophagaceae bacterium
CAGGTAGACCATATTGCTATCGGCAGGGACCCCAACGCCAAATTCTGGAGCAAAATGCGCTTCCTGGCCCAAAAACCGGTGGCCAGCATGGGCTTTATCAGGGACCGGTTTCTGAACCGCCGGAAGGTGAGCAGCCTGGAACAGGAGTTTGCCAGCCATTTCGGGGTAGCCGCACAGGCTATCCGGCAAAAGATACATGCGGTGGAGCACCACCGCAGCCATCTGGCCTCTGCTTTTTTTGCTTCTCCTTATGAAGAGGCGGCCCTGCTGAGCATCGACGGTTCCGGCGATTTTTCCACGGCCATGATCGGGATAGGCCGGGGCAATACCATCGAAGTGCTGGACTCGGTGGATTTCCCGCATTCGCTGGGCATTTTTTATACGGCATTTACCCAGCTGCTCGGCTTCCCGCACTATGGGGATGAATACAAGGTGATGGGCCTGGCGCCCTACGGCGAGGCAAAATATGTGCAGGAACTGCAGCAGGTGATCCGCTATACCGATAATGGACTGTTCGAGCTGGACCTGTCGTATTTCCGTTCGGCACACAAAGGGTTTGTGACGTACAATGAAGATCATATTCCGGTAGTACCCTCGCTTTTTGGTACGAAAATGGAGCAGCAGTTCGGCAAAATGAGAGCAAAGGAAGAGCCGCTGACCCAGTACCACAAGGACCTGGCTGCATCCGTGCAGCGGGTTACGGAGCAAACGCTCTTTTATATTCTTACCCGACTGCAACAGAGAACGAAACTTGCAAACGTTTGTATTGCCGGTGGTGTGGCGCAAAACAGCGTAGCCAATGGCAAGCTGACGCGCAATACGCCTTTTCAGCATATATATATTCCCTCGGCAGGCCACGATGCCGGTATTTCCATGGGTGCGGCACTGTATGTGCAGCATCAGGTGGTAGGTATGAAGCGGCAGCCGCCGATCTGGAGCGCTTATACCGGCAGCCGGTTCAGCGATCCGGAAATTGAACAATTATTGAACGATAAGCAAATAGCTTTTCGTAAATTGAGCAGCCCTGAACTCTTTGACACAATTGCGGGCAAACTGGCCGGTGGAGCGGTGGTAGGTTGGTTCAGCGGCCGGGCCGAGTTTGGTCCCCGTGCCCTGGGCGGTCGGTCTATCCTGGCCGATCCGCGGCGTTCGGATGCCAAGGACCTGCTCAATGCCAAGGTCAAACGGAGGGAGAGCTTCAGGCCATTCGCACCTTCCATACTGGAAGAATATGTAGGCGATTATTTTGAATTGAACGATAAAGTGCCGTTTATGGAAAAGGTATTCCCGATAAAGGAAGAAAAACGGGCTTCTATCCCTGCCGTGACCCATGTGGATGGCACCGGCCGGCTGCAGAGTGTGAACAGGGAGGTATCCCCCCGGTATTATGCACTGATAGACGCTTTTCGTACCCTGACGGGCATACCCATTTTGCTCAACACTTCTTTTAATGAGAACGAACCCATAGTAAACAGCCCTGCTGAAGCGCTGGACTGTTTTTTACGGACCAACATGGATATACTGGTACTGGAAAACTGTGTGGTAGAGCGTTAAAATAACTGTAACGGACATCTATGAAAGTAACCATCATAACGGCCACATACAACAGTAGCGATACGGTCAGGGATACGCTTCGGTCTGTCGCTTCCCAGAGCTATCGTTCTATTGAACATATCGTGGTGGATGGCGCTTCATCAGATCATACGCTCGACATCGTCAACGAGTTTCCGCACATCAACAAGGTGATCTCTGAAAAGGACAACGGTATCTATGATGCCATGAACAAAGGCATAGCCCTGGCTACCGGAGATATTATCGGCATTCTTAATTCAGATGATTTTTTTGCAGATAACCGGGTGGTACAGCGCATCGTTAATGCGTTTAACCAATCAGGTTGCGATGCGGTATACGGAGACCTGCTGTATGTAGACCGCTCCAACGTAAACAAAATAAAAAGAGTGTGGGTAGCCGGCGATTACCGGCCCACGCTGCTGTACCGCGGGTGGATGCCCCCGCACCCCACGTTTTATGTGCGGCGGCATTGCTATGAGCAGTTTGGCCACTTCAATACCCAGTTCAAGGTAGCTGCAGATTATGATATACTCATCCGCCTGCTGCTGGTGAACCAGATTCGCGTTACCTATATTCCCCGCGTACTCATCAATATGCGCACCGGCGGTGTCAGCACCCGCTCGCTGCTCCAGCGCTTCAGCATCAACAAGGAAGACCAGCTGGTTTGGAAGCTGAACAACCAGGTGCCAAAATGGTACACGCTGTACTGCAAGCCCCTCTACAAGCTCAAGCAATTCATTGTGCCGGCCCTGCGCTGGCGCTGGAAAAACAAGGAACGCCAGGAAGAAAGCCTCAATGCTGCGCCCCGCCAGGCCCCCGTCACCCGCGGTTAGATGATAACATGCCGGGTACGCTGTTTTTACCGATCTTTGCACCCGCTTGCAAAAAAATTATCGTCCATTTAATCCATTTCAAAAATGAACAATAAAGGGCCGGTTTCGCAATTTATCGGGCATCACTACCGCCACTTCAATGCCGCTGCACTCATCGATGCGGCCAAAGGATATGAAACGCACCTGGCAGAAGGTGGAAAAATGCTGGTATCGCTGGCCGGGGCCATGAGCACGGCCGAACTGGGTATTTCGCTGGCCGAAATGATCCGGCAGGACAAGGTACAGATCATCAGCTGCACGGGCGCCAACCTGGAAGAAGATGTGATGAACCTGGTGGCGCATTCACATTACAAGCGTGTGCCGAATTACCGCGACCTGACACCCCAGGATGAATGGGACCTGCTGGAAAATCATTATAACCGCGTTACCGACACCTGTATTCCCGAGGAAGAAGCTTTCCGCCGGCTGCAAAAGCACCTGGTAAAGCAATGGAAGGATGCGGAAGAAAAAGGAGAACGTTACTTCCCGCACGAATTCCTGTACAAGGTGGTGCTCAGCGGCGACCTGGAGCAATACTACGAGATCGATCCAAAGAATAGCTGGATCGTGGCTGCCGCAGAGAAGAACATCCCCATCGTAGTGCCGGGTTGGGAGGACAGCACGACCGGAAACATCTTTGCCAGCTACGTAATCAAAGGCGAACTGAAAGCCAGTACCGTGAAAAATGGCATCGAATACATGGTGTGGCTGGCCGACTGGTACCGGAACAATTCTGAAGGCAAAGGCGTTGGCTTTTTCCAGATCGGTGGCGGTATTGCCGGCGATTTTCCCATCTGCGTGGTGCCGATGATGTACCAGGACCTGGAGTGGCACGATGTACCGTTCTGGAGCTATTTCTGCCAGATCAGCGATTCTACTACGTCGTTTGGATCATATTCCGGCGCCGTACCCAACGAAAAGATTACCTGGGGCAAGCTGGATATCAACACGCCAAAGTTCATTGTGGAAAGCGATGCCACCATCGTGGCGCCGCTGATTTTTGCCTGGGTGCTGGGTTGGTAATCCGTGATGGCGTGAGCTCATGCCCGGAGAACTGAAAGAACATAACTGATCTTAATAAGACAAAAAAGGAAGCGTGTTTCGCTTCCTTTTTTATTATGCCTGGTATCAGAATCCTTTTGGTAGTTCCAGCTTCAGGTCCCGCTTCAGCATCTGGTCGCGGTTGGCCATCTCCCAGGCCGTATAGAATACCAGCTGCGCCCGCCTGGCCAGCAGGTTGTAGTTGATCTTGTCCGGCGTGTCGGTGGCACGGTGATAATCCGCATGCACCCCGTTGAAATAGAAAATGATCGGTACGCCTTTTTCGGCAAAGTTGTAATGATCGCTGCGGTAGTAAAACCGGTTACGGTCGTTCAGGTCGTTGTATTTCCTGTCCAGCTTCAGGTTTACGTATTTCGTATTCACCAGGTCGGTGATGGGCGCCAGGTCGGTGCTTAGTTTATCATCGCCGATGATATATACGTAGTTGGCGGAGTCCTTGCTCTTCAGGTATTCCTCACCCACGCGGCCGATCATGTCGATGTTCAGGTCCACCGTGGTTTTGTCGAGCGGGAAAATGGGATGTTCGGCATAATACTCGGAGCCCCACAGGCCTTTTTCCTCACCGCTTACCGTCATGAATACGATGCTTCTGCGTGGTCCGTTACCGGCCGCCCTGGCTTTTGCAAATGCTTCGGCCAGTTCCAGCACGCCTACCGTGCCCGAGCCATCATCGTCTGCCCCGTAGAAGATGGTAGTATCGTTGCGCGTGCCGAGGTGATCGTAATGGGCTGTCAGGAAAACATATTCATCTTTCAGGTCTGTACCTTCCAGCACCCCGATCACATTGCTGCTTTCCAGGCGGGTCACTTTCTTGGCATATTCCAGCTGCACATTGGCCGCATATGTTTTCGGCGTCACCTGCTTTTCCAATGTAGTCCAGTCGGAGCCGGTGATAGCGGCCGCTGTCTTTTCTGAAATGACAAAGGCTGGCAGCGGCTGCGATGGCCGGTAGGGACTCTTGTACATATTGCCCGTAGTAGCTGCCTGTTTGCGTGGAAAATTATGGCCGATGATCAGCAGGGCCGCTGCTCCTTTTTTCTGGGCATTGGCTACTTTCATGTTCGGGGCAGAAGCGGGCCAGCCTTTCCCGGATGGTTTGTAGGACGATGGTGCTCCGTCCATGACCATGACCAGCTTTCCGGCTATGTTGACGCCTTTATAATCGTCGTACAGGCTGTCTGTAATGCCATATCCGGCAAAGACCACTTCTGAATAATATTGGGAAATACTGCCGGCTGAAAGAGAATACAGCTGGAAATCCTCGTTGATCGCGTAGGATGTGCCGTTTATCTCCAGTGCGCTGCTGGTCATTTCATCGCGGTATACGGAGTAGGGCATCTGGTAGCTTCCATGATTGCCTGGCTGCAGACCGATCGATGTAAAATAGTTTTCAATGTAAGCCGCCGCTTTTTTTTGCCCGGGAGTGGCTGTTTCCCGGCCTTCCATTTCTTTGCCGGCTACGATGTAAAGGTGCTTTTGCAGATCTGCCGGGGTAATGGATTTGGCAAATGCGGCAGGATCATTCTTTTTCTGTGCAAAGAGGATGCAGGGAAGCAGAAGGAAAAATAAGGAAAGTGTCTTCATGATATGACAGATAGTTTTGAAAAAAATATACCCAAACTTACCGGAAAATAAGTTTGGGCATACGATGATATGATGAATGGCGGCAGCTCTTATTATATACAGGCGATCTTTTCCACGCGGTTCTTATGCCGTCCGCCTTCAAACGGGGTATTGATAAAGATATCGACCATTTTTTCCGCATCTTCCTCGCTGACAAAGCGGGCCGGGATGCAGATCACGTTGGCATCGTTGTGCTGCCGCACCAGCTGCGCTATTTCCTCGCCCCAGCAGATGGCAGCGCGCACCGCCTGGTGTTTATTGGCAGTGATGGCTACGCCGTTGGCTGTGCCGCAAAGCAGGATGCCGAAAGCGGCTTCACCTTTTTCCACTGCTGTGGCTACGGGATGCGCAAAGTCCGGGTAATCCACGGAGTCTTTGGAATGGGTGCCAAAATCGGTAAACGTGAGTCCCCTGCCTTCGAGAAAAGAGATCAGGGCTTCCTTGTAATCGAACCCGGCATGATCGCTGCCAATGGCGATCGGTTTGCTGAAGTCAAAAGAAGAATCCATATAGCACAGTTGAAGTGAAAATGGGGGTAAAGATAATTATAGTTATCGGAAGGATGCAACGGCCGGCCTGATCAGCTCCATTCGTCTATTTCTTCCTTTTTCTGTTTTTTATTGATCCGGGCCGCTACGACAATACTGGCTTCATAGAGCAGGTACAGCGGAATGGTGACGATGGTCAGGCTGAACGGATCGGTAGAGGGTGTAATGATGGCGGCGGCGATCAGCACCAGCACAAAGGCATGGCGCCGGTACTTGCGCAGGAAGCGCGCCGTAACGATCCCGATCCGCGCCAGCACCATCACCAGCAGTGGCATCTGGAAAAGTACGCCGATGCCCACCGTGGTATAGATCAGGTTTTCGAGGTAATCGGAAAAGGTGGGCATGATCTCGATCTGCGGGCTCAGCTTGTAATTGAAATAAAAATTGACCATGAACGGCGTGAGGATAAAATACCCGAACGCCACACCCAGGAAAAACAGCAGGGATACCCAGAAGATCACACCGCGCGTCTGCTTCAGCTCTTTGCCAGAGAGAGCCGGCCGTACAAAACGCCAGAACTCCCAGAATACATAGGGAAACGCCAGGATAAAGCCGCCAACAAAGGCCAGCGTAAAAGAAGTGATGAACTGGCCGGTCATCTGTGTCTCGATGAATTTGGCTTTTACTTCATTGAAGCAAAGGGCATCGCCGATACCGATGCTGTGACCAAGCCGGCACAGCCATTGGGCGGAAATGAAATCGGAGCGTGTGGGCGCGAAAATGACTTCCTGCACCACGAAATCGGAATAGATAAAGACGACCACGGCCCCGATCAGTACGGCGATAACGGCCCGGATGATATGCCAGCGCAGTTCTTCCAGGTGATCGATAAATGACATTTCAGTGTCATTCTTTTTCTTCCTGCGGTCCAAAAAATCCAGTAAGGCCATCGTCTGTCTGATAAAGTGGAGGCAAAGATAAGCAAGTCGATGCTGGCAAACCGGGAGCAGCCGGTGAATGAAGCCCTATTTCAGTTTTTTCATCCGCACACTCTCTATCCGGGTATCGGTTACGGTCACGATGTCGAATTCATAATCGTCGATAATGATCCGCTCTTTTTGCTGCGGAATGGTCTCGTAGAAGTTGATGATATAGCCGGAAAGCGTTTCGGAGTCGTTTTCAGGAAATTTAAACCCGTATTTTTCTTCCAGGTAGTCCAGTTCCAGGCGGCCGGAAAAAATATATTCATTGTCCGCCACCTGTTTTTCCTCCAGTTTTTCGCGGTCGTATTCATCCTCTATCTCTCCAAACAGTTCTTCCAGCACATCTTCCATGGTGATGATGCCGGCGGTGCCGCCAAACTCGTCCACCACCCAGGCAATGCTTTTCCGCTCGCTGCTGAACTTGGTGATCAGGTCGGCAGCGCTCATGCTTTCCGGTACGGCGGGGATGGGCAGGATGATGGAGGCCAGCGTGGCCGGTTTTTTAAACAGATCCAGCTGGTGTACATAGCCGGTGATATGGTCGATATTATTTTCGTATACCACCAGTTTGCTCAGCCGGGTATCCACGAATTTTTGCTGAATGTCTTCTACCGAAGCATGAATATCGATGCCCACGACTTCCTTGCGGGGCACCAGGCACTGCCGGATCCTCACTTTGGGAAATTCCTGTGCGTTTTCCAGCAGCTGGGTACTGTGCTCTTCCCGCTCTTCGCCCTTGCTTTGCTGGAACAGGTTTTTCAGTTCGCCGTGGCTCAGCGGCTCTTTGTGTTTGTCCACCCGCACATTGAACACGTATTTCAGCAGCCATTCGGCACAGCGGATCAGCGCATTGGTAACCGGGGAAAAAAGCTGGTAGAAAAAATCTGTGACCAGGGCCAGGCGGCTGAGCAGGTTGTTGCTGCGGGCGCGGAAAAAGGCGCGGGGAATGAACTCGGCAAAGATCAGCACGACAAAGGTGGCGATGGCGATCTCCACGATGATGTGCACCAGGTCGGAGCCGCTGTGCATGTATTGCCATACCGGCTTCATCACCGTACTGATCTGCAGCGAGAAGAACACGAGAAAAATAGTGAACCCGGCCAGGGTAGTGCCGATAAACCGGGCCGGCGCCTCGATAAATTTTTCCAGCAGGTGGCCTGTGGTACCGCCCTGTTTCTTACGAAGCTCGATGTTCAGCCGGTTGGCGCTGTAATAGGCCATCTCGATGCCCGCAAAAAACCCCATCAGCAGCAGGGGTACAAGGAACCACACGATCGTTTTCCATTCAATCATTGGGTAAAGATAATAAAGCAGGCCGAAACAGGAGGAGCACGACGGCAGCGGATTCCAGGCATTTATTCCCGGGCGCCGGGTTATTTCCGGGCCAGGAATTCGCGGATGATCCGTTCGGCATCTGTACATGCTTTTGCCAGGTCGTCATTCAGGATGGTCTGGTCAAAATGATGCTTGAATGATATTTCATAGGCCGCCTTGTTCACCCGGGCCTGCAGGGATTCGGCCGTTTCGGTGCCGCGCGATTCCAGCCGGCGTTTCAGCTCTTCCACGGAAGGCGGCTCTATAAAAAGGCTGAGCGAAGTGCCCGGGTATTGCTGCTGCACATGGATGGCGCCTTTCACATCTATATCCAGCAGGGGCAGCTGGTCATTGTTCCAGATACGCTGCAGGTCGGACTTCAGTGTGCCGTAATATTTTCCTTCGTATACCATCTCCCATTCCACAAACTCGTTTTGCTGTATTCTCTGCTTGAAGTCGTCCGGTGTCAGGAAATAATAGTCACGGCCATGCTGCTCGTACGAGCGGGCCGCACGGGTAGCGGCCGATACGGAAAAGGCCAGCTGCGGAAAAGCCTGGAGCAGGTAACGGGTGATGGAGGTTTTGCCCGCCCCGGAAGGCGCGGTGATCACGATTATCTTATTTTGATAAAGAGGCATGGCGCGATAAAGGCGCAAAACTAATCAATTACACGTTTGGGTGCAACCGGTCTGTTAATACCTGCAACAAGATAGAAGATTATCGGTTCG
>JBEVLT010000013.1:0-12041 GCA_040509055.1 Chitinophagaceae bacterium
TCTGAAAGAATATATATCATCAGTCATCCTTAGACAAGCTTTAAAAGCATTAAGAGTAATTCTTTTATGTACATCTATTAAAAAACCTCCACTAGGATCAGTAAAATAAACTGGATTACCACCCATTGCCAAATACGGAGACGCATTTGGGTATCAGAAGTTGAAGGATCCACAGCTAACCACCTACCCGTCCTGCTATTATACAATCTTGCACCAAAATCATAACCTCCATTTGCTATATCCTCCTCGTGTTCTTTCCCATTAAATCCATAACGATATCCATTGCTGGTATTACCTAACGTTCTGCCCGGCATGGCCATACCGAAAGCATAGTAATCGGATGACTGCAATAGATTCGGTTTGCTGAAGTCAACGCCTTTTCTCCTGTCGCTGAATACTGCCAGCACATTCCCTAAATGATTACCTGCTTCATAACGCTTCTCTCCCAGTATCCGTGCATAGGTATTGGGCGTTGGTATATCTAAAGATACTAAATCCTTTTGGATGCTCCGAATACCCGCTCTGGAACTTCCATAGATATGCTGCTCGGCAAGACTGTAGTGGCCTGTATTTATGGTCGGTACCTCTTCGTACGTGCTCATCACATTACCACCTGCATCACGCACATAATAGGTCTTTGTCCAGCCCGCAGGATTTGCAAGGCTGTTCTTCGGTTTTACGATCTTCATGATCCGGTTCCCTGCTGCATCATAGCGGAACTCCAGGTTCGGTTTATTACTCGCCTCGGTACGGATCACCTCAGATACTTTTCCATAAACGTTCCATTTGATCTCTGCGATCTCTTCCTGGTTATCTTTGGTAAGATTACCAATCTCATCATAGCTGTAATTTTTTGTGCCCTGGCTCTCAAGATCGGTAGTATAGGCGCCTGTTGCAGAACCGTTATCTGTTACCCAGCTTAAGCGGTTGTTCTTTTTCCTGAAACTCACGTCCACTGCCGGACCTTCGTAATGGTACTCAAACCGGTCCATTTCAAGTGAAGTGGCAAGGTTACCATTGCGGGCGAGAGTCTTGATGTTTCCATTGGCATCGTAGCTGTAACGCTCCTGGTACGCATTATCAGTAGCTGCGCTTGTCCAGCTGTTCGTTGCAAGGTTGATGTTTCTGTATGCATCCAGTTTTGTGATCCGGTTCAGCTGATCGTATTTATAGGTAGTCAGCTGTGGAAGCGGAGTGGCTATATTGTCCGGATCGATGATCGTTGTCACCATGCTCGTAATATTACCATTATACAAGGACTTCCCGTCATTGCCCGACCCCAGCAAAGTTGTAAGATTTGTTGTACCTGCAATAAAATTGTTTGCAGGAGCAAGTGTTGCAATCGCTTTATAATCATTCACAAAATAATTAATGCTGTACCCAAACGCATCGCTGCCGACCTTCGCATTCAGGCTGCCAGTAAGCCCGTCTGAACCGATATCGGTCGTAGTTGCCAGCGTATTGCTGTTCACTCCTTTGATCCAGCCCTGTAAGGTATAGGCATAATCCATCCCCTGTACCTTCAAATCACCTGTTTCGGTGCGTGCCAGCGGACCGTGATCGTAATAAAAATATTTGGCATCTTTATCCCAGAGCACCCCATCACTCGATGTCTCTACCTGCGTGATGCGGTTGTCTGCATCATAGGCATAGCGGTGCATAAACTGATCCGGCTTGTTTGCCTGGTAGATCACCTGGTTTACATTACCTGAAACAAGATCATAGTCGTAATCGATGCGCTTGTACTGCTGCGGTGTAGCAAGACTTGCCAGCGCCGGCATATCCTGGATCAGGCTCTTCACATTGCCATGGATGTCATAGCTGTAGTGCGTGGCATGATCATAAACCGCACCTTCTGTTTTCTGATAACTTACACTTGATACACGGTTTCTCAGGCGTTCCTGGGTAAAGCCCGCTACCGGGTACTTCACTACATCGTAAAAGGTCCGGGTAATCTCCCGTTTGGTACCGCTTGCCAGCCAACTCAGCATGTCTTCGGTTTTGATTTGATTGCTGTTGTTGTTAGAAGTATAGCTGGTTACACTTGTAGATGTGGTTACTTCACCCACTTCCATAATCCTTCCCAGCGGATCATACAAGGTATAGCTGTAGCCTTTCGGGCTGTAATTGTACTGCTTGGCATTCTGACTGATGATGAGCCTTCCCAGTTCATCGTACCAGAACTTGCCGCTGTACAGATCGGTTTCATCGTGCACATTAGTCACATTGCTGCCTGTACCCGAGAACACCAGGTCCGTTCTGTCTTTTACTGTTATGTTTTTCAGATCGTTTGTTGTTGCAAGCAGGTTCTCGCTGCCCCAGGTATTGGTTAAACCGCCTTCGGTGGTCTTTAAGATCAAGCCGTTGTCACCGATCACATAGCCCGTCTTATAATCTACAAAATGTACATCGCTTACCGTTTTGCCGTCAAAGTCGGTATCGGTAATCTTTGCCCAGGTATAGGTTGTACCTGTTGTTTGAGTTGCCTTATACACCGTACCGTTATCACCCACCACAAAGCCCATGCTTGCATCCACAAAGTACACCGCGTTGAGTTTGTTTGTAATGGTAAGCGGTACAAGTGTCCAGCTCTGCCCGCCGTTGTTGGACTGGTACACCACGCCTGCATTGCTGCCGGTATAACCCACTGCAAAGGCAAGGTTCGCATTCACCAATTGCACATCGGTAAAGGTGATGTTGTTTGCACTGATTGAGACTGCTTTATTAAAATTGTCAAGCCCGCCGTTTTCGGTGCGTTTCAGCGTGCCGTTGTCTCCTGCCACAATACCATGCGTCAGGTCACTGAAGTCTACCGCCCGTAAGTTCTTATTGGTTCCTGCATTCAGGTTGCTCCAGGTATCGCCGCCCGTTGTGGTTTTGATTACCACACCGTTCCGGCCCACCGCAAAGCCGGTTGTGTTATCAACCATTACCGATGCATACAGCTGCTTGCTTTCGGTATTTGCTACCGGTGCCCAGCTGGTGCCCGTTGTGGTACGGATGATCGTACCCATGCTGCCCACACCGATACCGGTTGTGCCTGTACTGCCAAAGGCAAGTGCTTTCAGGTTGGCTGCCGTACCGCTTGTTACCGGTATCCAGCTTGACCCGCCCGTTGCTGATTTAAGTAAGATGCCGTTGTCTGCTGCCGCGTAATAATCTGTTCCGCTCAGTGATACGGTGCGTATATTTTCTGTTGCCCCGGCCGCGCTTGGTGTCCAGCTATTACCTGTTGTGCTGTACAGGATCGTACCGCCCGTACCTACCGCAACTGCGCCTGTACCGCCTTGTGCAACATCACTCAGCTGCGCGCGGTTTGCTGTCAGCTGCTGTTTCCAGCCTGATCCGCCGGTGCTGTAGACGCGTCCGTCTGTGCCAACTGCCGTGGCTGTGGTTCCTGCTGCTGCAACGCCGCTTAACGCGACTGCCGTTATTTTTGTGCTGTTATCCGTAAAGGCTGTGCTGCCTCCCTGGCTGTAGATTGTTCCGTTTGCGCCAACACCCACAAGGTGTGTATCGTCTGTTCCTGATACGGCTGCTGTATTTGCTGCAAGCGTTGTTACAGCGCTCCAGCTCTCTCCGCCGTTCGTTGTCGTGAAGATGGTATTGCCTGTTGTAAGCGCATAGCCTTTGTCGGCTGTCGTGTAGCTGATCGTTTTTACCCCTGAAGAAAGTCCCGCAGATGCCGTCCAGGTTGCTGTGGAATTGCCTGCATTGAACTGATCGGCATTGGTGCTTGTATACAGACTGCCGTCTGCAAGTTCAACCGTTATACTCGACTGGCTGCGTACATGTATCGTTTTTATGTTTGTTGTTGCAATATTGGGTATAGAAGCTGTTGCGATCCGTTTCCAGCTTGTCAGGTTGTTTACATTGGCACTTGCCCAAAGTTCGCCATTGGCTGTACCCACGTATGCATTCTGGCCGCTGTGGCCCACCGCTGTCAGGTTCAGGGATGCAGGCAATACCTTCAATGTCCAGCTGAAGCCGCCGTTCCCTGTATAGAATAATGTATTGTTCTGCTGCACATAATAGCCGGTATTGTCGGCTGCGATTTCCAGTGCCTTGATATTGCCTGCAACGCCTGCCCACGTTTTGCCCCCGTCAAGGGTGCTCACAAGGCTTGTGCCCTGCAGCGCTACTCCTTCGTTTGCATTGTCTGTCCTGAAACGGATCCAGTCAAAGGCTGCTGTCTGTCCGGTCGGGATCTGCTGCCAGCCCGTGCCGCTGTTTGTAGTTTTTAGCAGTGTTCCGTCAACACCGGCTGCATAGCCTGTGCCTGCGCTCAGCATATGAACCGCATTCAGGTCAACGCTTCTCAAACCGGTTTCTGCAAACCAGCTTACCCCGCCGTCACTGCTTTTAGCAATGTAGCCGGATCCTGCTGCTGTATTATTCAGCGTTGCGTAGGCTTCTGTTGCGCTGTTAAAATAAATGTCTGTGAGTGTAAGGCCGGCCCCTGATACAAGTGAGGCAAGCGTATTTGAGCCTGTTACCGCGCTCCAGGTATCTCCGCCATTCGTTGTTGCAAGGGCTGTGCCGTCATTCTGGTAAATAATTCCTGCGGCTGCGCTGCCAAAGTTCATCCACTTCAGGGCTGCTGTGGTGCCCACCGGGCGTACGATCCAGCTTGCTCCCCCATCGGTGCTCTTTAATAAGGTTCCTTCGTTGCCGATTGCATAGGCGGTTGTTCCGATCAGCTGTACATCGTTCAGGGTCATCGTGCCGATTGCGCCCAGGGGCTGCCAGGTCCTGCCGGCATCTTTGGTAAAGTAGATCTGGCCGTTGCCGGTGACAGGATCGTTGGCTGTTAAAAAGCCGTTGCCGTTGCCGGTAAACTGCGTGCCCGTTACATCAAGGCCTGCAGGCAGACCGGTTGAGCTCTGCTGCTTGTCAGAAATGGCCATCGTATTGTGATCGGGCATATTCTGGGCCACCAGCTGGTTCAGTGAGTTGTAGGTATAGGTAGTTGCATAGCCGTGATCGGTAAACACCGTGCGTACATTGTTTGCACGGTCCTGTTTTACGGTCCCAAGTTTGTCGCTTGTGATCAGGTTCACACCTTCCGGGGGAATGGTGCGCACCAGGTTTCCTGCCTGGTCGTAGTAGTACAGCGTACGGTGGTGTTCTTTGTCCTGGTAATCCAGGGTAAAGTTTTCATATGCGTTCAGGCATTTGGCTATGTAGCGTTCCTGGAAGTCTTTTTTAACGGCATCCAGATACTGCTCATAGCTGTATGCTGCATTGTCGGTGGCGATGCTGATCTGGTCGGACTGGCAGGTGTTCTCGATCACGATCGTTTTGCCTGCTTCGGCTCCGCAGATCGGGTTGGGAGATTTGCTGCAGTCGCCTGCGGCAATATCAATCGTTTTACTCTGAGCCGCGCAGCCGTTTGAGCCTGCGACAGTGAGCGTATAGCTCCCCGCTGCCGTAACATCGATGCTTCTTGTTGCGGCTCCCGTTGACCAGCTGTTCCCTGAAGGATACGAAGAGGTCAGCGTCAGGATCTGGCCCGGACAGATCTGGTTTGCGCTGGCAAATACATCCAGCGCTCCGGGTATGGTGATCTGGACCGTTGATGTAAACGTGCAGTTGCTTATCTGCCCGTCGCGTACCTGCAACGAGTAGGTGCCGGCTTTCAGGCTGGAAAGGTTTGCCGGCTGGTTGTTATCTGTATTGTCATTCCATTTATAGACATAACTGCCTGAACCGCCTGTGACCGTGCTCTGGATGCTGCCTGTGCCTGCCGGGCAATTGGGTGAAACCGCATGCAGGCTCACAACCAGGTTGCATTTCACCGGACAGATGGCTGTTCCTGCGCTTACTGCAGCGCTGCCGCTGTAGATGCAGTTGTCCTGGTCGCGTACCGTAACCGTATAGCTGCCTGCACTCAGGCCTGACAGCGAGCTGCCCCCTGTTGTGCTCTGGTTCTGCCACTGGAATGTATACGGTGCTCTGCCTCCGTTTACGGTTACGTACACCGAACCGTCGGTGCCTGTTATACAGCTGGTGTTTACGCCGCGTACGGTCGCGCTGAAGCCCGGACAGTTGTTGCAGGATTTATCAAGCTCGCTCACCGAGGTATGCCCCTGTACGCTGCAGCCGCGGTTATCGGTTACCGTTACGGTCGCGATGCCTTTGGATAAGCCTGTTGCTGTGCTGCCGGTCTGGTTGTTTGCGCTCCATACATACGTATAAGGTGCCGTGCCGCCTGTTACCTGTGCAGTGGCTGTACCGTCTGAATTGCCTTTGCAGGATGCTGCCTGGGAAGTAACTGTAGCAATAAGTTCTGCCGGGGCAGCAAGTACTACCGGGCTCCCTGACTTGCTGCAGCTTTTGGCATCGGTCACTGTCAGGGTATAGCTGCCTGCGTTCAGGTTGCTCAGGCTTGCTGACGATGCTCCGTTCGACCAGCTGTAGCTATACGGTGCTGTGCCGCCTGTAACACTGGCCTGGATGCTGCCGTTGCTTTGCCCGAAGCAGCTGATCGGCAGGCTCTGGGTCGTAATGCTGATTGCATCGGGCTGCGTGATCTGGTAGGTATAGGTATTGGTGCAGCCGCCGCACTTAATCGTTGCTGTATAGCTCCCGGCTGTTAATGTTGAAATCGTATTGCCGGTTGCGTTGTTTGACCAGGTCGTCGCGCAGCTTACCGTACCCCCGCCTGAAGCACTGCAGTTGGTCGTTACACTCGCCGGAAGGCTTACTGTAAGCGTTTCTATGCCATTGGCATCACAGATGTCAAGCTTGCCCGTGATCGCATTGGAATAGATCGTGGATACTCCGCTCACTTTGATCTGAACCGCACTTGCTGAGGGCGCTGCAATGCTGCCGCTGTTGAATGTAAAATCTTTGGCCTGGGTAACCGAACCCGCACCTGCTGTATACGAACCGCCCCCGTTGATGGTCAGTTTCTTTGTTACGGTGATCGAGCCGTTGTTGGTAACGGCAGAATTGACATTCATGTCTCCGTTTACCTGCAGGGTGCAGTTATTGACAAGCGAAGAGGAACCGTTCATCCCAAGGGTATTGCTTACGGTCATCTGCGCGTAATTGCTCAGGCTGATCGGGTTGTTGATGTTGCCGGTTACTGTCAGGGAACCGTAATTCTCAAGGCTGCAGCCGGCCGCTGAATTGATATCGGTCACCGTCATCGTGCCGTAGTTCTTAATGAGTACATTGTTGCCAAGGTTCACACTTCCGCTGCTTTGAAGGCTGCCTAGGATAATGACTGTGCCCCCGCTCAGGTTGATCGAGGCGGCATTGTAGGTTCCGCATATGACAAGCGTCTGGCCTGCCGTAAGGCTGTTGAAGCCCCCGCTGAAGGTCTGGCCGGCGGCAATGGTAATTTTTGGTTTGCCGCTGATGTCCACCCAGTTTGAACCCGTAATATTAAAACCGCCGGTGCAGTCGATGCCCGGGCCGCTTCCGCTATAGCAGTTCGCTGTGCCTGTACCGGTGCCGTTTACAGGCGTATAGCTTACCTGCAAAGCTATTTTGCCCGTGTTCCCGCCGCTGCAGTTTATCTGCGTGAGCGTAGGCTGTACCGTTAAGGTTGGTTCTGCAACCTGTACAATACCGGTGCGCATACACCCTACCCGATCGGTGGCAAGTACGCTGTAGCTCCCTGCCGCTACATTGCTTAATGCTGCCGGATCACTGGAGGGTGCTAAATGTGCCCAGTCGTAATTTACCGGTGCCTGTGCTCCTGTTGCTGTTGCTGTTACACTTCCTGTTGCTGCTCCCGGGCAGCCTGCCGGTGTGGAGCTCGCCGTTAAAGTAAAGTTCGGGTATTTGGTTACGTTTACCTGGGCGGTGATGTTATCGCATAAGCGCGTTTTGGTTGTAAGGGTATAGGTTCCGGATTCGGTTACCGTAATGCTGGACGCAGTATTGATTTCTGTGCCGTTCTTTTTCCAGCTGTAGGCCGTTCCCTGAAAACTGGAGTTCAATGTCAGCGAGCTGCCTTCACAGAATTCGGTGCGGTTCCCTTCGATCTGGATCGTGACGGTCGGTTTCGGGTTTACTGTTATATAAACTTCTTTGGATGTTTCAATACAGCTGCTGTTTGACCGCGTGACACGTACGGTGTATTTGCCCGCTAACGTTGCCGTGTAATTGGCCGTGGTGCCGCCTGTTGCAATGGCGGTTCCGTTCAGTAACCATTGATATGTTGTATAGCCGGTTGTCGCATGCAGCTGGGCCGATAGCCCTTCACAGAAGCTCAGGTTGTCTGTATAAGTGATCACAGGGCCTGACGGTTCGGTGATCGTTACACTCTGATCTTTGCTGCAGCCTTTGCTGTCGGTGGCTGTTACTGTATATACGCCGGCTTTCAGGCCGCTCTGGTTTTTAATGGTGCTGTTTGAGGCAAGCGCGTTGCCGAACTGTTTCCATACATAGGTATACGGACCTGTGCCGCCGGTTACATTGATCTGTACCGATCCGTCATTGCCGCCATAGCAGGTTGCATTGATCTGGCTCTGGATACTTACTGTTACTCCGCTCGATGGTTCTGTGATTACTGCATCGGCGCTTGTCTGGCAGTTACGTGCATCTTTTACAACCACATGGTAGCTGCCTGCATATAAATTGCTGATGCTGCCTTCCGCTGAACTGTAATTGGATACATAGCTGCTGGCTGCTGTCCATGTATACGTATACGCCTGCCAGCCGCCGGTAACGGTCAATGCGATCTGGCCGCTGTTTCCCTGGAAGCATTGTGCTGCGGTTGCCTGGGCCGTGGCCTGCAGTACTGCCGGATCAATAATTGTCTGCGTGCTTACTGCGTTGCAGCCTTTGGCATCGGTTACTGTAAATTCATAGCTCCCGGATCCAAGGCCTGTCAGGTTCTGACTTGTACTGAAGGCTGTTCCGTTCTTCTTCCAGCTGTAGCCCTGGTAAGGCGTGCTCCCGCCGCTAAAGGTTGCCGTAACGGATCCGTCTGTTAAGCCGTGGCAGGAAATGTCTGTTTTGCTGCTTGTAAGAACCAGGGCCGATGGCTGCGAAATGGTCGTCTGGTAGGTGATGTGGCAACCATCAGCCGGATCGGTAATGGTTACAATATAACTCCCGGCTGTAAGTGTTGCCGGGTTACCTAGTGTAGAAACTTCTGTGCCCTGGTTGTTTTTCCAGCTGTATGTATAGTTTCCGTTGCCGCCGCTGATCCCTAATACAACACTGCCTGTGGCAAGGCCGTTACAGGCCACGTCCAGGTGTGTGATCTCACGGGCGCTCAGCTTACAGCCGTTGCTCATTTTTACCGACGCGTTCGCCGTGCAGCCGTGCGCGTCTGTTACTGCTACGCTGTAGGTTTGGCCGTCCAGTAAATTGTCCGGGTTCTGCTGGCTGATGCCGTTTGACCATACGTAGGTATACGGTTCGGTACCCCCGCTGACAGTCAGGTTCGCGCTGCCGCGCACTGTTCCCTGTACCGCTGAGGCTGTTAAAATGCCGGGCTCAATAATCGTGATGCTGCCGCCCGAGGTAATTGTGGATATACATTGATTGGCATCGGTGACTGTAACGGTATAAGTTCCTGCGGCCAGGTTATTCAGGTCTTCGGATGTTGAGCTGAAACCTGAAGGGCCGCTCCACTGGATCACATACGGGAATGTGCCACCGTGGATGGTCATATCTGTTTTCCCGTCTCCTTTACCATTGCAGCTGATGTCCTGTTTGACAAGCGTCACTTCAAGTGCACCAGCACCTCCTACTCCTGTCGTCTTGCTTACGCTGCAATTATTTGCATCGGTTACCGTTACCGTATAGCTTCCGGTGGCAAGGTTTCCAACATCAGCGGTGGTGCCTACCTGCTGGCCGGATGAATTTTTCCAGCTGTATGCTAAAGGGGCTGCTCCTCCTGTTACCTGCGAATGCACGCTGCCGTTCGCTGAACCGAAACATTTCTCGCCGCTACCCGATACTTCTACGGTAAATACACGTTCTTTTATTTCTGCAAACACGCCCTGACGGCAGCCATTGGATGGATCGGTAACTTCTATTTTATAAACGCCTGCTGCGGCATTGCTTAAATCCTTGCTTGTGGAAACAGCTGTCCCGGACTGGCTCCAGCTGTATGTATACGTACCGCTGCCGCCTGTAACAGTAAGTACCGCGCTGCCGCTCGCTGTGCCCGGGCAGACCGCATCTGTAACCTGGGTGTTCAGTACAAGGCCGCAGCCCGATGTAACGGTTGCTGTTTTGGTGACCGTGCAGCCTCTGCTGTCTGTAACGGTAACGGTATAAGCACCCGCGGCAAGGCCGGTGAGCTCTGCTGTTGTACCAACTTCTATACCTGCACTGGTTTTCCAGCTGTAGCTGTATGGAAGTGTGCCCCCGCTTACTGAAACCTGCACCGAACCGGTACCGGCCGCAGTGGCTGTACCGCTGAGCACTGCCGGGTTGCTGATGGTCGCTGATTGTGTTTTTACGCAGCCATTGGCATCGGTGACCGTTGCTGTATAGGTACCGCCTGCTGTTAAACCTGTCAGGTTCAATGCATGGCTGCTCAGTGCGCCTGCAGGGCCTGTCCAGTTTACCGTATACGGTTCTTTACCCCCGCCGGCCGTGATGCTTACGCTGCCATCACCTGCGCCGTTGCAGCTGATGTTGTTCGGTGTGCCGCTTAGTGTTAATGTATTATCGGTAATAACAACCGGATCCGAGATCGCGCTGCAGCCGCCGCTTGTGACTGTTACGCTGTAGCTGCCTGCTGTTGTGACCGAAATGCTTTTTGTCGTCTGGTTTCCCGGTGACCACAGGTACGTGCCTGTCCCCTGATCCGATGTAAGGGTAGCTGCGCCTGTACACACACTCGTTTTGGATGCGGTTACTGTTTTTACAGGCAGCGGCGTCACGCTCAGTTTCAGTACCGGTGTCTGTTCCTGCAACCCGCAGCTGTTACGCTTAAACGCTACGCTGTAGTCGCCCGCAAGCGTTGCTGTATACGTATTATCTGTCGCTCCGCTTATATCAACAGTATTCTTTTTCCACTGGTAGCTCGTATAACCGGCAGGCATGCTCAATACTTTATTGCTGCCTTCGCAGATCACACCCGTATTGGCGCCTGATGATGTGATTGATACGGGATCTAAACTGAAGCTTCCTGCCTCAATCAGTACGCCCGAATCAAACTTGCCGTCATACGCATCGGCTATCACAATACGGATCGTGTATGTACTGCACGGAACTACCGTCAGCTCTGCTGTCAGTACTTTCGTATAACCGTCGTACTGCACAGTGCTCTGCATACCTGATGTTAATGATGATGCATTGAATGCGCCTGTAATTATTGGCTGCTGGCAATTGGCAATCGTACCTTCTGAACCCGGTGTACCGTTATTTACCCGGTTAATCGAGACCGGATAATACTGGTTGGAGGATGGATCCTTTACCTGGGCAATATTCTGCACGCCACTTATACCCGGGCCTGAAACAAAAAAACCAAAACCGTCATTTACTGTACTGCAAACAAACTTGCCGTATTCTTCAGACGCAAATACATAATTGAATTTTACTTTATTGCCCGTTGCCGTAAACTGAAACTGAAGAACCGCTGCATCATACGTATTCGTGTTCAGGATGCTGCTCAACGTCGCATCTCCAGAACCGCCGAAAGAGGTCCCTTCGCTGCTCGAAATATCATTGGGGCCGCCTGCATCCGAAATCTTACCCGTGCTCAAAATGATCCCTTTGCTCAGGCCGATGGTACCGGTCGTAGAGCCCACAAACGTACCGATCGCTTCAACACGCCCCGAATACTGAACTCCTGTGATCGTAACCCCGCTCGTCGGTGTTACCAATGCACCTGCAACTGCATCCAGGTTCACCTGTGACAAAGCCGGCAAACCCGTAAACGTCGTCTGAGAATACGAACTCAGCGAAAAAATCAGAAAAGAAAAAAACATTCCGCAGGATATACTCATGCTACGTAAAGAACATGCTGTTCTTTTTGCAAAAGGTTCCTTGTTCATCATATATTTTTGCTTAATCATCAATCAAATGAATTAAATAAGTGCGTTGTGTTTTTTTAGTTCTGC
>JBEVLT010000014.1:0-10551 GCA_040509055.1 Chitinophagaceae bacterium
ATGGAGGCGGTACCGAATTGCTGTAAAAAAAAGAAAACCGCCAGGATGATCAGTACGATAATGACGATCGTGTCCGTCGGCATCCCGCGAAGGGCAGGCAGTTCGTCCAATCCCTCCACGGCCGAGGTAATGGAGATAGGAGGGGTGATAATACCATCCGCCAGCAAGGCTGCTCCCCCGATCATAGCGGGGATCACCAGCCATTTTTTTCTTCGCCGCACCAGCGCATACAGTGCAAACGTGCCGCCTTCACCGCGGTTATCGGCCCGCAGGATAAGAATTACATATTTAACAGTGGTTTGCAGCGTCAGCGTCCAGATGATACAGGAGAGCGAACCCAGGATCAGGCTTTCGCTGACGGTCCGGTCGTTGATGATCTCGTTGAATACATAGAGCGGCGAAGTGCCGATATCCCCGTAAATAATTCCCAGTGCTATAAGGAGTCCCGCGGCGGTAACTCTGTTGGTAGGTATTTTCACTTTCTGGCGTTGTAGTTATTCCTGGTACAGATCAAAAAACGGGGCTGTCCGGACGTAGCTGCAAAGGTATAGGCAAAAATGAATTACTTGGCAACACTTGTTAAAAGCGCTCCCGGGGCGGCTGCACCGGCAATTTTTTTAACCGCTTACCGTTCATGTAATCGGGTGGATTCCTGCATCTTTCCAAAAATAAAAACTGTCCCGTTTCCGGGGCAACCTGTAACTTTAATCGGCAAAATATCAGAATATTATGATGGGTGTAAGGGCTTTTTTACTGTGTGTAGCGCTGGCAGCCGGATTGGGGGCGGAAGCGCAGAAGATTATCTATTCCGAACCGGAGCGGGACGACACCCGCCGGCTCAATTTCGAGATCATCGGTCGCATCAGCGGGAATTTCCTGATCTATAAGAATATCCGCAGCAAACACTGGATATCGGTGCTGAACAACGATATGGTGCAGGTGGCCAAAGTGGACCAGGATTACCTGCCGGAAAACGATAACGTGATCAACGTGGATTTTTTCCCGTACAGCGATTTCTGCTACATGATCTACCAGTACCGCAAGCGAAACATCATTCATTGCGTGGCCGCCCGGATAGACGGCAATGGCAACAAGATCGGCGACCTGATGCTGCTGGATACCACGCAGGTCAGTTTCGGTTCGGACAGCAAGATCTATTCGGTGCTGACCAGCGACGACAAGAGCAAGATCATGGTGTTCAAGATCAACAGCCGCAACAAAAGGCTGTACATCATCACCAGCATACTGTTGGACGACCGGTTCAACGAGCTGAAGAAAAGCAGGCTGATGATGCCCATGAACGACCGGGACGATTACCTCACCGAGTTCCAGCTCGATAACGACGGCGACCTCGTTTTTGCCAAATTCGACCGGGTGAACAACGAGAACATCGGGTCAGCCGCCTTTGTCATCAAATACGCCCAGGCCGACACCTTCCTGGTAAGGCCGCTGACCCTCGAAAAGACCTATCTCGACGAGATACGCATCAAGCCGGACAACTACAACAAGCGTTATTTTATCACCTCGTTTTACTACAAACAGCGCCGCGGCAATGTGGACGGGTATTACTTTTATATCTGGGATAAGAACCAGGCCAGGCCGATCATAGAAGATACGATCACCTTCAGCGAGGAGCTGCGCCGGGAAGCCCGGGGCAATGCCAACAACAAAGGCGCGTTCAACGATTATTTCATCCGCAACATCATTACCCGGAAGGACGGCGGCTTTATCCTCGGCAGCGAAGCCTATTATACGGTAGCCCGCGGCAACAGCTGGAACCGCTGGAACTACCTGTACGGCTCACCGTACCTGCGCTCCTACGACTACTATTATTATTCGCCTTACTACAACAGTTACTGGTGGAACCGCTGGACCGATGGCCAGGCCGTGCGTTATCATGCCGATAATATCGTGGTTCTTTCATTCGACAGTACGGGCCGGAAGGAGTGGAGCGTGGTCATCACCAAGGAGCAGTACAACGACGAATCGGACGACGAGATATCTTACCAGGTCATGAACACTGGCGGGGAGCTACATTTCCTGTTCAACGAATCGGAGCGGAAAGTGCAGTTGCTGAACGACTTCAGCGTGGACCCGACCGGCAAGGCAAAACGTAACCCTACGCTGAAAAACCTGGACAAAGGGTATATCTTCATGCCCAAATTCGGCAAGCAGGTGAGCGCCCGGCAAATGATCATTCCCTGTCTTGTCAGGAATTATATCAGCTTTGCAAAGATCGAGTATAACAACTAACCGGTATCGGTTTTCAACGTTCATTTTACGTGATCGGTATATTTAAGCAAAAGAACCCGGCCAACCTCTTCCTGCTGTTCGTCATCGGTGTCCTGCTGCGGCTGCCCATTTTTATGCACCCGCACCAGCCGGTAGTGCATGCCTCTGACGGCATATTGTTTACAGGGCTGCTGCGGCTGCTCAACCCGGCTGCGGCCTCTTTCCCGGTCCTCTACCCGCTACTGGCATACGGGCTGCTGTTTGTGCAGGCCGTGGTGCTGACGCGGTTTATCAACAACCAGCGGATGATGACGCGGCCTACTTACCTGCCGGGAATGGCCTACCTGCTGATCAGTGCACTGCTGCCCGGGTGGAATTATTTTTCCGCACCCCTGCTGGTCAACAGCATCCTGCTGCTGATCCTGTCGGGCCTGTTTGGCATCTATAACAAGCCCGATGCAAGAGGCACTATTTTCAACATGGGAGTGGCGCTGGGCGTAGCGGGTTTTTTGTACTTTCCTTCGCTGGCCTTCCTGCTCTGGATATGGCTGGCCCTGGCGGTGATGCGGCCGTTCCGCATCAGCGAGTGGCTCATCTGCCTGCTCGGCGTCATTGCGCCTTTTTATTTCTATGGAGTTTACGTGTTTGTAGCCGGCCACTGGAGCCGGGAGCTGCTGCCCGTGATCCGGCTGGGCCTGCCTGACTTCAACCGTTCGCTGTGGCTGGCCGGCGCCGTTTTCCTGGCCTTCGCCCCTTTTCTCGCAGGCGGATATTATATCCAGCAGCACCGGCGGCGGATGCTGATCAACGTACGAAAAGGGTGGAGCCTCCTATTGCTGCTGCTGCTACCCGCCCTGCTGCTGCCGTTTATCAACCCGGGCGATACCATGGAGACCTGGATCATGGGTATCGTGCCGCTGGCTGCCTTTCATGCCAGTGCTTACCTGTACCCCGCCTGGCGCCTGTTCCCGCTGCTTTGCTTCTGGTTGACCATAGCGTTTGTCATTGCCTGGCAATACACTGCACCCGGCTGGTGAGGTGGATTTTAACAGTCTTCCTGTCCTGCGCGAACGTTGCCGCATGGCACCGAAAGCTTATCTTTGCCTTTCTTTTTTAAATACTACCGCATGAAATTCGGAGTCGTCGTTTTTCCGGGGTCCAATTGCGACAGGGACATGTACGATGCCCTTCACCATGACCTGGGGCAGGAAGTGAAAATGCTCTGGCACAAAGACAGGGACCTCAGCCAGTTCAGTACCGAAGATTGTATCGTGTTGCCCGGCGGTTTTTCCTATGGCGACTACCTGCGTTGCGGCGCCATCGCCCGCTTCAGCCCCATGATGCAGAGCGTGATCGAATTTGCCAATGCCGGCGGGAAAGTATTTGGCGTGTGCAACGGGTTCCAGATCCTTTGCGAGTCGCACCTGCTGCCCGGCGCCCTGCTGCGCAACGGCCACCAGCAATTTGTGTGCAAAAACGTGTTCCTGACCAATGGCCGGGACCAGGACAAAGTATACCGTATACCGGTGGCCCACGGCGAGGGCCGGTACCATGCGGACGAACGCACCCTGGACGAACTGGAAGCCAACGGCCAGGTTATTTTTTATTATTGCGACGAGAGCGGCCATATCACCCCGCAGGCCAATCCCAATGCGACGACGCGTAATATTGCCGGGATCTGCAATGCACAACGAAACGTATTCGGCATGATGCCCCACCCCGAGCGGGCCTGCTCCCCTGTGCTGGGCAATACGGACGGCCGGGAAATACTGCGAACCCTGCTGATGGCCGAACAAATGGTGTGGTAACCGCTAAAAAAAATTAACAGGATGAAGTAGTCCTGATCGATCAATTTTGAGTCTAATACTGTCATACAGACAATGCAACTTATGAAAAAATACTTTGGCCTGTTTGCCCTGCTGCTGTCAGCGGCCGTACTGAAGGCACAGAATCCCGTTACCTGGACCTTTTCCACCAACAAAATTGCCGACAAGACCTATGAGGTGCACCTGACTGCCACCATCGCATCCGGCTGGCACGTGTATTCGCAGGTACAGCCGGCCGATGCCATCGTGACCCCCACGGATATCAAGCTGAACAGCAACCCGCTGCTGACGCTGGACGGAAAAATAAAGGAGGTGGGCAAAATGGAAAAGTTCCATGATTCCAAACTGGATATCTCGGCCAACCAGTATTCCGGCAAGGTCGATTTCGTGCAGGTGATCAAACTGAAGGCGAATGCCAAGACCAATATCACCGGCAGCGTGGAATTCCAGACCTGTAACGATGAAAAATGCCTGCCGCCCAAAACGGTTAATTTCAGTGTCGCGATCAAATAACAAACCTATTTCTGATGACAAGGGTTCCTGGTACAGGGACTCTTTTTTTTAACCAATAGTCATGCTGCGCTCTTTACGACTGCTTTTCGTTTTTTGCTTTTTTGCCGGGTTTACCAGCGTTTCTTTTGCCCAGGACAGTACCGGCGCGGTGCAGGGCTGGAAGGTGGAAAGCAAAAAGACCGGGGCGGGCATTTATGAATTGTCGTTTACCGGCACCATCACCGGCAACTGGCAGGTATATGCACCCAACCAGGTGCTGTCTGATATGAAAATGGCAGAGCTGCAGTTTGCCGATTCAGGCATTGTGCAGCAGGGTGATTTTGTGACGGCTGGTACGCCGGTCGTTATCAGCAGCCCTATTTTCGAGGGCACGCAGGTGAGCGTATTTGAAAAGAACATTTCCTGGAAAACTACCGTGGCCATAAAAGGGCTGGTACCGGCTACCCTGCAGGGCACGCTGTATTATACCTATGGACGGAACGATGAGTTTTATCCTTCTACTGCCGTGCCGTTTGCAGTGGGACTGGAAGGCGGAGTAGCGGCTTCTACGGTGATACGCGTTTCGTCCATCGATGTCAATAATCCTGTCAATAATTGTGGCGACGAAGGCACCAAGGGTAAAAGTATTTTCACCATTTTCCTGCTCGGCCTGGCTGGCGGCTTGATTGCATTGCTCACACCCTGCGTATTTCCGATGATACCGGTAACCGTTACCTTCTTTACCAAGAAGGCGCAGGACCGTCGCCGCGGCATTATGAACGGGGTGCTCTATGGGTTGTTCATCTTCCTGATCTACGTAGCCATCACCATCCCTTTCCATGTGGCCGGCAACGCCATCAGCCCCGAGATCTTCAATAATATTTCTACCAACGTCTGGCTCAACCTGCTGTTCTTCGCCATCTTCGTCACCTTTGCCCTTTCGTTTTTCGGCCTGTTCGAGATCGGGCTGCCAGCGGGCCTGGCCAACAAGGCCGATTCCAGATCAGGGCTTGGCAACCTGGGCGGCATCTTTTTCATGGCGGCTACGCTGGCCATCGTTTCCTTCTCCTGCACCGGTCCCATCCTGGGTACGCTGCTGGTGGGCGTGGTGGACCAGGGCGCCTGGCCGCTGACGGCCGGTGCTGCCGGTTTTGGCCTGGCACTGGGACTGCCCTTTGCCTTGTTTGCCATCTTCCCCAGCTGGCTGCAATCGCTGCCTAAGTCCGGCGGCTGGATGACGGATGTAAAAGTAGTGCTGGGTTTCGTGGAGCTGGCTGCGGCGATCAAGTTCTTTTCGAATGCCGACCTGGTCAAGCAATGGGGCTTGCTGAAGCGCGAGATCTTTATCGGCTTATGGGCGGTGATCGGGTTGCTGACGGTGTTGTACCTGCTGGGTAAGATCAGGATTGCACACAGTTCGCCGGTCAGGAAGTTCTCCTTTACCCGCATTGCCTTTATCGTGTTGTTTGCTTCCATTACTTTATACCTGTTGCCGGGTGTCACCAATACCAAATGGGCCGATCTGAAGCTGATCAGCGGATTTCCGCCACCGCGTACTACCTACAGCATTTTCAACCGCGATTCGGACCATCAAACTATTTTCGAGCCCATCCAGAATGATTATGCGGAAGCGCTGGCTATTGCCAAAAAGGAAAACAAACCGGTGCTGATCGATTTTACCGGGTGGGCCTGTGTGAATTGCCGGAAAATGGAAGAAAAAGTGTGGCCAAACAAGCTGGTCGATAGCCTGATGCGCCACCAGTTTGTGGTGGTATCGCTGTACGTGGATGACCGGAAAAAGTTGCCGCTGACCGAGCAGATCGTGGATACGCTGAAAAACGGCACCACCAAATCGATTGTAACGGTAGGCGATAAATGGGCTACGTTCCAGACGGAAAACTTCGGCGCTACTTCCCAGCCACAATACGCCATCATCAGTCCCGATGAAAAGGCGCTGACCAGGACCAAGTATTATACGCCTGATGCCGGTGAATTTGCAGAATGGCTTCAGTGCGGCCTGGACGCATTTAAAAAAGGTAAATAACTATTGTTTTTGTTATTAAATGCTCAGGGGCATAGCCAGCAGGATCCTCCTAATTGAAAAGCGGGTGTAGTGAATAGTGAGTATTTAAACAGGTAATATATTCCATCCCCCTGGCCGCCACCAATAAAAAACCGCCTCGCTTGGGACGAGACGGTCAGTTTGGTGTCATTCTGTAAAAGCCTGCCGCCAGGCAAGCAAATCCGAAAGAGGATCTTAGTGCGGCTGGAGATACAGAATGACAATTTTTTTCATTGTGGGCACCAAATATACTGTAGATAACAACTTACAAAGCAATTTGTTTTTGCACCATTAATTTTCTCAGGTTGATGAGGCCGTAGCGCATGCGCCCGAGTGCTGTATTGATGCTGCAGTTGGTAGCCGCTGCAATTTCTTTGAAGCTCATGTCTGCAAAATGGCGCAGGATGATCACTTCGCGCTGGTCTTCGGGCAGGCGGTCCAGCATCTCGCGTACACGGTGATGGCTCTGGCGCCTGATCAGGATGGTTTCGGCGCTGTCGTCCACGAAATTCAGCACTTCGAAAATGTCCTTGTCCTCGCTGGTACGGATGGTCGGGGTCCGTTTTACCTTGCGGAAATTGTCCACGCACAAGTTGTGAGCGATGCGCATGGCCCAGGGAAGGAATTTTCCTTCTTCCGTATAGCGGCCGCTCCGCATGGTATCGATGATGCGGATAAAAACATCCTGCAGGATATCTTCGGCGAGGTATTTGTCCTTAACCAGGAACAAAATAGAGGTATACAATTTGTCTTTATGGCGCAGGATCAGGGCTTCCAGCGCATCAAGATTGCCATCCTTAAAAAGATGGATCAATTCATGATCGGTCTTTTGGTTAAAAGCTTTCATAAACTCCTACAATTTTGTGGTTCAACGGATAGTGTGTCGGTAACGAATCGGTAAAAACAGCGTAGAAGTCTATGCGATAGGGAGATTTTTTTCGGTGTTTTAGATATTGGAACACTAAAAATAGGGTATTTCCGCAAACAGCCAAACAATTCGCTGCATGGAAAGTTATTTTTAATGTCAAAAAAATGTTAATCATATTGATCGATCCGGGAAGCAGCCAAAGGCTTTACTTTTGCCCGTCATAACCATGAGCAAAACCATAAAAAGAAAGACGCCGGCAGCGGCCATAAGGTTGAAATCGGCTGAAAATATACTGATCAAAGGCGCCCGTGTGCACAACCTGAAGAACGTGACGGTGGAAATACCGCGCAACAAGCTGGTTGTGGTAACCGGGGTGTCGGGGTCGGGCAAGTCGTCGCTGACCATCGATACACTGTATGCCGAAGGACAGCGGCGTTACGCAGAAAGCCTCAGTGCCTATGCCCGCCAGTTCCTGAACCGGATGAACAAGCCGGATGTGGATTATATTAAAGGATTGTGTCCCGCTATCGCCATCGAGCAGAAAGTGATCACCCGCACGCCGCGGAGCACTGTCGGCAGCATGACGGAGATATACGATTACCTGCGGCTGCTTTTTGCACGGATCGGCCACACCATTTCGCCGGTTTCAGGCCGGGAAGTGAAAAAAGATGATGTGGCGGACGTGGTACGTACCATCCAGCAGCAGGCGCCCGGCGATAAGGTATATATCCTTGTACCGTTCAAGCAGCATCGTAACCGTGATGTAAAAGAAGAGCTGAATATCCTGGCGCAAAAAGGCTTTTCGCGGATCTACAACCGGCAGGGCGGGATTGTCTCCCGTATCGAAGAGCTCCAGGAGCTGTCCGGCAAGGCATTAACTGCACAGATGCCCGGCGGGCAGGAGGGAACCTATATCCTGGTCGACCGCATCGTGGTAAAGGATTTTGAAGAAGACGATATTCACCGCCTGTCCGACTCCGTGGGCACGGCTTTTTATGAAGGAGAAGGCGACGTATACATCGAGATCAATTCGGAGCGGTTGCTTCATTTCAACAACCGTTTCGAGGCCGATGGCATGCAGTTCGAAGAACCGGTACCGAATTTATTTTCCTTCAACAATCCTTTTGGCGCCTGCCCCGTATGCGAAGGATTCAGCCAGGTGTTGGGTATTGATAGCGACCTGGTGATCCCCGACAAACGGCTGAGCATATACGATGGAGCTGTTGCTCCCTGGAAGGGCGAAAAGCTGGGATTGTGGCGGGAGCAGTTTATCCGGGGCGCCAAAAAATTCAATTTCCCGGTACACAAACCTGTTTCCGACCTGACCGCCAGCCAATACGAATTATTGTGGACCGGCAACGAACATGTTCACGGGATCAACGACTTTTTCAAAGAAGTAGAGCAGAATCTCTACAAGGTACAATACCGCGTGCTGCTGAGCCGCTACCGGGGCCGCACTACCTGCCCTGAATGCAAAGGCTACCGGCTGCGCAAGGAGGCCCTCTATGTGAAAATAGACGGTAAGCATATCGGCGAACTGAGTGAGTGGCCGGTAAGGGATCTGAAGACCTGGTTTGATGCGCTGGAAGCCAGGCTGACACCGCATGAGACGGAGATCGGCAAGCGCATCCTGCTGGAGCTGCACCACCGCCTGAAGACGCTGCTGGATGTAGGACTCGGTTACCTGACCATCAACCGGCTGGCCAATACGCTCAGCGGCGGTGAAAGCCAGCGTATCCAGCTGACGCGGAGCCTGGGCAGCAACCTGACCGATTCGCTGTATATCCTGGACGAGCCGTCCATCGGCCTGCATTCCAGGGACACGGCCAACCTGATCCGCGTGCTGAAGGAGCTGCGCGACCTGGGCAATACCGTGGTGGTCGTTGAGCACGACGAGATGATGATGCGGGAAGCCGATCATATCATCGACATGGGGCCACTGGCCTCGCATCTCGGCGGCGAAGTGATTGCAGAAGGAGATTGTGATACCCTGGTTGCCAACCCGGCCAGCCTGACCGGCCAATACCTGACGGGCAAGCTGGCGATCGAACCGCCGAAAGCGATCCGGAAATGGAACCGCTCCATCACGGTGGAAGGTGCGCGCCAGCATAACCTGAAGGATATCACGGTAGCGTTTCCACTGAATGTACTGTGCGTGGTGAGTGGCGTAAGCGGCAGCGGTAAAACCACGCTTGTCAGGCAAATATTGTATCCCGCCCTGCGAAAAATGAAAGGCGAGTTTGCCGATAAAGTGGGTTTTCACAAAGCCGTTTCCGGCGACACCGAAAGCATTGCCCAGGTAGAGATGGTGGACCAGAACCCGATCGGCAAGTCATCCCGCAGCAACCCTGTTACGTATATCAAGGCCTATGATGAGATACGCGATCTGTTTGCCCGGCAGCCGCTGAGCAAGATGCGGGGTTTCCAGCCCAAGCATTTTTCCTTCAACGTGGATGGCGGTCGCTGCGATACCTGCAAAGGCGAAGGCGAGCAGGTAGTGGAAATGCAGTTCCTGGCCGATGTTCACCTGACCTGCGAAGCCTGCAACGGCAAAAAGTTCAAAGAGGAAGTGCTGGAAGTGCAATACAAAGACAAGAATATCCACGATGTGCTGGAAATGAGCGTGGACGAGGCCATCGATTTTTTTTATACCGAAAAATCGCTGGTCAAAGCCATTCAGCCGCTGAGCGATGTGGGATTAGGCTATATCAAACTGGGGCAATCTTCCGATACCCTGTCGGGCGGGGAGGCGCAGCGGGTCAAGCTGGCTTCGTTCCTTGGCAAAGGCCGCAGCACCAATAAAATTCTTTTCATCTTCGATGAGCCGACCACGGGGCTGCATTTTCATGATATTAAAAAGCTGCTGGTCTCCTTCAATGCGCTGATCGAGCAGGGACATTCCATCATCGTGATCGAACACAATACCGATGTGATCAAAAGTGCTGACTGGGTGATCGACCTGGGTCCTGAAGCTGGCGACGGCGGCGGGCAGCTGGTGTATGCGGGCAAGCCCGATGGATTGAAGAAGGAAAAAAGAAGCCATACCGGGCGGTTCATGTAAGCAGGCGATA
>JBEVLT010000015.1:0-6648 GCA_040509055.1 Chitinophagaceae bacterium
GGATGCTGACCAGCTTCTGATCCAACAGGCAACTCAACGATTTCCACAAGACCGGTGCCCGGGTTCTTTCCGCTGGCCCTCATGCCTGCTTTTTCGAATTGATCGAGGTAGTTATTATTGAATTCCCAACGATGCCGGTGACGCTCGCTGATTGGAGATTGCCCATAAATCTCGTATGCCAGTGAACCCTGTGCAATTTCGCACGGATAAGACCCAAGACGCATTGTTCCACCCTTGGCTGTTACCTTCTTTTGTTCTTCCATCAGGTCGATCACCGGGTCCGGCGTCTGCGGCACCATCTCGGTGGAATGCGCTTCTTTCAATCCCAGCACATTACGGGCAAATTCGATCACAGCCATCTGCATGCCGAGGCAGATACCGAAGAAAGGCAGTCCTTTCTCCCGCGCATATTGAACGGCAATGATCTTGCCTTCCACACCGCGTGTACCAAAGCCCGGCGCTACCAGGAGGCCATCCAGGCTGGACAGCTTTTCACTTACATTATCATGGGTGATGAATTCGCTGTGCACGTTGACTACCTGCACCTGGCATTCATTCATGGCGCCGGCATGCACAAACGATTCGAGGATGGATTTATAAGCATCCTGCAGCTCGATGTACTTACCGATCAGCCCGATGGTCACCTTGCTGCGCGGGTATTTCAGCTTGTCCAGGAATTCTTTCCATATGCCCAGCTGCGGCTCGTTGAAAGAAGAGATGTTCAGCTTTTTCAGGCAAATAAGGTCCAGCTTTTCCCGCATCATGGCCAGCGGTACTTCGTAGATGGTCGGGGCGTCTGCTGCTTCGATTACGGCTTCCGCTTTTACATTGCAGAACAGGGCGATCTTGCGGCGCAGCTCTGGCCCCAGGGGTCGTTCGGTACGGCACACAATGATATCCGGATGCACGCCTTCCTGGCTCAGCATCTTTACGCTGTGCTGGGTAGGTTTTGTTTTCAATTCCTTTGCCGCTTTCAGGTAAGGGATTAGGGTAAGGTGGAGCACGACGCTGTCTTCATCCGGCAGCTCCCACTGCAGCTGGCGCACGGCTTCCACAAAGGGAAGGCTTTCGATGTCGCCCACGGTACCGCCGATCTCGGTGATCACGATATCATATTCCTTTCCCTGCCCCAGGTGCAGCATCCTTCTTTTTATCTCGTCGGTAATATGCGGCACCACCTGCACGGTTTTGCCGAGGTACGCTCCTTCCCGCTCCTTGTTGATAACAGTCTGGTAGATGCGGCCGGTAGTCACATTATTGGCCTGCGAGGTAAAGATGTTGAGAAAACGCTCATAGTGGCCAAGGTCCAGGTCGGTCTCTGCGCCATCTTCGGTCACATAGCATTCCCCATGCTCATAAGGGTTCAGTGTGCCGGGGTCCACATTGATATAAGGATCAAACTTCTGGATGGTTACGCGCAGGCCTCTTGCCTGCAGCAGCTTGGCCAGCGAAGCGGCAATGATGCCCTTGCCCAAAGAAGAAGTAACACCGCCGGTAACAAAAATATATTTAGCCATAAATGGTCAATTGTTTCATTACAAAAAATACCGGAACGGGCAAATACACACTTGCTCTGAACAACGCTTTAAACCGATCCTGCAATAAAAGTTGAGATTTCCGCCCACCCCTGCCTGTTGCCAGGTAACTGACCATCGGAACTTCGTCCCGCCTACGGTGGGATCAGCTTCATGAAGAATTTCCGGGAGGTCAGGCAAAGATAAGTCTTATTTCCATTACGGAAACCGGTGGCTTCCGATCCTGTGGATAAAAATGAAAAGAGCAAGGAGATGGTACCGGGCGCAGACCTTTTTATAGCCCCTGCATATCCGCCACAGGCCTGGCATGCAGGGTTTCGGCAGCGCTTACTGCAACTTTCACTATTTTTAGTCCTCAACTCTGCTATGAGAAAAATACTGTTGCTTAGCGGCCTATGCATGGCCCTGCTCTATTCGTCCGCACAAAAAACCTATCTCTGGTGCGGCAGCCTGATCGATGGCATCGGTCCGGAACCGCGCAAAAATATGACCGTCGTGGTGGAAGGAAACAAGATCACCGCCATGGAAAGCGGGTTCTCCATACCCGGCGCCGGCGACAAGGCTGTCGACCTGAAAACAAAGACCGTTATGCCCGGCTGGATCGATATGCATGTACACCTGGAAAGCGAGACCAACCCCGGGCAATACCTGCAGGAATTTACCATGAACCCGGCTGATTATGCTTTTCAATCGGTGAGGTTTGCCGAAACCACCCTGCTTACGGGCTTTACCACGGTCAGGGACCTTGGCGGCTCCGGCGTAAATATATCCCTGCGCAATGCCGTGAACAAAGGGCTGATCAAAGGGCCGCGGATATTCACAGCCGGCAAATCCATCGCCACGACGGGCGGCCACGCCGACCCTACCAACGGGTATCGCAGGGACCTGATGGGCGATCCTGGTCCCGAAGCCGGCGTAGCCAACGGGCCCGATGAATGCCGGAAAGCGGTGCGCCAGCGCTACAAGGACGGGGCCGACCTGATCAAGATCACGGCTACCGGCGGGGTGCTCAGCGTAGCCAAAAGCAGCAGCAACCCGCAGTTCATGGAAGACGAGATCAAATCAATCGTGGAAACGGCAAAGGACTATGGGTTCAGGGTGGCAGTGCATGCCCATGGGGCCGAAGGGATGAAAAGAGCCATCCGGGCAGGTGTTAATTCCATCGAGCACGGCACCTACATGGACGACGAAGCCATCGCGCTGTTCAAACAATACGGCACCTGGTACGTACCTACCCTTACAGCCGCAGCTGCCGTAGCCGATTCGGCCAAAAAGCCGGGCTATTATCCCGCCATCGTTACGCCCAAGGCATTGGAGATCGGTCCGAAGATCAAAGCCACGTTTGCCAAAGCCTACCGCGCCGGTGTGAAGATCGCATTCGGCACCGATGCAGGTGTGTACCGCCACGGCATGAACTGGCTGGAGTTCGTATACATGACGGAAGCCGGCATGAAGCCTATGGAAGCCATTCAATGCGCTACCATCCATGCCGCCGATCTGCTGGGCATGAAGGACAAACTGGGAAGCATCGAACCCGGTAAGCTGGCCGATATCATAGCGGTGGACGGCGATCCGCTGAAGGATACACAGGTATTTGGGAAGGTGGTGTTTGTGATGAAGGATGGAATCGTATACAGGCAGGAATAACCCGGAGCAACAGTATTGTTTCGCACTGCGGCGACCGTGCATTCCCTGTTCCGGCCTTCGCCTTATGTATCACAGCCATGATGCTGGTCAAATCTTCCCGTACTGCATACATAACGGGATAAGGGAGCATCTTAATTTACTGATGCGCCAGCGACAATTGCATGACCTCTTCTTTCAAATTATCCGGATTCAGAAACCCGAGTCTCATAGCAAGGTTTACTAATCCTTTGCAATCTTCTTATAGCTGGCCACTACCCCGCGTATCAGTGAAGAGCTGAAGCCGCGGTGCTCCATTTCGTTCAGCCCGGCGATGGTACAGCCCTTGGGTGTTGTTACTTTATCGATCTCCTGCTCGGGATGCGTACCTTTCTGCAACAGCAATTCGGCAGCCCCCTTGACCGTTTGCGCGGCAATCAGCGAAGCCGTAGCCGCATCGAAACCGATCTCGATGCCGCCCTGTATATTGGCCCGGATATAGCGCATGGCATAGGCCGTGCCACAGGCGCCCAGGATGGTGGCTGCATCCATCAGCTTTTCATCGATGGTGACCACCTTGCCTACCGTGCTGAACAGCTCATTCACGTATTTCACCCCGGCCTCGTCGGCATGATGGCTGCAGATGCAGGTCATGCTTTCACGGATGGCAATGGCTGTATTGGGCATGGCCCTGAAGATCGGAAGCTTTTTACCCACGGCTTCTTCCATATCGCTGATCAGCGATCCGGTTACGACAGAGATCAGCATCTTGCGGCTGGTCAAATCCTTTTTGATGCCGCTCAATACTTCGCTCGCCTGAAACGGCTTTACCGCCAGGATGATGACATCGCTCTTCTTCACAGCGGCACCATTATCGGAGGTGATGACAAGACCTTTGTCCTTTAGCGGTTGCAGGGCAGCCAGGTTGCGCCGGGTAATGGTGATATCGCCGGGCAGGCTGAACCCGCTTGCCAGCAGGCCCTCGGCAATTGCCCCACCCAGGTTACCGCCGCCAATGATGGCGATTTTCTTTCGCATAGTCATGATTTTATATGCAGTAAGCAGAACGACAGGAGTTATAACGTATTCAGCGCCGCACCGGCCTTTTCGCCGGACAGGCAACTGCCGATAGCGGTGTCATACCTGTCTTTCCACCAATCGATCGTTCCCCAGAAATCGCCGTCGATCACCATTTCACCGGTCGAGACCACGCCGATCTTTTCAAAGGGAAAACTGCCGAGGGCCTGCTCAACTTCTTTCACCTTCGGTATGGCCACGCTCACCAGCACCCGGCTCTGACTTTCGCCAAACAGCCAGGCGTCTTTGCGGAACCCACTGCCCGTGATGACGGAAAAGCCCAGTTCGTTGGTGAACCCGCTTTCGCAAAGGCTGACGAACAGGCCACCCTCGCTCACGTCATGCACCGACTGCAGCAACCCCTGGCCGATCAGTTCGGTGATCTTTTGCTGCAGGTTGTACTCTTCGTCCAGGTCAAAATGCGGTACAGGTGAATGCGTCACCCCGAGAATATTGTGCAGGTACTCCGAGCAATTGATATCGTTGTGCGACTGGCCTACCAAATAGAGCACATCTCCCTCGTCTTTGAAGTCCAGTGTCATTTTCTTCGAAATGTCTTCCAGCAGCCCTACCATACCGATGGTCGGCGTCGGGTAAACCGGGCCATCCGGGTTCTGGTTGTAAAAGCTGACGTTACCTCCTGTAACGGGTGTATCGAACTTTCGGCAGGCCTCGCCCATGCCGCGGATGGCATTCACAAACTGGTAATATACCTGCGGATCGTAGGGATTGCCGAAGTTCAGGCAGTTGGTGATGCCCAGGGGCTGCCCGCCGCTGCATACGATGTTCCGGGCGGCTTCGCTCACGGCAATCATGGCGCCTTTGTACGGATCGGCATATACATAGCGGCTGTTGCAGTCGGTGGTAATGGCCAGTCCTTTATCGGTTCCCTTTACGGCCACCACGGCTGCATCGGAGGGTGCATTCGTCGAGGCATTGACCGTGCCCACCATGCTGTCATATTGCGTATAGATCCAGCGTTTGGAAGCGATGGAAGGCAGCGCGATGAGCTGCTCGGCAATGGCCTTCAGGTCATCAGGCTCGGCAATAGCCGCAGCACTGAACTTTTTGATCTCCGCCAGGTAATCCGGCTCGCGGTACTCCCGCTCGTATTGCGGAGCTCCGCCGCCCAGCACCAGGTCATAGGCCGGCAGTTCGGCTTCCAGCTGCCCATGCATATAGAAACGAAGCATTCCATCATCCGTTACCTCCCCGATCACGGAACAGGGAAGGTCCCATTTTTCAAAAACGGCCTGCACCTCGGCCTCTTTTCCCTTTTCCGCCACCAGCAGCATGCGTTCCTGGCTTTCGCTCAGCAGCAGTTCCCAGGCTTTCATGTTCTGTTGGCGTGTTGGCACTTTGTCCAGATCGATCCGCATACCTACTTCACCCTTGGCGCTCATTTCAGATGTGGAACAGATAATACCGGCGGCACCCATGTCCTGCATTCCTACTACGGCCCCGGTCCGGATCACCTCCAGGCAGGCTTCCAGCAGCTTTTTTTCCTGGAAGGGATCGCCCACCTGCACGGCAGGCAGGTCCTGCGCGCTTTCGGCCGTGATGTCGGCTGAGGCAAAAGAGGCGCCTCCGATACCGTCCTTGCCGGTAGCGCTGCCGACAAACATCACCGGGTTCCCGGTTCCTTTCGCCGTTGCGGATACGGTTTCTCCATTATTCACAATGCCCACGCTCATGGCATTGACCAGCGGGTTGGTATGATAACACTGATCGAAATAAATTTCACCGCCTACGGTCGGCACACCAAAGCAGTTGCCGTAATGCCCGATACCATGTACCACCCCTGAAAGCAGGTGCTGGGTTTTGTCTTCTTCCAGCTTGCCGAACCGCAGCGAGTTGAGCGCCGCAATGGGGCGTGCCCCCATCGTAAAGATGTCGCGGTGGATACCGCCTACACCGGTGGCTGCGCCCTGGAACGGTTCGATGGCAGACGGGTGATTGTGCGATTCGATCTTGAACACCACGCCCAGCCCATCGCCGATATCCATCAGGCCCGCATTTTCCTCGCCGGCCTTCACCAGCATCCGGCCGCCCTCGCGGGGCAGGGTTTTCAGCCAGCGGATAGAGTTTTTATAGCTGCAGTGTTCGCTCCACATGGCGGAAAAGGCGCAGAGTTCGTTGAAATTGGGTGTCCGGCCCAGCTTTTTTTTGATCAGCTCAAATTCTTCTTCCGTGAGTCGTAGTTGCTGTGCCGTTTTTAACGTTACTTCCATGAAACGAGGTATAAAAAGTTGAAAAAGACCGGTATCCGGCCGCGAAGCTAAGAAAAATGCATAGGAAACCCTGCCTGAAATGATCGCCAATTGCTCACATTTACGAAGGCATGACCGAATACATAATTATAAAATTTATATGATCGATTTGTCGTAATAATGACCCATAGACAGGTCTCATT
>JBEVLT010000016.1:0-17826 GCA_040509055.1 Chitinophagaceae bacterium
CTGCTCCAGCACGGTGCAACCAAATTGTTTGACCAGCCGCATCACATCGTTCATACGGGTATAGTCAAATTGCAGCCGGTAAGGCACGAGCACAGACTTTTGCAGCAGCGGCGTTACCTGCAGTGCCAGCGCAGCCACCGTCTTGTACGCGGTGATCAGGCCGGGTACGCCCAGCAGCGTGCCACCGAAATAACGCACCACTACGACCAGGGTGTCCGTCAGTTCGCGGCTATCGATCTGCCCAAGGATCGGCCGGCCCGCCGAACCGGATGGTTCGCCATCGTCGCTCACCCGATAGCTGGTGCCTTCGGTGCCGAGCCGGTAGGCAAAGCAGTGATGCGTGGCTTTGGGATGCTCCTTTTTCACAGCAGCCAGTTTCTCCTTGAAATCGGCTGCATCTGCCAGCGGGAAAGCAAATGCAATGAACTTGCTGCCCCTGTCGCTGAACTCGGCGACCGATGGTTTTTCGATGGTATTATAAAAGTCTGCTGTCATGTACCTGTATGTGTTGCTGCCGGCGCCGGCCGGAATGTAGCGATGGTATCACCGCCTGCCTGCAGCATGTTTGTTTGAATGGCCGCACCATAGTCAGGCGCCGCCAGGCCGCCGGCCGGTCCTGTTTTATGGCCTGTAATCACCCGGGCTTCGTCCCACATCCCTTCATCGATAAACGATTGCAGGAGGCGCGCGCCGCCTTCCACCAGCACGCTCTGTATTTTCAATTCATAAAGCGCCTGCAGTACCTGGTGCACTAGGCCCGCCTCATCCGCCACCTGGTAATAGCACAGGTTTCCGTCTTCTTCCTGTTTGTGCCTGTTGAAAACAATCGTTCGCACCTGCCGGTCAAACAATTTCAGTGATGCAGGCAGCCGCAGGTCCTTATCGATCACCAGCCGCACCGGCGACGGGCCGTGCCACAACCGGTTGGTTAGTTCCGGGTTGTCGGCCAGCGCAGTGCCGGTACCTACCAGGATCGCGGCTTCTTCGCTCCGCCAGCGGTGCACCAGCCGGTTGGATTGTTCGTTGCTGATCAGCAGCCGCTCGCCCGTACCGGATGATATTTTGCCATCCGCCGTCTGCGCCCATTTGAGCACGATATAGGGACGGCGCTGCGTATGAAAGGTAAAAAAGCGTTTATTCAGCTCCCGGCACGCGATGGCCACCGGGTTTTCGTCTGTCAGCAGCACCGTTTCCACGCCGGCGGCCTGCAGCTTTTCGATGCCTTTGCCATCTACCTGCTCAAAGGGATCACGGCACCCGATCACCACCTTGGGTATTTGCCTGGCGATGATGAGGTCGGCGCAGGGAGGGGTTTTGCCAAAATGTGCACAGGGTTCCAGCGAAACGTACAGGGTACTTTGCGGCAGCAGGTGGCGGTCTTCTTCCTTCACAGCCGCGATGCAGTTCACCTCGGCATGCGCCCCGCCATAGTGCTGGTGATACCCTTCGCCGATGATCCGGCCTTCATGCACCAGCACAGTCCCTACCATGGGATTGGGTGCTGCATAGCCCGCACCCAGCTCCGCCAGCTGCAGGCAGCGTTGCATAAAAAGATCGGGAACGGGAAGTGTGGGACCGGGCATGGCCGCAAAAGTAAATGAATTAAGTTTGCCGGTATGACCATACAGGAGGCCACTGAACACAGCATCAGCCGGCTTGCGGCGATCTACGAACAGGGGGAAGCCGCTGCCATCAGCGATTGGGTAATGGAGCACCTGACAGGCGTGAGAAAAACGCAGCGGATCGGCCGCCGCCAGCAGGAATTGACCCCGCAACAACAATCCGGGCTGGAAGACTGCCTGCAGCGGCTGCTGATGCATGAACCGGTGCAGTACGTACTCGGCGAAGCCTGGTTTTGCGGGTTCAGGTTTTACGTGGACCGGCGGGTGCTGATCCCGCGGCCCGAAACCGAAGAGCTCGTGGAATGGATCATCAGCGATTGCAGGTTCCCGATCGATCAATTGCAGATACTGGATATCGGCACGGGAAGCGGTTGCATACCCATTGCCCTGAAACGAAGACTGGGAAAGGCCGGCGTATGGAGCTGCGACAGCAGCGAAGAAGCGTTGCAGGTAGCCCAAAAAAATGCAGAGACGCTGGGCACTGACGTACTTTTCCGGCAACTGGATTTTTTAGACCCGGCGCAGGCAACTACACTGCCCTCCTTCGATATCATTGTAAGCAACCCGCCATACATACCGCAATCAGGCAGGGCGGCAATGCAGCCCAATGTGCTGGATTACGAGCCTGCGGCTGCTCTGTTTGTACCGGATCATGACCCATTGGTCTTTTACACGGCCATTGCGGAGTTTGGGAAAACGCATTTGAATGAAGGCGGAGCGATCTACCTGGAAATACACGAGGATAAGGGAGCGGATACGGCTGCTGTTTTCCAGGGCCGGGGCTACAGCACAGCACTGAAAACAGACATGCAGGGAAAAGAACGGATGCTGAAAGCTATACCCGGGCTGTAACGGTCACCGCACATTAAAGATGGGGCTGCTGCCGCTTTATTTCACGGTTGCGGCTACTTTGGCACCGGCCCGCTTGGCCGACTGCATCACCCGGAACACTTCGCCGTAGTAGGAAATGCTATCGGCATTGATCACCACGGACGGTGTATCGATCGTGGCCCGCAGGCGGGTTACCTCTTCCACAATGAGACTATCCAGCGAGGCAGGGTTCACCTTTTTCTGACCGATAAAAAACTCCTGGTCCTTATTGATAGAAATGACAATATTCTGCTTTGCCTTGGTATCTTTTGTACCGTGCGGGTTATTCACTTTTACCACGTTCGGGTTGGCCATGGTGGTCGTGATCAGGAAGAACATCAGCAGGATGAACAGGATATCGTTCAGCGAATCGGTGAATATCTCGGATTGTTCCCTATGTCTTTTTCTGAACTTCATGCATTTGCCGGTTTAGCGGGTGGGTTCCTGTAATACATCCAAAAAGTCCGAAGATGCCGCCTCCATTTTGTTGGCCGTCTTATCGATCTGTGTGTTCAGGTAGCTGTAAGCCATATAGGCCAGCAGCCCGATGACAAGACCCGTAATGGAGGTGATCAGCTTGGTATAGATACCCTGCGAAATGATACCGATCTTTACTTCGCCACCGGCATGATAAATATTGTCGAACAGCTGCATCAGCCCGATCAGGGTACCGACAAACCCGAAAATGGGGGCAGCCTTGGAAATGAAGTTGAGCACGCTCAGGTTTTTCTCCAGCTTGTACATTTCCAGTTGTCCCACGTTGTCCATGCTCTTCTCAATGCTGTCGATGGGTTTGCCGATGCGCTGGATACCCTTGTCGATGATGCGGGCCACCGGGTTGTTGGTGTTCTTGGCAAAGCTCCGCGCCGCCACGATATTGCCGCTTACGATATGATCGCGGATGATGTTCATGAAATTATTGTCGATCCGGGACGCATGCCGTATGGCAATCAGGCGCTCGGCAAAGAAATACACGGTCATCAGCAGCATAATGCCCAGGGGTATCATGATCCATCCGCCGCTTAGAATCATACCGCCAAAACTGGAAGGTCCCGTGGCGGCTTCCGGCGCTGCGTGTGTGCCCCCGGTCAATGTATCAACGATCTGTAAAAACTCGAACATGGTTACTATTTCTTTAAGTGCGTAAATGTAAGGTAAGACCTATGTTTCCCGTACTGCTTACTTATCAACAGCCCTGAATAACAAGGTGATGAACGGAAAAAAGAAAGCTGCGTTGTGCGCAGCCCTTAATTTTAGAGTTATTTAACAAGAGGAGTCCGGAAGAAGATGCTTTGGCACGCGCCTGTCTTTCTGCGCCCCAAAGTTCCGATCTATGAAGGTCCGAAAGTTTATAGACGGGCGGCCGGAAAGACCGGACTTCTCCGACTATGAGCTCCCGGCTATACACTCGTTCCCGCCTGCTTCACCATCAATGCCTGTATCTGCTTCATAGTCGCTTCCATGCCTTCGGCACTGCCATCCAGGAAAATGACGTTCCCTTTGCCGTATTCTGCAAAATTCTTGATCGCCTCCGTCCACATGCTGAACAGGATCACATTGGTATCGAGATTGGCTTGTTTCATTTGCTCAGCCGCTTCGGACATACCGGCCGCTACTTCCTTACGGAAAAGGGCTACACCCTGTCCACGAAGACGGGCGGCCTCTTTTTCTGCTTCGGCAGCGATCTTGGTGGCATTACCATCCGCTTCGGCCGACTTGGTTTTGGTGATCAGCAGCGCCTGGCCTTCATTCTCTGCGGCCGCTTTCAGGTTATTGCTGGCCACTACCTTGCTCATGGAATCGAGGATCACCTTATCGAAAGTGATGTCATTGATCTGCAGGTCCTGCAGGTGATAACCCCAGTTTTCCAGGGAGTGGTCAACCTGCTCCTTTACATACTCCACGATCTCCTTGCGAAGTCCCAGCACTTCCGCCTGCTTCTTGGTCGCTACAAAAGACCGGATATTACCTTCGATGGTCCTGATCAAAGCCTGCATCAGGTCGCGGTCGGCAATAAATTTAAAGGCCACTTTTTTAATGGTCTCCTCATCTGCATTCTGCACGGAATACAGCAGCATGCTTTTGAAATACACGTTGGCCTGGTCCTGGGTCACTGCCTGGAATTCCAGCTCTACCGACCTGTTCTGAATAGATACTTTCTTAGCCACTGTTTCCAGCAGGGGAATTTTCATATTCAAACCCGGCCTCACGATACGCCGGTATTTTCCGAACATAGTGATAACACCGATATATCCCTGGTTGATCGTAAAGAAAGACGCAAAGAAAATAATGAGTAGGACCAGCAGCCACCAGTAGGAGAAAATATTTCCGATATCCATTTTGAAAGAGGGTTTAGACGATAAAGGTACGGTAAAGTGAGAATGGTTATTCGCGGAAATAAGCCATCATCTCCACCCGGCGGTTTTGCTGCCGGCCCTGCTCCGTTTCGTTGGAAGCTACCGGCCGGCGGCTTCCCGATCCACGTACGGTCAGCGGCACACGGGCCATGTAAATACATTGCGATAAGCGAATGGCCACCACCTCCGCGCGGGCCTGCGACAGGGATTCGTTGAGCTGCCTGCTGCCGGTATTATCGGCATGACCTTCTATTACCAGCGAATCCAGCGCCTTGCCCCGCAGTGCGATGCAAAAACTGTCCAGCAGGCGGAAACCGGCTGGCTGCAGGTCTTTTTTGCCGGTGGCAAACCACATATCAGGCAATAGCAGGGTATCAGCCCGCAACAGCAGGTTAGGAGTGCGCTGCACTTTGGCAGGCGCCTGGCTGCGACGGTATTTCAGCGATCGCTGCAGAAACTCGTGCCGCTCGTCCTGCCCGTAAATGTCTTCCCTGGTTTGCTGCCAGTCGTTACATATCCTTTCGGCCGGATCGTCCGGCAGCAGCGAAAAGTCGTCGAAAAAAACAAAAAAATGGCTTTCCATGGGGAGATACATGTCTCCTGTAATATCCCGTTTGGAAAAATTGCCGATGGCGATAAACGCTTCTTCGCCGGAAGCCGTATAGACCAGCTCCACCCGCTGCCAGCTGCTGTCCGTTGCAAAAACCAGCCCGGCACCGCCCAGCAATAGCGAAGGCTGCCAGCGGTGCAGCGGCTTCGTCTCCAGCAACGGATCGGTGGAGGTAAACGACACGCCGATACTGTCAAGCACAGGATGCGGGGATTTGATAAAAAACGAGAGCCGGTACCGCCCTCCTTTCCGGAGACCGCACACCAGTGCCGAACGGATAAACGTGCGCTGGAACGGCTTGGTCACATGCCCGGCTTCGATGGCCATGCAATGCAGACCGGCATGCGCACGGTTAGCATCTTTGAAATAATTGGCAAAGCCGCTGCTGCTGCTGATCCAGGCTTCCGGCGCACAATTGATCCTGTACTCCGTACATATATTTTCTTCTTCCAGCCCGCCGTTCACCAGCAGGTCCTGGCAAAGAACTGCCGGGGAAAATAAACACAGCAAAGCCGGAAGCAGGTAGCGCATGGGGAAACGAATATAGCTATAACGGTGCAGCAAACTTTTCAGTATACCTGTTGTTATTTCACCATGAAGCTGAAATTAAGCGTACTGGACCAGACGCCGATCCGGAAGGGAAGTAATGCAGGCGAGGCATTGCAGGAAAGTGTTGAACTGGCCAGGCTGGCCGATCGCCTTGGCTATACCCGTTACTGGCTGTCTGAACACCACAATACGATCACGCTGGCAGGCGCAGCCCCGGAAGTATTTATCGCCCGGCTGGGCGCTGAAACAAAAACGATTCGCCTGGGTTCGGGCGGCATCATGCTGCCCAATCACAGCACGCTCAAAGTAGCCGAGAACTTCCGCCTGCTTGAAGCCTTGTACCCTCATCGTATCGACCTCGGTATCGGCCGCGCACCCGGCGGCGACCGGGCTACGTCGCAATTGCTGAACCCATCCAACAGCTTCAACCCGGAAGAATATATTCAGCAGATCCGTGACCTGTCTGCCTTCCTGGAAGATACGCCTGCAGAGGGCAATCTCAACGGCAGGATCAGGGCCATCCCTTCCATCGATTCGGCGCCGGCCATCTGGGTGCTTACGTCCAGCGGCGAAAGCGCCTATCTCGCGGCCCATTTCGGGTTAGCATTGTCTTATGCCCAGTTCATCAACCCCGTCGGCGGTCCTGAAGCGATCCGGCAGTACAAAGAGCGGTTCCGACCCTCTACCGGCCTTTCCGCCCCGGCCACCAATGTGGGTGTTTTTGCGTTCTGTTCCGAAAGCGAAGAAAAAGTGGAGCAATTCAAAGCCATGATGGAGTATCGCCTGATCAGCTTTGAAAAAGGAGTGTTTGACCGGCTCTATGCATACGGGGATATCAAGGATTATCAATACACCGAAGCAGAGCAGCAGCGGCTCATTTATCACCGCAACCGGTACATCGCCGGCACACCGGGTGTGATCAAAAAAGAATTGGAGGCGCTGGCTGAGCGGTTCGAAACAGATGAGGTGATGGTAGCCACCTTTGCAGACAAAAAAGAGGACCGGCTGCGGTCGTATGAATTGCTGGCCGGCATTTTCCTCGCCTGATCAGCTTTGTTCTTCCCACACCTGCACCAGGTGAACCAGGGTTTCCACGGCCTTGTTCATATCCTGTACGCTTACATGCTCCAGCCGGGAATGAATGGCCTGCATGCCGGTAAACAGGTTGGGACAGGGCAACCCCATAAAAGATAAGCGGCTGCCGTCCGTGCCGCCGCGGATGCTTTCCATTTTCACTTCCAGCCCCGCACGGCGGATGGCCTCCCTGGCATGCTCCACCACCTGCGGATGAAGGTCCAGCACCTCTTTCATGTTGCGGTATTGCTCGGATACTTTGTACTCGAAAGAAGCATTGGGATGAACACGCATCGTTTCTTCCACCAGCGTACGCAGAAAATCTTCTTTCTTTTTCAGGCCCGGCGTTTCAAAATCGCGGATGATGAAATGGATCGTACATTTTTCGGCCATGCCTTCTATCTGTACGGGATGAATAAATCCCCGTTTGCCTTCCGTGCTTTCGGGCGAAAGCCGGTCTTTGGGCAGCGCATCGAGTATATGACCGGCCAGCTTCATGGCATTGATCATTTTGCCTTTGGCATAGCCGGGATGGGCAACCACACCGTGGATGACCAATTGTACACCATCGGCGCTGAAGGTTTCGTCCTCCAGGCTGCCGGCTTCGCCCCCATCGAGCGTATAGCCAAAATCGGCGCCCAGCTTTTTGATGTCTGCCTTTTCCGTTCCCCTGCCTGTTTCTTCATCGGGGGTAAACAATATTTTTATTTCACCGTGCTTTACTTCCGGATGCGTGGACAGGAAATGGGCCAGGTCCATGATGGCGGCTACCCCGGCTTTATCATCAGAACCCAGCAGGGTAGTGCCCGAGGCAGTAATGATATCATTTCCGATCTGCGTCTGCAGGTAAGGATAATCGGACAGCTTCAGCACCTGCGAGGGATCGTCAGGCAGCACAATATCCTGCCCCTGGTAATTTTTATGAACAATCGGCTTTACGCCGGTACCGCTGCAATCAGGTGCCGTATCCACATGCGCACAAAAACAGATCACCGGCACTTTTTTATCCGTATTGGCCGGGATCGTGGCATATACATAGCCCCACTCGTCCATATGTGCATCGGCAATCCCGATCTCCCTGAGCTCGCCGGCCAGCAGGTGGCCTAAATCTTTCTGCTTTTCCGTACTCGGGAAGGAAGCGGCTTTCGGGTCGCTCTGCGTATCGATGGCCGCATACCGCACAAACCGTTTAGCTGCCGTAAAGCTGTAATTTTCAAACATAGCCTTCCCTTTTTAATGGATACCGAATTTACGAAGATTCGAAGTTCGGGGTCGGATGCTCAGGGTTTCCTGCCAGTTGAATAAACCTCAAACCCCGATCCGCTGGTTAAACCCTCCCCCGACAGTAAGGATTACGGCATTATAATCAACGGACTTCCACCAACAATCTCAACCAGCTCCAGGTCAAAAACGAGGTCCTTGCCGGCAAGCGGGTGATTGGCATCCAGCAACACGACATCGTCTTTGATCTCTGCTACCACTACCTGGAAGTTTTGACCGCTGCCATTGTGCATCATCAGCGGCATGCCTACTTCTACTTTCATATCGCCGGGAAACCGGTCTTTGGGCATTTCGATCACCTGCTCGGGATCGCGCTGGCCATAAGCCTGGTCAGCAGGAATAGTAATGGTCTTTTTATCACCCGCGACCATGCCGGTCACCCCTTCGTCAAATCCTTTGATCACCATGCCGCTGCCTACTTCAAATTCCAGCGGGGCACGGCCTTCCGACGAATCGAAGGTTTCGCCATTGGTCAGTTTGCCGTGGTAATGCACCTTTACTGTGTCACCGCTTTTTACCTGTCTCATTGTATTGCTTTTGATGTAAAGAAAGGCCTGCAAGGTAGGGGAATCCCGCGAATGAAACCCTCTCAATATTTATGACCGTCTTTACACATATTTCCTGAAATTTGAGGCGATCTACGCCTGATATATTATGAAAATGCAATTCATCCTGTTGGCCTGGGCCATGTTTTTAATACTGCCCCTCCGCGCCTGTACGCAGACAGGAGATAATATCCGGAACGAAGGCATTGTGACCGGCGCCGAGCGCATCCCGGTCTATCTTCCGTGGCTCAAAGGCCGGCGGATCGGCATTTTTGCCAACCAGACCTCGATGGTAGGCAATACCCACCTGGTAGATACCCTGCGCAGCCTGGGCATAGATATCCGGGTGATCTTCGGACCCGAGCACGGCTTTCGCGGTACCGCCGATGCCGGGGAAAAAGTAAACAGCTACACCGATCCCAAAACAGGTATACCTGTTATCTCGCTCTATGGAAGCAAGAAGGCCCCTTCGGCCGATGACCTCAAAAATGTAGACATCCTGGTCTTCGACATCCAGGACGTGGGCGTACGTTTTTATACGTATATCTCTTCGCTGCAGGACTTCATGGAGGCTGCCTTTGAAAACAGCAAGCCCCTGCTGCTGCTGGACCGGCCCAATCCCAATGGCTTCTACGTAGACGGGCCTGTGCTGGATAGGAAGTACAAATCGCATATCGGTATGCAGCCCATCCCGGTGGTGTACGGCATGACCATTGCCGAATATGCCCGCATGATCGCCGGCGAAAAATGGCTGAGCCCGAAAGCCAATGAAAAATTTGAGTATTACCTGCATGCAGAAAACTCCGCGGATACACCCTTTCACTTCCAGGTGATCAAATGCCAGCGCTACACGCATAAAAGTCAATACGTGCTGCCCGTACGTCCATCGCCCAACCTCCCGGAAATACAGTCCATTTACCTGTATCCTTCCACCTGCTTCTTCGAAGGCACGGTACTGAGTGAAGGCAGGGGTACGCCGAAGCCTTTCCAGGTTTTCGGTGATCCATCCCTTCCAAAGAACCTCTATGCATTTGTACCGCAGCCCAACGAAGGTGCTAAAAGCTCCAAGCACTACGGCAAAACCTGCTACGGCTGGAACCTGCACGGCACGCCTGGCGAAGTGCTGGCCAACATCGGCAACAGGATCCAGCTGAAATGGCTGACAGAGGCCTACAGGCTTTTCCCGAACAAGGACAGTTTTTTCATCGTTCCCAAAACGGGAAAGATGGAAGACTGCTTCTTCAACAAACTGGCCGGCAACAACGAGCTGTGGCAGCAGATCAGGAAAGGTGTGCCCGAAGAAACGATCCGGAAAAGCTGGGAACCGGCCCTTACCAGCTTCAAAGCCATCCGGAAAAAATATTTATTGTACGAAGATTTCGAATAATACCGAATGATCACTTACCAGTTAAAAACAAAAGAGAACGAACCGAATACCTTCAACCTGGCACTTACCACCCTGCGCATCGTATTCATGGGAACACCAGAATTTGCCGTGGCCTCCCTGGATGCCCTGGTAAAGGCCGGCTATAACATCGTGGGAGTGGTTACGGCGCCCGATAAACCGGCCGGCCGCGGAATGAAGCTGAATGAAAGCGCCGTAAAGAAATATGCCGCAGAAAAGGGATTGAATATCCTGCAACCGGTAAAGCTGAAAGACCCGGCCTTCCTGGAAGAGCTGGCAGCCCTGCAGGCCGATCTGCAGGTGGTCGTTGCCTTTCGCATGCTGCCCGAAGCGGTATGGACCATGCCACGCCTGGGCACCATCAACCTGCACGGATCGCTGCTGCCGCAGTACAGGGGCGCTGCGCCGATCAACTGGGCGGTGATCAATGGGGAAAAAGAAACCGGCGTTACCACCTTCAAACTGAAACATGAAATAGATACCGGCGATATTTTGCTACAGGAAGCGTTCCAGGTAGGCGAAAATGAAACTGCCGGCGAGGTGCATGATAAAATGAAAGACATTGGGGCAGGCCTGCTCGTCAGGACCGTGCAGGGCCTGGCAGAAGGGTCGCTGACGGAAACGCCCCAGCCGCATACGGTTTTGGCTTCGGGAGTTGAACAATCGTTGAAGCATGCCCCCAAGATCTTTACCGACACCTGCAAAATAGACTGGAACAAGCCTGTTGCCGATATACACAACCTGGTCCGCGGCCTTTCTCCCTTTCCCGGCGCTTTTACTTACGTCGACGACAAAATGCTGAAGATATACCGGAGCGAAATAGAGCCGGCGCCGTCCATGCTTGCCGTACCCGGCAGCCATCACACGGATGGCAAAACGTTTTTAAAATTCGCTGCCGTGGACGGCTACATTCATGCCACGGAAATACAACTGGAAGGCAAGAAAAAAATGAACGTGGGGGATTTTCTGCGGGGTTACCGGTTTAGCTCATAAGCCCCGGGGGATCTTTACAATTTCTTTGATGATATAAAGTTTCCCGGTCCCGAACAGGTCCGCACCCCGTTCACCACCTGCATAGTGAAAATCACGCTCAGTGGCTTTTTGCAACTGCTGTTTGGACAGGGTAACGGTTGCTGACGGCCCGTCACCCGCAGGAAAGAGCTCTTTTATTTTACCGGGAACCAGCTCGTAGCTTCTCAGCTCTGTAGACACTTTTTTAAATACGATGGAATCAGCTTTTACTTCCTGCACCTTCAAAACCACATAGGGATGCTGGTAACTTTCCGGGTCCACCTTGTAATAGTCGGATGTATCTGTCGCATTGAGCTTATTCTTCAATTCTTTTATTTCCGCATTGAAATAGTCTCTTGCTGCCCGCTCATCATTGGCCGCACTTCTTTTCTCTGCCACCAGGAATATCACCAACGCGATCAGCAGCAGGATCAATCCTGAAAATGCATACCATTTGGTACGGGGCGCAGGCAATGATTGCAGGTATTGCTCCTGTGCAGGAGAAAGCTGGTAAAACTGCCGTCCCTGCCGGATCACCCATTTTGTCCCGATGCTGAAAAAAGGGATCCAGAAAAGATGCGCATAGCGCTGCCGCAATTCAATGGTATACCCGCGGTTTTGCATGCCCTGGAAACCCAATGCCTCCGGGTCATAGGCCTGGAGAAGAAACGAGCCGGTGCCAAAGACAATCATAAGCGTCAGTTATCTGGTGGTCAAACCGGTGATGACAGGTCATCCCGGTTAGTAATTCACTTTCACCACGAACTTTTCTTCGTCCGTGATCTGAAGGGCCGATGCAGCGGCATTGCTGATACGGATATCAAGGCCCTGGTTCTGCCGGATGCCGCTCATTTCACCCAGCACCTTGGCATATATCGCCTTGTTATTATCAGGGTTGATGACCCGGACGATCGTGCCGGGCGGTACGCCATCGATCAGCAGGTAATACTTGGCATCCTGCATACCGCTGGTGGTTTTAAAAATTCCGGAAGTAACCGTAGCATTGGTCGAAACCGGGGTGGTTTTGATCTGCTGGTCAAAATAAGCTTTGAAGTAGCCGCTTTCACCACTTGCCGGCGTGATAGCAACCTGCGGTTGTTTGTTATCCGCGATCACCACAGGAGGAGTCACCGGCGCATCGTCTTTCTTTATCTCCTCTGCCGGTGCATCCCGTACCACGATCGGGGGATCGTTCTTCACCACCGGCGGTTCTTCTGCTGGTTTCACCGTTTCGGGTTGCACCGCGGGCGGGCCCGCTACTACTGCCGGCGCGGCCGCATTCGTTGTGGTAAGATAGCCGACAATCAGTTTGGTACCGGCTTTCACGTTGTCCGATGTCAGCCTGTTCCATTCCCGTATATTCTTCAGCGGTACCTTGTTGCTGGAGTTGCTCACCTTCATCAGCCCTTCACCGGCACCTACCAGGTAATAAACGGGTGTGCCTGTATTGCCCTGCTGGGAAAAATTGGTATCCGTCAGCGGTATGCGCAGCACCTGGCCGATGCTGATCCCCTTGTTCAGGTCGATGCCGTTATAGGCCGCAATGAACTTCGGGCTTACCTGATAGACACGGCCCACCGAGTACAGCCCCTCTTTCGCCACTACCTTATGCTCCAGGTACAGCCCTTTACTCCCGTTCTTTACCATCAACTCTCCCGGCTGGGCCTGTGAAAAAAGTACGGCAGTCAACACGATCATCAGCAAAAAAAACTTTTTCATGGGGCGACAAAGTTTGGATATACAAAGATGTGCTTTTTTGGCCGTTTTTTAGTCCTAATTGTCCCTTAAAATGCGCAGCTCTTTGGGGTAATAGTTATTGATACGGTTCGGCAATGCATTGATCCATCCAAGCGGTTGCCCTTCACAGGTAACCAGTTGCCAGCCGGCCGCAGCCGGCCGCACCGGCAGATCTTTCCGCTGCAGGTACAGGATGGCTTCTTCGTTTGTCAGGGGCGTTCTGCCGATGGCATCGTTCACCAGCCCGCTCAGCGCCAGCGCATGATCGGGCACCAGCTTATCGCGTAAGAGCTCACCGGCGCGCACACCCGAGTAGACCACGCGCAGCTGTTGCAGCAGGATACTGAGATCAGCCGTCAGTGCTGCAGGCCAGGCATACACCGTCTGTTCATGTTTGATAAAATCATAGCCTTCGGTCTGCATCCACCGGCCCAGGGTAGCTGCTTCTGTACGACCGGCCACTTCAGGTTTGTTTTTTAGTTTCAACCGCGTCTCCTGCCCGCCGGATGTCTTTCGCAGGCAGGCAATAAAAAAACCCTCCCCTTTCACTTTATCCGGCCAGAAACGATACCCGTATGCACCGGACCGCCCCTGCACTTCAACGATGTTCCACCCGGCAGGAACAGCCAATTGCAGGCTCTCAGCCTTCAGTTCCTGCTCCAGCCAATCCAATATATCTTCATCTTCTTCCCTGGAATACGAGCATGTGGAATAGATGAGCACGCCATTCTCTTTCAATGCAGGCCATGCATCCGCCAGTATTCGCTGCTGGCGCTGGCTGCAGAGCTGTACGCTATTCAGGCTCCATTCACCGATCGCTTCCGGATCACGGCGAAAAAGGCCGCTCCCGCTGCAGGGCGCATCCGCTACCAGCACATCGAAGTAACCGGGCAACCGGGCAAAATGGCTGGGGTCGTTGCAGGTGACCATCACATTATCACTTCCCCATTTGATGATATTGTCTTTCAGCACAGCCGCCCGTGATTTGATCACTTCATTGCTGACCAGCAGGCTATCGGCCGTGATCAATGATTGAAGATGGGTAGACTTACCGCCCGGCGCCGCGCTCAGGTCCAGCAGTTTCATCGGCCGGGAAAGATCAACCGTTTGCCGCAATGCCTGCTCCAGGAACATGCTGCTGGCTTCCTGCACATAATAACAGCCGGCATGAAAAAGCGGATCGAAGGTGAAGGAAGGACGTTGCGAAAGGTAGAATCCGTAGTTCGTCCAGGGAATTGGAGCAAGCGAGATCGGGAAATTGGGAACCTGGCTGACGGGTTTGGCGGGATTAAACCGGATGGACGTGATCTGTTCGCCGGAAGCATGCACCTGTGCGAATGCTTCTTTATCGAAACCTTTTACATCAGCTAACGAATTCATCAAGGAGTCCGGCAGGTACCTCATTATTTTCCGTCACTTTTTGGCGTCTGTAGCTCTTTACAATAGTAGCAATAAAAAAGACATGACCGATTGCCAGCAATCCCAGGGTGAGATAACGCACGACCCGGTTAAACGTCTCCATGAAGGTAACATAATCATTGCCACGCATGAAATTGAAGGACCATCTTACCAGAATCAATACCGATAAAGGCAGTATGACGAACACAACAAAGCTCGTCCAGACATGAAGATGCACCCATGCTCTTTTTTGTATCCGGTATCGGATCAACCAGTAGATAATAACTTCCGCAACAGGCAGCACCGTCCAGAATATCAGGGCAAAAGACAGAAAATTATACCGGTATGAACTGCCTCCGTATTGGTTAGACAGCCGGGTCAGCGTATAATACGAAAAACCGAGGGTGGCCAACCGGAATATGGCGATGACCAGCATTATCCGGAAACCGAACAGAAAACGCCTGGATCGGTTCCGGCCCTGCACTTACAAACTTTTGATTTCCGCGATCAGGTCCTGCAGTACTTTTTTGGCATCGCCAAAGAGCATGGAGGTCTTGGGACGGAAGAACAGGTCGTTTTCGATGCCGGCATAACCCGGTTTCATGCTGCGCTTGTTCACGATCACGTTTTTGGCCAGCTCCACATCCAGAATCGGCATGCCGTAGATCGGCGAAGAAGGATCGCTTTTGGCAGCCGGGTTCACCACGTCGTTGGCGCCCAGGATCAGTACCACGTCGGTGGTAGGGAACTCTTCATTGGCCTGCTCCATTTCCATCAGCTTTTCATAGCTCACGTCGGCCTCGGCCAGCAATACGTTCATGTGACCGGGCATACGGCCTGCTACCGGGTGAATGGCATACCTCACATTCACGCCTTTTTCTTCCAGCAGCTTTTCCAGCTCATGGCAGGCATGCTGCGCCTGGGCCACGGCCAGCCCGTAGCCGGGCACGATCATTACCTTGCTGGCATAGCTCATGACCACGGCCGTATCGCTCAGGCTGATCTCCTTGTAGAGTCCCTGTTCTTTTGTGCCGCCTCCGCCGGGTCCTGCTTTACTGCCGCCAAACGAGCCGATCAGCACATTGGCCAGCGAGCGGTTCATGGCCTTGCACATCAGGATGGTCAGCAGCGTGCCGGCCGCACCCACGAGGATACCGCCGGTCAGCATTACTTTGTTATCATACAGGAAACCGCCGCAGGCTGCCGCCACGCCGGTAAACGAGTTGAGCAGGGAAATAACCACCGGCATGTCTGCGCCGCCGATCGGGAACACGAAGAATATGCCGTATAGCAGCGACAGCGCAAAGATCACGTAGAACAAATAGGCATTCGAAGCATTGAAATCGATGACCAGGTAGGTAGCCAGCCCCAGTATGGCGATCATCAATACGATATTGAAGATATGCTGCCCTTTAAAAGAGAAATCTTTTACTTTCCCGTTCAGCTTGCCCCAGGCGATCATGCTGCCGGCGAAAGAAACCGAACCGATGATCAGCCCGGCCAGGATGATGACCAGGAACCCTGCCGAGTAGCTGTTGTGCAACTCCATGTGCAGCTCCCTGAATATTTCTTCGAAATCCGTCAGCTTGGAAACCGGCTCGCGGAAATGATTGAACTCCACGATCGAGATCAGCGCCGCGCAGGCACCGCCCATCCCGTTGAACAGGCTCACCATTTCGGGCATGGCTGTCATCTTCACTTTCCTCGCAGCCAGGAAACCGACTACCGTACCGATGGCGATACCACCGAATATCCAGCCGTAGTTGCCGAGTTTCCGCCCGTTCTCTTCATAAAGAAAGATGGTGCCCAGGATAGCAATGGCCATACCGCCGGCCGCCACCAGGTTGCCTTTGCGGGCAGATGCCGGGTTGGACAGCATTTTCAGGCCTATGATAAAAGTAACCGACCCGATCAGGTAGCAAAGTGTCAGCACGTTCAATTCCATGTGTAACTATTTATGGCATGAACCAAAGAGCAGCGCCCTTTGTCCGGCCTGCATTATTTCTTTTTCTTTTTAAACATCTCCAGCATCCGGTCGGTGACCACAAACCCGCCCACCACGTTCAGCGTACCCAGCACTACGGCCAGGAAGCCCAGGATCAGGGCCAGGTAATTATCATGCTCGGCTTTGCCCATCACGATGATGGCGCCGATGATCACCACGCCGTGAATGGCATTGGCCCCGCTCATCAGCGGTGTGTGCAGCACGCTCGGTACACGGCCGATCACTTCGATGCCCACGAAGATCATCAGGATCACGATGTAGATGATCTGCTGGTTCTCGGTTATCCAGGAAAGTATCGAATTCATACTATAAACATTCAGGTTTGAAATGTAACGGCTACAGGCTTTTTACCCGCTCATGCACCACCTCACCGCCGTGTGTGATGCAGCTTCCTTTTACCAGGTCGTCTTCCCAGTTCAGGTTCAGCTGGCCTTCCCTGGTTGTGATCAGCTGCAGAAAGTTCAGCACATTCTTCCCGTACATCTTGCTGGCATCGCCCGGCATGGTAGCCGGCAGGTTGCTGTTGCCGTATATCGTTACCCCGTTGTACAGAACGGTTTCATTGTTTTGGGTCACCGGTGTGTTGCCGCCGGTAGCTGCCGCAATATCGATGATCACCGACCCGTTGCGCATCGTTTTCAGCATCTCTTCGGGGATCAGGATGGGAGCCTTTTTACCGGGTATCTGCGCCGTGGTGATGACGATATCGGCTTTGGCGATGCTATCGGCGATCCGCTGCTGCTGCTTTTGTTTGTATTCCTCGGTTTGCTCCACGGCATACCCGCCGGCTTTGGACGCATCGGCAGCGCCTTCCACCTCGATAAATTTGGCGCCAAGGCTCATCACTTCTTCCTTCACTGCGGGGCGCGTATCGAACACTTCCACCACTGCACCCAGCCGTCTTGCCGTGGCAATGGCCTGCAGGCCTGCCACTCCCGCTCCCAGGATAAGCATTTTGGCCGGCGCAATGCTGCCTGCTGCCGTCATGAACATGGGAAAATAGCGGGGATATAATGTAGCGGCCGTCAGCACAGCTTTGTAACCCGCTATATTGGCCTGCGAGCTCAATACGTCCATCGCCTGCGCCCGGGTAGTCCGGGGCAGCATATCCAGCGAGAAGACGGTGAGGCCGGCAGCGGCCCATTGTTTTACACGGCCGGCATGGAACAGGGGTTGGTATACACCGATGAGTACGGCAGATGACGGGATGATGGTTTCAGGGTCATGGATCGCCAGCAGGACCTGCGAAGCGGCCAGCACTTCTTCCCTGCTTTTGATGACGGCGCCTGCCTTTTCATATTCTGCATTGCTGCAGAAAGATCGTTCACCGGCCCCGTTTTCCACCCAGATGATAATTCCTTT
>JBEVLT010000017.1:0-14942 GCA_040509055.1 Chitinophagaceae bacterium
AGGCGTGCGGCAGTGGAAATTCAATAACAAAAGCTGGTGCCGCGTAAGTATCGGCCGGATGGACGAGATGCAGGCCTTTGCCGAAGCCTTCAAAGAAATATCCTGAACCCCTTGCTTCACATGCGAATGATAAACGCTATGCAAAAAAATACGCCGTTCTTTTTGCGGCTGCCTTTCTGTTGGCTACAGCCTGTTTTGCCCAAAGCACGGCCGTGGTGAACCCGAGGCCCCTGACGCTGGAAGAGTACAGCAAAGCCAGAACATTTACCGTCAGCGACCTGGACAAGGACACTTATGTAAAGTTCGAAAACAAATATGTGCTGGACCGGTATGAAATGCGCAAGCCCTACTTTATCACCGGCGACGACGGTCTGAAAAAGCGCATCGACCTGTACAAGCTGTACGCCCGCGACACCATGCAGGAGATCGGGCTGGTGATCTACTATACCAACGAAAAGAACAAGCGGTTTACCGCGGTGCAGCCAAGTATCAACTCGGAGCCTGCTGTGTGGGAACGTTACTTCGAAGACATTCATGCCATCGATAAAGAAGAAAAGAATTTCGTGCTGAAGCTTTCCTATGTATTGTCAAAAGAAATGAGCTTCCAGCTTTACAAAGCGCTCAACAAAGAGGCTGCTGCCGAAAACGGAACCTATGGTACGGAGATCTGCTTTCCCGGCGACCAGCTGGTGACCATGGGTGATGGCAGTAAAAAATACATGCAGGCCATACAGCCCGGCGATCAGATCCTGACCATCGACCCGCTCACAAAAGCAGCAAGCGCTGTCACGGTCAAAGCGCTGACCGAACACCATGCGGAACCATATGCCCTCACCAGGCTACTGCTGGTTGCCGCTACCACAACGGAAACGGGCAACGGGTACGAAGTAGCCCTCAGCAGCAAAGTCATTGAGGCTACGCCCAATCATCCTGTTCAAACCACGGCAGCGAAAAAGAAGATCGGCGACATCGCTACCGGCGAACAGCTCATTTGCTACGATGAGCAAACCCATGACTACCTCACTTATACCGTACAGGAGAAAACGGAGAGCGCCGGTAAGCTGCAAAAGGTGTACAATATCGTAGCCGAAGGCGGCACCACGGTGATCGTCAACAACGTGATGGTGCTACAAAAGTAAGTGATCGCCTTCCTTGAGCCGGATGCCCGATAGCCGCAGCCGGAGCGAGGCATTGACCAATCCATTAATTTTTTCCGCCGCCAGGGTGTAAGACAACCCTGCCGCATGAATATTGGAAATACAGTTCCGCATCTCGTCTGTCAGGCCGGGCCGTGGCTGATAGGTCAGGTAGATGCCCAAACTTTCCGGCGAGCTCAGCCCCGGCCGCTCCCCGATCAGCAGCAGCGAAAGCCGGGCCTGGAGCCTGCTCCCGATCTCGTCGGCAATGGCTACCCGGCCCTGCTGTACCAGGCATAGCGAACCAATGGAATGTCCCGATTGCCGGAACAAGGGCAGCAGCAATTGTAGTAACGGAGCGGCATGCCGGTTCACCGCATCTGCAGAAAGCCCGTCTGCCAGCACGATCACGATGTCAGCAGCTTTTTCACCTGCTGTTTGTAATAAACGGATCGCTTCTTCATCCAATTGCCGCCCTTTGTCTGGCCGCTGCAGGTATTCAGCGCGGTCGCCGGCCCTGCTATGCAAGGTATAAACAGGCAGCCCGTACGATTGAAAGGCAGACTGCAGCGCTTCCACATCCAATTTTGAAAAAACAGCATCGCGGGCATGCGCATGCGCCATGCGCAGCTGCAATACTTCGCGCAGGGGAATGGCGGCGCCGGTCCTGCCCAGGGCAATGCGTGCGCCGGTAAATGCCCGCAGCGACTGCCAGGGGTCTTCCTGTATCGCCGGCTGTTTGAGTAGTTGTCCTGGTTCCATTGGTTCAGCATTATTGTATCAGCCGGTGCGTTCCTCTCACCGGCAGTGCATTGCCCTCTTCATCCATGATACCCTGCCGCATCAGCCATTGGGCAAATTCCGGCGACGGCAGCTTGTTCAGCACCTTTCGCAGGTACAGGGCGTCGTGAAAAGACGTGGATTGATAATTGAGCATTACATCGTCTGTACCGGGTATGCCCATGATGTAGTTGCACCCCGCTACCCCCAGCAGGGTCAGCAGGTTGTCCATATCGTCCTGGTCGGCCTCTGCATGATTGGTATAGCAAATGTCCACCCCCATTGGCAAGCCGAGCAGCTTGCCGCAAAAGTGATCTTCCAGCCCGGCGCGGATGATCTGCCGGCCGTCGAACAGGTATTCCGGACCGATAAACCCGACCACGGAATTCACCAGCAGGGGATTGAAATGCCGGGCTACCGCATACGCCCTTGCTTCGCAGGTCTGCTGGTCCACACCTTCATGCGCATTGGCCGAGAGCGAACTGCCCTGCCCTGTTTCAAAATACATCACGTTGTTGCCCACGGTACCACGCCGAAGCGACAGGACGGCTTCCTGCGCTTCCTTCAGGAGCGCCAGCGAAACGCCAAAGCTCCGGTTCGTTTTTTCGGTGCCGCCGATGGACTGGAACACAAGGTCTACCGGGGCCTGCTGCTCCAGCAGCTGCAGCGTGGTGGTGATATGCGCCAGCACACAGCTCTGGGTTGGTATTTCATATCTCACCCGCAGCTCATCCAGCATCCTGAGCAACCCGGCTACGATAGCGGGATTGTCGGTAGCAGGATTGATGCCGATGACCGCATCGCCGCTGCCGTACAGCAATCCATCCACCACGCTGGCCGCAATGCCTTTGGGATCATCGGCCGGGTGGTTGGGCTGCAATCGGGTGGACAACCGCCCTTTTAAACCCAGCGTATTGCGAAAACGCGTCACCACTTCACATTTCTGCGCCACGGCGATCAGGTCCTGGTTGCGCATTAGTTTGGATACGGCAGCGACCATTTCCGGGGCGAGGCCCGGCGCCAGCCGCTGCAGCGTCACCGTATCGGCTTCATCGCTCAGCAGCCAGTCCCGCAGCTGCCCGGTGGTGAAATGAGCCACCGGTGCAAACGCAGCGGCATCATGGTTGTCGATGATCAGCCGGGTTACTTCATCTGTTTCATAGGGGATCACGGCCTGCTGTAAAAAAGTCTTCAGCGGCAGATCGGCGAGTGCCAGTTGCGCGGCTACCCTTTCCTGGTAGCTGGCTGCGGCAAGGCCGGCCAGCCCATCACCGGACCGGTAGGGAGATGCTTTGGCCAGCAGGTCTTTCAGGTCGTCAAACTGATACCTCGTGCCTTGTATCGTGTAGTGATAAGCCATGCGGTTAAACAGGAGGATTGATCATGGATTGCCTGCCTTTGCTGGTGCGTAAAATGCTAAGGTACGCGGCGATGGAAACGAGGGCAGCTGCAAGAAAGACAAGGGCAGACATCCGGTTGTAATAAACCACCGCAGCCAGGCAGATCGCCGATAATACCAGTGCAAGGGCAGGCACCCAGGGATAATACGGGGCCCGGAATGGCCGCTCCAGTCCCGGTTCTTTTTTCCGCAGCCTGAACAGGCTCAGCATACTGATGATGTACATGACCAGGGCGCCAAGCACCGAGATAATGATCAGTTGATTGGTAGTACCGGTGCAAACCGCGATCATGCCCACGATCCCGCCGGCTGCCAATGCCCGGTGCGGTGTGCGGAACCGCGGATGAAGCGCTGCTAAAAACGGCGGCAGGTACCGATCCCTGGCCAGCGCAAAGATCTGTCGTGAATAACCCGTGATAATGCTATGAAAAGAAGCCACCAGGCCAAACAGGCCGATACCGGCGAACAGTTGTGTCAGGCTGTTTTGCCTGCCCAGCACGATACCAATGGATTCAGGGAGCGGGTAATCGATATTGGATAATTTGTTCCAGTCGGTGATGCCGCCGGTAAGGATCATCACGCCCAATGCAAGCAGGGTAAGGGTGAGAATACCGCTGATATATCCTTTGGGAATCGTACGCCGCGGGTCCTTTGCCTCTTCGGCCACCATAGCCACCCCTTCTATGGCGAGGTAAAACCAGATAGCGAACGGCAGGGCCGCAAACACACCGGACCAGCCAAAGGGCATGCTGTTGTGCAGGAATCGCTCTGCGCTGAACTGCGGGGCAATAATACCCATGTACAGCAACAATTCTCCTACCGCCAGCAGGGTAACGATGAGCGTAAACACAGCCGATTCCTTAATCCCCAGCAGGTTGATGACGGTAAACAATACGTAACAACCGATCGCCGTGTACAGCACATCGAAAGAAGGATGCAGAAAATGCAGGTAACTTCCAAGCGCAAACGCAATGGCAGGCGCTGCAAATAAAAACTCGATGAGCGTGGCAAACCCGGCGATAAAACCACCCACCGGCCCGAATGCCCTGGAAGCATAGGCAAAAGGACCGCCTGCCTGCGGAATGGAAGTGGTGAGTTCGGTAAAGCTGAAGACAAAACAGATGTATAAAATAGTAACTGCGATCGTAGCGATCAGCAGCCCCATGGTGCCGGCCACACCCCAGCCATAGTTCCAGCCGAAATATTCACCGGAGATCACCAGCCCTACGGCGATGGCCCAGAGATGCGTAGCAGTCAGTACCCGTTTGAGGGAAGTCGGTTTTGTTGTCATTGCCCTGGAAATAAAAGTTATGCACGATGGCAGGCAATCACCAGTCCTCCCGTAAGATACGCCGCGGAAACGGGATAACAAGGCCGGGCAGGGATCACCGCAATCAGATCACCAGGTCCAGCAGCAACACACCGCCCAGGCCAAGTAACGATATCACGGTTTCCATCAGCGACCAGGACAAAAAAGTTTGCTTCAGCGACAGGTTGAAAAACTCTTTGAACATCCAGAACCCGGTATCATTGACATGAGAGAAAAAGATACTGCCGGCCCCTACGGACAGCACCATCAGCTCCGGCGACACATGGCCCGTGGCTACCAGGGGCGAAATAATGCCGGCTGCCGTCAATCCTGCTACCGTAGCTGATCCGAGCGTCACGCGAAGAAGGGCCGCTGCAAGCCAGCCAAATACCAATGGCGGTATCTGCCATTGTGCGCTCAGGCGGGTAATATAATCACCGGTACCACTGTCGATCAGCACCTGCTTGAACACACCGCCGGCTGCAATGATCAGCAGGATGACGGCGATACCGCTGATGGCCTCGTTCAGCCACTGCATCACCGACTCCATGGTACGGCCGGTACGGAGACCGAAATAATAGATAGCGCATAACACCGCTACCAGCAATGCTACGTTGGCATTACCGAGAAACAGGATGATCGTTTTCAACACGCTATCTCCGCCGGCAAACTGCTGTACCAGCACGGCCAGCGTGATCAGGATAACGGGCAACAGGGCAATGAAGAAGCTCGGGAATGCAGCAGGCAGGCTTTCTCTTTTTTCCGCACTGCCGGTAAAAAGCTTGTTGCCGGGACTGACGCGGATGCCTTTCAGCAGGCCGCCCAGTACAGGCCCTGCAATGATCACCAGCGGTATGGCCAGCACCAGGCCATACACCAGCGTTTTGCCTAGGTCCGCACCGAAGGCGCCGATCAGAACCGCGGGACCGGGATGCGGTGGCAAAAAAGCATGCGTGGTGGACAGGGAGGCAGCCATGGGTATGGCGATGTAGAGCAAGGGCAGCCCGGAGCTGATGGCGATGGAGAACACGAGGGGCACCAGGATCACAAATCCGGCATTATAATACAACGGTATCCCCACCAGGAAACCGGTGAGCACCACCGCCCATTGTACATTTTTCTTACCGAAGGCCTGGATCAGCGTGTCGCTGATCTTTTCCGCGGCCCCGCTTTTTTCGAGCAGCTTGCCCAGGATGGCGCCCAGGCAAAGGATCAGCGCCAGGCTGCCGAGCGTGCTACCCACTCCTTTTTCCAGTGAGGCCACCACAAGATGAACCGGCATGCCCATCAGCAAGCCTACGATAATGGAAACGATCAGCAGGGCCAGGAACGGGCTGACCTTTTTCAATGTCAATGCAAGCAGCAGGATAATTCCAAACAGGATGACCAGGAGTGGCATGGCAGGCAGTTTCGTTTATATGGATAAAACAGCAAATTCGTCCTTTAGCTTCGGGTAAAGCGAGTTGAATACACCGGACAGCCGGGCATACACCGCGCGGTTACCGGGATCAGGATAATACAGTTCTCCGGCCTGTATCCATTGTCTTACATCGGCCGGATCTTTTAAATGACCTGTAGCCAGCATGGCCAGGAAAGCGGCTCCCGCAGCCGAGGCATCCGCCGTACTGCTGATCCGCATCGGCTTACCCGTTATATCGGCCAGCAGCTGTAGCCAGAATGCAGAACGGGTAAACCCGCCGCTGGCATAAATCTCCTGCACAGGGCCATGCGCTTTTTCCAGCAGGGCGATCAGCTGTCCCAGGCTGAAGCAAATGCCTTCCAGCGCCGCCCGCACCATATCGGCCCGGCCATGATTCATGGTCAGGCCCACGAAAGCGCCCCTTGCGCCAGCATCCCATACCGGCGCCCGCTCACCCAGCAGGTAAGGCAGAAAAACAAGTCCGTTTGCCCCTGCCGGAGCACGGGCAGCAAGCGCCAGCAATTCCGCGTAAGACTCTTCTTCTGCCTGGCCTGCCTGCAGGAACAGGCTGCTCAGCCATTTCAATACAATACCGCCATTGTTGATGGCCCCGCCCCTGACGTACAAATCGCCGGTAAGCGGGTACGTGAACAATCCCTGGGCGCCGCTTAAATGATCCGGGGACGCTGCCGGTAACCGTACGGTCATCCGCACAGCCCCGCTGGTGCCGATGGTCAGCGCCGTTTGGCCATGCTCCACAGCGCCGGAACCGAAATTGGCCAGGCATCCATCGCTGGCGCCGGCCACGAAAGAAATCATGTTATTCCCGGCCAAATGGCTGTATAATGTGGCCAGCTCATACTCACAATGCGTTGCGGGAACCGGTTGCGACAACTTTTGCGCATCGATCCCCGCCAGTTGCAAGGCCTGTGCATCCCAGTTGTTTTCCCGGATGCTGAACAACCCGGTGGCTGCTGCCACGGAATAATCGACAATGTATTTGCCCAACAGGCGAAAAAGCACGTACTCTTTGATGGAGATAAATTTTGCCGCCTTTTCGAAAATGTCCGGCCGGTGCTTCCTGAACCAAACGATCTTGCACAGCGGCGACATCGGGTGAAACGGAATACCGGTATTGCTGTACACCCCTGCTGCACCCGGGTGCCGCTTTAGTTCTTCGGCTTCCTGCGCGCTACGGGTATCGGCCCAGGTGAGTGCATTGTACAAGGGATCGCCGTTTGTATCTACCGGCAACAGGCTGTGCATGGCGGCGCTGAAGCCAATGGCGGCAGGCGCATGCCCCTGTGGCGCAGCCGCCACCGCATCTCCGATGACCCTGGTCACAGCCTCCATAATAACGGCAACATCCTGCTCTTCGTACCCTGGTTGCGGGCGCAGCAGCTCATACCCCTGCCTGGTTTCGAAAACAGGAATACCCGCTCCGGACAGGAGCACCGCTTTTGTATGCGTGGTGCCGATATCGATGCCAAGAAAATAATGCACGGGATGAATTATCACCGAATATAAATAATTCCACCAGACAAGCTATGTACCCTGATCGTACCATAAGACGGATAAATTTATCCGGAAACCGGCAGGACCTAATTCTCATTTCATCAATTCATTGCCTTTTTTTAAATTCGTATACTTAAAAACAACAGTATGTCACTGCTCAACCAGCAAAACGATAAAGGCAAAAAGAAAGGCGATAAGAAAAACAGTACGACCAATGCACAGGGATCGAAATTTATCCAAAAGCCCAAATCGGCCAGCTTTGTAAGCAAGCAGCAGAATACGGGCTCCCAGCGCGGCAGTTAAAAACACATTGCTTTTCCCTCTTTCCTGATAAGCGGCCTGTATCGCAACAGGCGCTGTGTGCGGCACACGATCATCCCCGGGCCTTACCGGGAGAACCGTTTTGCCCGGCAGGTACGCTTATGTTGAGGAGCATCCGTACATCTTTATCCCTGACAGACCGTATGACCAAAGAAGAACTGCTCGACGAACTGGCTCATCATACCCGGGTGGCGTTACAACCTTCCCCGGTGCATGGCATCGGCGTGTTCGCCCTCTGCGCTATTCCTGAAGGCTGCCGGGACCTTTTTTCGCAAAACGTGGGCGAATGGATCAAGCTGCCGGTAGCTGATGTGGAAAAGCTGCCGGAGCACTCCCGCTCGCTGGTGGAGACCTACTGCCTGTATGACGAAGAAAACTATTATGTGCCCGACTACGGTTTCAAGGTCATGGACCTGGTGAACTACCTCAATCATTCCTCCACGCCCAATGTTGCCTCCGTCAACGACGGTGAATACTTCGAAACCCTGCGGGACATTGCAGCCGGCGAGGAATTGCTGATCGACTATGGCAGCATCGTGAATGCAGAGGGCTACGACTGATCTCAGCGCTTCAGGAACCTGCCTTTCAGCAGCTTTTCCATCACTTCATCTTTCAGGTTGCGGCTCACAGGTATGTGATGCGCGCCGATACGGATATCATTGCCTTCGATACTGTCGATGGCGGAGGCGGCAATGAGATAGGACTTATGCGTTTTGATAAACCGGTCGGCAGGCAGGTAATCCTCCGCCGCCCGGAACGTGAGATAAGTGATGTATTTCTTTTCTTTGGTATGAATGACCACATAATTCTGCAGAGCTTCGGCGAACAATACATCGGCAAAGAACAGCTTGACCAGCTTATTGTCTGCTTTGATAAAAAAATAATCGCCCGGAACCGCAGGCACGACCGTATTCTTTTCCCGCACTTCGTAGTATTCCCCTGCTTTCTGCGCTGCTTTTAAAAACCGGTCGAATGATATGGGTTTTACAAGGTAATCCAGCGCATTCACCTCGAACCCTTCCAGCGCATATTGCGGGTAAGCCGTGGTAAAAATAACAGGTGGCGGCTGCTGCAGGGTTTTGAAAAAGTCAAGCCCGGTGATCTTTGGCAGCTGGATGTCCAGGAAAAGCAGGTCGGCCTCTCCCCGTCCGAGCATGGCGGCCGCCTTCAGCGCATTGTCATACTCGCCCGCCAGCTCCAGGAAATCGATATCGGCGATATACTCTTTCAGTCCCTTGCGGGCCAGCGGCTCGTCGTCGATGATGATGCAACGGATATTCATATTATGCCATTACAGATACCATGTTCAAAACTGCCTCTCCCAGCACCTGGTCTCCTTTTATCCCGAAGTGCCCGGCGATGTCTTCTTTCCGCAGGCTTTTGGAAAACAGCTTCCAGGCCGCGTCGCCGCTGATCACCGTTTCCGCAGCGACCGGGCCGCCTGATGGCTCCGACAGTTTCCATTGTCCTTCCCGCCGCACCAGCCACCATTCGCCCCCTCCCTCGCCGGTGATCACCGTTTTCAGCACCGTGCCTTCTTCCGCAGCCAAAGCGGTACAGGCAAATGGCCATGCCTGCAGGAAAATATGCAGGAACGGGTGGTATAATTCTTTGGTCATAATACCCCTGTCACCCAGCGCATCCCTGATCTGCTGCTGGTGCAGCCATCTTTCGGTGTATTCGCGGGCAATATCGAACCAGTTGCGGGACACGTCCTCACCCGCCCAGCCGACCGGGTAGGCAGATTGCGCAAAGGGATCGAGGTTGTTGAAGAGGGTATATACGGTTTCGTTGGTCGACTCCAGCAGTTCCGTCAGTATAGCAGGGCTGAGCCGTTTGGCCGCTTTTATCCAATCGGCATTCAGCCGGTTCAGGTATGCTACCAGGTCGGCGTTGGAGCGAATAGCGGCATCCGGTGGCGCAGACCATCCGTCGCGGTGCAGTGCAATACGCCGGTAATTGCCATCCAGCAGGTGCGCGGCTACATCTTTTACCATCCATTGCCGCGCCACGGTTTGTTTCAGCCAGTCTTCCGCCGACAATGTTTTCAGCAAAGTGATCAGCCTTTCGTTGAGCAGTGGAAATAATGGTAAACTATCTATCGGTGGTTTCATCTTCGTTTAATTGCAGCGTTAATTTTACCCGGTATTGGTCCGGCTGGTCGTCGATATGCAGGTGATGCCTGCCGGGATACAGCAACTCCAGGCGGCGTTTCACGTTGGTCAACCCGATGCCGCCATGCTGCTCCGTTGTTTTACCCGGTTCTTTGGAGTTTGCCACGGTAAAAGTAAATGAACCGTTGCTGCGCTGCAGGGCAAGGCGGATAAAATTCTGCCGGTCGGTAAAATGCGAAATATGCTTGAACGCATTTTCCGCAAAGGGCGCCAGCAGCAGCGGTTCGATGACAAACCCTTTTACTTCCGGCGGGCAATGGAAGTTCACCGCATAATGTTCGTCTTTGCGGAGCTTTTGCAGGTCCACATAGTCGCGCAGGTAACTTATCTCCCGCTCGATGGGTATCTGGGGCCCGCTCAGTTCGTACAACTGGTAGCGGAGCATATCGGAAAATTTATGCAGCGACTGCCGGGCTTCGGTATTGCTCTTGTCGATCAGGAAATACACAGCATTCAGCGAGTTGAACAGGAAATGCGGGTTGATCTGCGATTTCAGGAAGTTGAGTTCGGCTTCAGCCTTTTCTTTGGCGGTCTCGGCCATCCGCCGCTGCAGCCGGGTGTAATCAAACATCAGTTTGACGGCGGCGCCGGCGATCACCAGGAAGAAATGCGGGATCACGTTGTCATAGATCCGGGTCTTCAGGTCGCCCGTCAGGTGGACCATTTGCCCATCACCCGTAAGGTGGCCGATCACGATCATCTTCAGCAGGCTGCTGGATACAATGAGCACGATAAATGCCGCAATGAAGCCGGCATATCTTTTTTTGTAAAACAGGTGCGGGATCAGCAGGTAATTGGTCAGGTAAATCAGCAGGGCCAGGTCGGTCACCTTGACGGCCGTCACCTGCATGGCCTGTTCCGGCGTGGCATAGTCCTGGTAACGGAGAAAATACCAAACCCCGAAGACCATCATCCAGAAAAAAAGATGGTGCACTTTGTATTTCAGCAGTCCCCTGTTTTGCATACCCAAAATAAAATTAAGGTTTCCCCTTCGTAAAAACGGTTACACCAACGAACGGGTATCCGTGACAACCGGCAGCCTTTTCATCTCCAGGCTTCCTTTCGTCAGGCTGTTCCTGCTGTTGACGTAACTTATTTGTACCGGCAGGGCCGGCTTTTCAACTTTGATTAAAATCATTGCCATGAAATTCCTGCTTTACCTGCTGGCCGCCGCCAGCCTGCTGCCGCTGACCGGCTGCGCACAAACCACGGACACAAAAACGCCCGACCAACAAGTGGATGGCAGTTGCGAGGGCTGCCAAGCCATCTATGAAAGTCCTGTGCCCTTTGAGCAACTGGAAACCATGATATGGCTGCAGGACTGGAAAGAAAAAGAACGATACCCGAACCGGCCAGGCGTTAAACTGGCGGTGAATGGAACGGTGTATCACCCGGATGGCAGCCCGGCCGCCGGCGTAGTTATTTATATTTACCATACCGATCAGACGGGCGTATACCCGACCAATGGCGATGAAAAAGGCTGGGATAAAAAGCATGGCTACCTGCGCGGCTGGATGAGAACAAACGAAAAAGGAGAATACAAGTTCTTTACCCTGCGGCCGGCCCCCTATCCCGGCGGCCAGGCCCCGGCGCATATTCATGCCATCATCAAAGAACCGGGCAAAAGCGCATACTGGATCGATGAATACCTGTTTGACGACGATACCTTACTGGCCGAAGCAGCCCGCAAAGAATTACCTGACCGGGGTGGCAGCGGTATCCTGAAAATACCAGCCCGTTACAAGGGAATGCACATGCAGAAAAGCGAACGGAATATTTATCTCGGTAAAAACATTCCCGGCTATCCTGCATCGTAACCGCCACAATAGCCAGGCTCGTTATTTTCGTTGGCCAAAAAGCAGGCTGCCGATACGCACCATCGTGCTTCCTTCTTCGATGGCCATGGTATAATCGGCCGACATGCCCATGGAAAGATGCTCAAACCGAACACCTGCGGATTGAATACCTGCATACTTATCAAAAAGGCGCTTCAGCCGGCGAAACTCATTTCTTACCTTGTCCTGGTCATCGCTAAAACTGGCCATACCCATCAGGCCGGCCACGCGTACATGTTCCAGGGGCGCTGCTGTCAGCCGGCCGACGATCTCGTCCAGTTCGTTTTCGTCCAGCCCGAACTTGGTTTCTTCCTGTGCAATGTGCACCTGCAGCAAACAGCCGATCACGCGGTTGTGTTTCCGGCCCTGCTTATCGATCTCTTTGATTAATTTATAACTGTCTGCCCCGTGCACCAGGTGAACGAAAGGAGCAATGTATTTTACCTTGTTCGTTTGCAAATGGCCGATGAAATGCCAGCGGATATCGCCCGGAAGCTGCGACTGCTTGTCCACCAGTTCCTGCACATAATTTTCACCAAAGTCGCGCTGTCCCTGCCCGTATAATGCCAGGATAGCTGCGGCCGGCTGTATCTTGGACACGGCTACCAACTCCACTTCCTGTTCGGTTAACTGCGCGGCAAGCGCTGCATATGTCATATCCTGCGTTTGCGCAAAAGTAATGCTGATTGCGCGGATGGCTTCTCATTAAATTACAACTAAACGGGTATTGTATCTCATCAGCCGCATCTACATTTGAGGATGCTTGCAGCAAAGTTTATGTATGCAAATGCAGGCGCAGCCGCAAACCGACCCGCAATGAAAAAGCAATGATGAATAAATAAATGAATATTGACCGGGAGCCTGTTTGAGTATCCAAACAGGCTTTTATTTCAGGATGCTCCGGCTGATCACGATGCGCTGCACCTCGCTGGTACCTTCGTATATCTGGGTGATCTTGGCATCCCGCATCAGCCGCTCCACGTGGTATTCCTTTACAAAACCATAGCCACCATGAATCTGCACAGCTTCTACGGTGGTCCACATGGCGGTTTCGGATGCATATACTTTGGCCATGGAAGAGCTCAGCGCATAATCCTGCCCGTCGTCTTTTTCCCAGGCCGCTTTCAGGCAGAGCAGGCGCGACGCTTCTATCCGCGTAGCCATATCAGCCAGCTTGAAGGCGATGGCCTGGTGGTTCATGATCTCGGTGCCGAATGCTTTTCTCGTTTTGGAATATTCCCTTGCCAGTTCGTAGGCGCCGCTGGCGATGCCCAGTGCCTGGGAGGCAATGCCGATACGGCCGCCGGCCAGTGTTTTCATGGCAAACCGGAACCCAAACCCATCCCCGCCGATCCGGTTTTCTTTCGGCACTTTTACGTCGGTGAACATAACGGTATGGGTGTCGCTGCCGCGAATGCCGAGTTTATTTTCTTTGGCCGCCACGGTTACGCCCGGCCAGCTCTTTTCTACGATAAAGGTATTGATGCCTTTGGAACCTTTGGACGGATCGGTCTGCGCCATGACCAGGTACACCGAAGCCGTACCGCCGTTGGTGATCCAGTTCTTGGTGCCGTTCAGCAGGTAATGATCGCCCATGTCTTCAGCCGTGGTACGCTGCGAGGTGGCGTCGCTGCCGGCTTCCGGTTCGCTCAGCATGAAGGCGCCGATATACAGTTCACCGTCCTTTTTGCCCTGAGCCAGCGGCGTCAGGTATTTTTGCTTTTGCTCTTCGGTGCCATATTCCTGCAGGCCATAGCAGACCAGGCTGTTGTTGACGCTCATGCACACGCTCACGCTGGCATCTATTTTCGATATCTCTTCCATCGCCAGCACATAGCTCACCGTGTCCATGCCGGCGCCGCCGTATTCCGGTTTTACCATCATACCCATAAAGCCCAGGTCGGCCAGCTGCATGATCTGCTCACGTGGAAATTTTTGGTGCTCATCGCGTTCGATCACACCGGGCAGGCATTGGTTTTGTGCAAAATCGCGGGCAGCCTGCCGGATCATCAGTTGCTCTTCGGAAAATTGAAATTGCATGGGCTTGTTTTTGACTGAGCGCAAAGATAAGGGAGCCGTCATACACCTGAACAATCGTTAGTTTTGAAACGATTGTAACGTCCGGGTTTTGAGACCCTGCGATAATCTACCCTTCCATTCCCGGCAGGCATTTCCTGCCTGGTGCCAGGCATAATTTACAGGATTGTTTTTGCTAAAACGACCTCAACACCAAACCTCCGGCTTTTCCGGAGAGTGGCCCAGGAAGAAGGACTGATGCTGCAATCGTTCACCCAACATCGGACATCAACACAAGCATGCTGGATAGTGGTTACCCATTTGTTTTTTTCTATTTTTAGCACATGGAAATCAGAACAATCGAACACGGCAGCCCGGAATACGACCGCATGATCGCCCTGCGTATGGACCTGCTGTGCCGCCCGCTGGGGCTCAGCTTTACCGCGGAACAGCTGGAAAAGGAAAAGCAGGACTGGCTGATCGCCGCTTTTGAAGACGAAGCAATGACCGGCTGTTGCGTCCTGACACATTTTGATGACACAACCCTGCAGCTGCGCCAGATGGCAGTACGGCAGGATATCCAGCACAGCGGCACCGGCAGGCGCATCCTGTCTTTTGCAGAGCAAACAGCCCGCGAAAACGGCTATACCACCCTCATGATGCATGCCCGCGACGTGGCCACCGGCTTTTACGAAAAATGCGGCTACCACATTGCCGGCGAACCATTCACCGAAGTAACGATCCTGCACTACTGCATGGAAAAGAAGCTGGTGTAAAATACCGGCAGAATGCATTTCTACCTGTACCAGCCTCGGCCTGCTGATTTTATCAGCTGAAAAATGACAGTTTTTTGACCTACCTTTGCCGCGCATTTGAAGCCCTGAACCCGACATGAAAAAGATCCATATTATTCTGCTTGTCCTCATTGCCGCCTCCATCGCCGTTCTGATCAGTTTTATGCGCAATACCAGTACCTACGATACGGTGGATACCGCTATCTCCAAACCTGGCAAGTTCGTTCACCTCATGGCCAGCCT
>JBEVLT010000018.1:0-3978 GCA_040509055.1 Chitinophagaceae bacterium
TGCAACAGGCGATGCCTTTACCGGCTCGCTGTCGCGTGATCCGGGTGAAAACGTGGGCACATATGTGATCAACCAGAATACATTGGCACTTTCGCCCAACTACACTATCACGTATAACAGTGCGAACCTGGCCGTTGGTGCAAAGGCAATCACGGTGACAGTCGACGCGAAGAGCAAAACCTACGGGGCTTCTGATCCTGCGTTGTCTTATACCCATTCACCTGCCCTTGAAACAGGCGATGCCTTTACCGGTTCGCTGTCGCGTGATCCGGGTGAGAACGTGGGTGATTACACCATCAACCAGCATACGCTGGCGTTATCGCCGAATTACACCATCGACTACAACAATGCAAACCTCACAATCGGGGCCAAAACCATCACGGTCACGGCAGAGGCGAAGAACAAGACCTACGGAGCTTCTGATCCTGCACTGACGTATACCCATTCACCTGCATTGGCAACGGGTGATGCCTTTACCGGCTCGCTGTCGCGTGATCCGGGTGAGAACGTGGGTTATTACACCATCAACCAGAATACGCTGGCGTTGTCGCCGAACTACACCATCGCCTACAACAATGCAAACCTCGCAATCGGGGCCAAAGTAATTACGGTGACCGCCGACGCGAAGAGCAAGACTTACGGAGCTTCTGATCCTGCATTGACTTATACGCATTCACCTGCATTGACAACAGGCGATGCCTTCAGCGGTTCTTTGTCGCGTGATCCGGGTGAGGATGTGGGAGCCTATGCGATCAACCAGAATACGCTGGCGTTATCGCCGAACTATACCATCGCCTACAACAATGCGAACCTCACAATCGGGGCCAAAGCAATTACGGTGACAGCTGACGCTAAGAGCAAGACCTACGGTGCTTCTGATCCTGCATTGACATATACCCATTCACCTGCATTGGCAACGGGTGATGCCTTCAGCGGTTCGCTGTCGCGTGATCCGGGTGAAAACGTGGGCACATATGTGATCAACCAGAATACATTGGCACTTTCGCCCAACTACACTATCACGTATAACAGTGCGAACCTGGCCATTGGTGCCAAGGCAATTACGGTGACAGCTGACGCGAAGAACAAGACCTACGGAGCTTCTGATCCTGCATTGACTTATACGCATTCACCTGCACTGGCAGCAGGCGATGCCTTTACCGGTTCGCTGTCGCGTGATCCGGGTGAAAACGTGGGTGGCTATGCGATCAACCAAAACGACCTGGCGTTATCGCCGAACTATACCATCACATACAACAATGCGAACCTTATAATCGGGACCAAAGTAATTGCGGTGACTGCTGACGCGAAGAGCAAAACTTACGGAGCTTCTGATCCTGCGTTGAGTTATACGCACTCGCCTGCATTGGCAACAGGAGATGCCTTTACTGGTGCGCTGTCGCGGGTACCGGGTGAGGATGTGGGTGGCTATGCGATCAACCAGAATACGCTGGCGTTGTCGCCGAACTACACCATCACCTACAACAGTGCAAGCCTGGCCATCGGGGCCAAAGCAATCACGGTGACAGCTGACGCGAAGACCAAGACCTATGGCGCTACCGACCCGGCATTGACCTACACGTATAATCCCGCGCTTATCACGGGTGATGCCTTTACAGGTTCTTTGTCACGAGTACCGGGTGAAAATGCGGGGGTCTATACGATCAATCAAAACACGCTGGCGTTGTCGCCGAACTACACCATCACCTACAACAGTGCAAACCTGGCCATCGGGGCCAAAGCAATCACGGTGACAGCTGACGCGAAGACCAAGGTCTATGGCGCTACCGACCCGGCATTGACCTACACGTTCTCGCCAGCATTGGTGACAGGCGATGGCTTTACCGGTTCCCTGTCGCGTATGCCCGGTGAAAACGCAGGCGTTTATGTAATTAATCAAAATACATTGGCCTTGTCATCCAATTACATTCTTACGTATACCGGCGCCAATCTGACTATTGATAAGCGGGCGATTGCGGTGACGGCCGATGCGATCAATAAGACGTATGGTGCAGCCGATCCGGCGCTCACCTATACGTATACTCCAGCCCTGGCAGGAGCCGATGTTTTCACGGGTGCGTTGTCACGGGTACCAGGTGACAATGTGGGTGTGTATGCAATCAACCAAAACAGCCTGGCCTTGTCATCGGATTATATTCTCACCTATACAGGCGCCAACCTGGTCATCGGTGCAAAACCCATTGTAGTTGCGGCGGATACAAAGACGAAAGTGTATGGTACGGCTGATCCGGTATTGACATATACGTATAACCCATCGCTGATCGCAGGTGATGCTTTCTCCGGTTCGTTGTCCCGCACTTCCGGCGAAAACATAGGCGGGTATACCATCAGCCAGGGATCATTGTCACCGGGCAGCAATTACCTTGTTACGTATGCAGGTAATATGTTTACGATTACGGCTGCTGCACGTACGCTTACCTTTAATGCTTTGCCCGATAAAACATACGGCGATCCGGATTTTGGGCCGGGCGCCGGGGTGAACACCGGCGAAACGATCAGCTATACCAGCAGCAACCCTGCCGTAGCTACGATCGTGGGTGGCAGGGTACATATTACCGGTGCGGGCAATACCGTGATCACGGCAAGCGTAGCAGCCAATGCCAACTATACTTCGAACCCCGTAACCAGCCAAACACTCGTGGTAAACAAGGCAGCACAAACGATCGTTTTCACAGCGATACCGGTGCAGATGAAAGGCGCACAATACAGTCTTGCCGGTGTGACAGCCAGTTCAGGGCTTCCTGTTACGCTCAGTTCAGCCGATCCGCAGATCGCGGTTATACAGGGACCAACCCTGCTGGCGCAGCGCCTGGGTACTACGACCATCACGGCCTCGCAGCCGGGCAATGCCAATTACCTGCCGGCTGCTACGGTAATACAGACCGTTACTGTAGCCGATGCCGCCGGAGACCAGATACAGGTGCGGCCTGCCCTATCGCCCAACGGGGATGGCGTGAATGACTTCCTGTACATCGAAGGTATCAGGAATTACGCAGACAATAAAGTGACCCTGATCAACCGCAACGGCGTAAGAATATTCGAAATAAAAGGATACGACAATGCAACACGGGTATTTACCGGGCAGTCGAGTATTACCCGCCAAAAACAGCCGGCGGGAACTTATTTCTACCTGATCGAGTACACGGTGAACGGGGAACGGAAGCAAAAGACCGGATTTATCGTACTGAAATACTGACGAAGGGAACCAGGGGCAGGCATATGGGGGTATGCCTGCCAGGCCTGGTTCAGCAAACTGTTTTTTTGAACTATTCCAACCAGCTACATGAAAGCTTATTATTTTCCGAAAGTAACGTCTGCCACTCTGGCTTGTTTAACCGCCATGCTCCTGCTTGGTTCCATGACCAGTAATGCACAGCAGTTTTTTTCTTATACCCAGTATATGAACAACCTGACACCACTGAACCATACGTATTCGGTAGTGGATGGTAACAGTTCGGTCAGCGGCCTGTACCGCAAGCAATGGACAGGCATAGACGGTGCTCCTTCCTCATTTGTGTTCAGTAGTGCGCTGCAGCTACCGGCCATCGGTTCGGCAACCGGCATTACGGCGATGGATGATAAATTTGGCATAGAACACCAGACAGAGGTAAATGCTTACTTCGCCAAGTCAGTACAACTGGCCACGAACAATTACCTCGCCCTCTCGCTGAATGCCGGTTTCAGGAATTACAGGGCCGATTATTCTTCACTCGATCCCGCAGACCCCATGTTCTTTTCCGCCGATATCAGGCGCACCGACCCGAATATCGGTTTCGGGCTGATGTATTACAGCAATCGTTATTACATAGGGCTGTCGGTGCCCGAGATCAACCTGCGTTCGGTGGTGAATGATGCCGGCAAAAATAATACGCGCTTCAGGAGCCAGTATTATTTCTCAGGTGCTTACCTGACCGGGAAGGAAGAAGATGAAATAAGGGTGAAGCCGGCCATCCTGGT
>JBEVLT010000019.1:0-9775 GCA_040509055.1 Chitinophagaceae bacterium
GGAAAATAAAAAACTAATTTTAATTTTGCAAGTAGTGAGGACATGCGTTTCTCTTTTAAATTCTTTCCTCTCCTCCCACACTCTACTTTTGCACTCAAACCATCCCTGTATGAACCTGCGTTTCCTCCCCGTCATCCTGTTTACCATCGTCCTGGCCTCCGGCTGCACCTCCTCCAAAAAGCTGAACCACGCCGCCACCGGCGGCAGCATCAGCGGCCTGCGGTTTGTGAACGAATACGTAGTGCCCAACGGCCAGGAGCTGAGGGGCACGCTCATCGGCGGCCTCTCCGGCATCGACTACGATGCCCGCAGGGACCAGTACTACCTCATCTGCGACGACCCCTCCTCCAAAGGCGCCGCCCGCTTCTACACCGCCCGCCTCTTCATCCACGAAGGCATCGACAGCGTGCACATCACCGACGTGACCATCCTGCTGGATGCCGCCGGCCAGCCATACCCGGATATTACCAAAGACCGCATCCACTCCGCCGACCTGGAAGCCATGCGCTACGACCCCACGCGCAACGAAATGATCTGGAGCAGCGAAGGCCAGCGCAACAGGAAGGGGGACAAGCTGGAACTGCAGGACCCTGCCGTGGTGATCACCGACCGGGCAGGGCGCCACAAGGATAGCTTTGCCCTGCCGCCGAATATGCATATACAGCCGATAGAAAAAGGGCCGCGGCACAACAGCGTGTTCGAAGGCCTGGCCTTTGACGAAAAATACCGCCATGTGTACGTAAGCGTGGAAGAGCCGCTGTACGAAGATGGCCCGCGCGCCGGCACCGGCGACTCCACGGCATGGGTGCGGCTGATCAAATTTAACCGGAACACGCGGCGGCAGGTGGCCCAGTATGCCTACCAGCTGGATGCGGTGCCGTACGCGGCCAATCCTGCCGGCGCCTTCAAGGTAAACGGTATATCGGATATCCTGTACCTCGGCAAAGGGCAGTTCATCGTGATCGAAAGAGGCTTTTCCAGCGGCCGGCCCGTATCGGACGTGCGCATCTACCTGGCCGATGCCCGCGGCGCAGAGGATGTTTCCGGCAACCCTTCGCTGGCCGCGCAACCGGCGCGCAAACCCGTTACCAAAAAACTGCTGCTGGATATGAACAGCCTGGGCCGCTTTGTCGACAACATAGAAGGGGTAACCTTCGGGCCGCGGCTGGCCAACGGGCACTGGTCGCTGGTATTTGTGGCAGACAATAACTTTGACAACAAGGAGAAGAACCAGTTTTTTTTGTTCGAGGTGCTGCCGTGATTTAGAATGTAAAATTTAAAATGTAAAAGGGGCAGCATCCCAGGGGTATAGAAATTGCCAGTGAAACGACCTTTGTAATTTTGCATTTCATTATCTTTCCTCCTAATTGATTGCGTATGAGAGTATTTCCTTTCATTGTCTCCACGGTGGTCACGGCCGGTCTTGTTTTTGCGCTGGGCAAAAAATGGGGGCCTATTCCGCCGATGGGAAAATTCTTAAGCCCGCAGCACGGTTTCTGGCAGAATGCAGAAGCCACGGACGAGAGCTATAACGAACAGGTGAAGCTGCCGGGACTGAAGGGCAAGGCCGAAGTGTATTTTGACGAACGCCTGGTGCCCCATGTATTTGCCGAAGACGACCGCGACGCTTATTTCATACAGGGCTACCTGCACGCCAGGTTTCGCCTGTGGCAGATGGAGTTCCAGATCTTTGCCGCCGGCGGCCGCGTGAGCGAAGTGATCGGCGCCGGTGAAGGCGACAAATACCTGAAGTACGACCGCAGCATGCGCCGGCTGGGCATGGTGTCGGCCGCGGAAAAAGTGGTGCAGACCACCGATACGCTGCCGGAAATAAAGGCGCAGATGGATGCCTATACCGCCGGCGTGAATGCCTGGATAGACCAGCTGACCGAAGCGCAGCTGCCGCTGGAGTACAAGCTGCTCGATTACAAACCGGAGCGCTGGAGCAACCTGAAAACGGCGCTGCTGGTAAAATACCTGAGCTACGACCTGGCCGGTCATGACGACGATGCCGAATATACCAATGCCAAAACGATCTTCTCCCTCACGGATTTTGAACAGCTGTACCCGGTGGTGCAGGACTCGCTGAAGCCCATTGTGCCCAACAGTACGGACTATCCTTATCCCGCCACGGCAGCGGTGGACCTGGCAAAGCCTGCTGCTGCCGACTCCCTCTACTTCACCTATCGCCATGATACGGTGACCAACCTGCTGCCGCAGCCCGATAAGGACAATGGCAGCAACGACTGGGCCGTAGCCGGCAGCAAGACAGCCGATGGGGCGCCCATCCTGTGCAACGATCCGCACCTGGGGCTCAACCTGCCTTCTATCTGGTACGAGATGCAGCTCAGCACACCCGCCTTCAATGCCTACGGCGTCACCTTTCCCGGCGCGCCGCATGTCATCATCGGGTTCAACGACAGCATTGCCTTTGGCGTCACCAATGCCGGCCGCGATGTAAAAGATTATTACGAGATCCGCTTCCGCGACAAAAGCATGAACGAATACTGGTTTGACAGCAGCTGGGTGAAAGCGGAGAAAAGGGTAGAGCCGATCCGCGTGCGTGGACAGGCGATGCTGCAGGATACCGTTGTCTACACCCTGTTTGGCCCCGTCATCTACGATCATACCTTTCCCGCATCGCCCGGGAATGATAAATACTATGCGGTAAAGTGGAAGGCCAACGATCCCTCCAACGAGCTGCAGATGTTTCACTACCTGAACCGTGCAAAGAACTACGACGATTTTGCGGCAGCCATCCAATACCTGACCTGCCCGGGGCAAAACCCGGTATTCGCCTCCAGGAGCGGCGATATCGCCATCTGGCAGCAGGGCGATTTCCCGGCCAAATGGCGGCGGCAGGGCGATTTCTATATGCCCGGCTTCGACAGCAGCTATTTGTGGAAGAGCCTCATTCCGCAGCAGCAGAACCCGCACATGAAAAACCCGGCGCGCGGCTATGTAAGCAGCGCCAACCAGCTGGCCACCGACTCCACGTACCCGTATTACCTGGGCAACAGCTTCCCGGTATACCGGGGATATATGGTAAACCGCCACCTGGATGCAATGAGCAACATCACCCCGGCCGATATGGAGCGGGTGCAGACGGATAACTACAATGTGCTGGCCGAGTTTTCCAAAGACATCCTGGTGCAGGTGAATGAAGGGGCCCTGGCGGGCGACGAACGAAAGTATTTCGATATCTATAAGAACTGGAACTTTCGCAGCGATCCGCAGGAGAAGGGCGCTACCGTTTTTTATGTGTGGTGGAAGGAGCTGGAGAATGCCATCTGGCGCGACGAGATCGATACCAGCGGCGGGCTGGAGCTGCCCTGGCCCAATGAAAGCACGCTGGTGGAAAGCCTGCACAAAGATTCGGCCTACAAGTTTATTGATAACACAAAGACGCCGCAAAAAGAAACCCTGGCGGATGTATTGCTGTCGTCGCTGAAAAAAGCCACGGCAACATTGAAAACGGCGGAAGGCGAGGGGCGGCTGGAATGGGCCAGGTACAAAGGCACCAAGGTGCAGCACCTGCTGAAGATACCTGCCCTGAGCCGGCTGAATGTGCCCATCGGCGGCGGGCCGGGCATCATCAATGCCGCCAAGGTGGACCACGGCCCCAGCTGGCGCATGGTCATTCACCTGTCGCAGGCCACGGAAGCCTACGGCGTATATCCCGGCGGGCAAAGCGGCAACCCCGGCAGCAAGTACTACGACAATTTTATCGATACCTGGGCCAAAGGCGCCTATTATACACTCTGGTTCATGGACCGCGCCGATGCCAGCGATAAGCGGGTAAAATGGACCATGCAATTTGAAAAAGGGTAGTGTGCCCTGCAAAAAACAATAACAGTATGAAATTCCTGGTTGCGCTTATCCTGACGATTTTACTGGCCTTCATTGCGGGGTTGTACCTGCCGTGGTGGAGCATTGCCATTGCGGCTTTTGTGGTGGCCCTGCTGGTGCACCAGAAAGCCGTTAAGGCGTTTCTGTCCGGTTTCCTGGGCCTGTTCCTGCTATGGGCGGTGCTGGCGGAATGGATCGACCTGAAAAACGAAAGCATCCTGTCTGCACGCATTGCGGAGCTGCTGCCCCTGGGCGGCCAGTCGTGGTTGCTGGTGCTGGTCACCGGCTTTGTGGGCGGCCTGGTGGCCGGTTTTGCCGCCATGAGCGCCAGCTACCTGCGCAGCAAGCCCCGGCGGCGTACCGCTTTGTAAAACACTAAACCGAACGACCATGATCCGGAAACTTTTTATTGCCTCCTTCTGTATAGGCTTGCTGGCTGCAGCGGCCTTATTGCCGGGTACGGCCCATGCGCAGAAAACAATCCGCGTCACAGACGAATCGATCGTGAAAGACAGCGCCGGCACGGTATACCCGGCATCGATCTGGAAAGAGCTGCTGAACTCGGGCCGGTACGTCCTGCGGGTGCAGGACGCCAATGCGGACAAACCCGAATTCCGGCTGGTACGCCTGACCGAAGAAGAGTACAAAAGACGCATGGACAATATACCGAAGCCGCGGGAAAGCGATTATTTCACCACGGGCAAGCCGGTGGGCAGCTTTACCGCTACGGATATCAAGGGCAACAAATACAAGCTCAAAGACCTGAAAGGAAAAGTAGTGGTTATGAACTTTTGGTTCGTGGGCTGCGAGCCCTGCCGGCGCGAGATACCGGAGCTGAACAAGGTGGTGCAGGACTACAAAGACAGTACGGATGTGGTGTTCCTGGCCGTATGCCTCGACGATGAATCGCCGGTAGAGAAATTCCTGGAGAAAATGCCTTTTGCATACAACATCATCGCCGGCGGCCGGTTCATCACCAGCCAGTACGGCATCAACAGCTATCCCACGCATCTTATTCTCGACAAGGAAGGCCTTGTGGCCTTTCACGCCACCGGTTACAGCCTGGGGCTGGCAGGCTGGCTGCGCAGATCCATTGCCGATGCACTGAAATAGGCGGGGTATCATGCGATACGGTATTACCGGGCGTTTCCCGCCGCGTGAGCGATCTTTTCATTTTTTGTAACATCTGCAGGCGTATTTTCGCCCCATAGCTGTTATGAGAAAACTCACCCTCTTTTTACTGTTATTTTATACAGGTTCCACTGCATTGGCCGGCAAAATCTATGGCACCGTTGCTACGGACAAAGGCGTTCCGCTGCCGTATGCTTCCGTCAGCGTCAAAGGAACGACCCGCGGCACCACGGCCAACAGCGAGGGCCGCTATTTCCTGCAGCTGCAGCCCGGTTCGTACACCATCGTGTGCCAGTACGTGGGGTACAAGCGGGAAGAAAAACAGGTGACCGTAACCGCGGACGACCAGGAGCTGAACTTTGCACTGGCGCTGCAGGAGTTCGTGCTCGGCGAAGTGATCGTAAAAAAAGGGGAGGACCCGGCCTACGAGATCATCCGGCAGGCCATCCGCAAACGGACCTATTACCAGGCACAGCCCGGCAATTTTCAATGCGAAGTATATACCAAGGGCCAGTTTCGCCTGCGCGACTATCCCAGGCGGCTTTTTGGCGACGACGTGGAGTTTGGCGACGGCGATACCAGCAAGCGCAAAATGCTGTACCTCTCCGAAACCGTGTCTACCTACTCGGTGCAGCAGCCCAACAAAGTAAAGGTGGAAGTGCTGTCATCAAAAGTGAGCGGGCAGAGCGATGGCTTTGGGCTGAGCGCACCGCAGATCATCTCGTTTTACAACAACCTGATTACGATCAGCGATATACTGAATCCACGCGGGTTCATATCGCCCATCTCCGACAATGCGCTGAACTATTACCGCTATAAATACGAAGGCGCGTTTTTCGAGGACGGCCGCCAGGTGAACCGCATCCAGGTGATCCCGAAGCGCAAATACGAGCCCCTGTTCAGCGGGTATATCAACATCGTGGAGGATGAATGGCGCATTCACTCGGTGCAGCTGCAGCTGATCAAGGCATCGCAGATGGAAGTGCTGGATACCCTGCGGATAGAGCAGCTGTATATTCCCTACAACAATGATATCTGGATCATCAAAAGCCAGGTCATTTACCCGGCGGTAAAGATGCTGGGCTTCGATGCGCACGGCAGCTTTGTGAACATCTATTCCAAATTTGATATTGCTCCTTCCTTCAAAAAAGGCTTTTGGGATAATACGGTGCTGAAATACCTGGACAGCTCCAATAAAAAATCAACCACCTACTGGGAAACCAACCGGCCTGTACCCTTGCAGAGCGATGAAATACACGACTACAAGATCAAAGACAGCCTGGAGCTGGTACGCAAAGACCCGGCCTACCTGGACTCGCTCGACCGGCTGCGCAACCGGGTGAGGGTGAGCGGCCTTGTGCTGTATGGCAAAACCTTTACCTGGGGTAAAAAGCGCAGCAGCTTTACACTCGATCCCATCCTGAGCATGGTCAATTACAATACCGTGGAAGGCCTGGTGCTCGATGCCAGCGGCACTTATACCAGGCGGCTCGATACCACGGCCGCCGGGCGGAGAAGCATTTTTATAAGCCCCGATATCCGCTATGGCTTCAACAACCGGCATTTCAATGCCAACCTGACTGCGGGCTACCGGTTTGGCAAAAAATATTTCAACTCCATCAGCATCAGCGGTGGCAAAAGGGTGCTGCAGTTCAACAACGCCGGGCCGGTAAATCCCCGCGTGAACACGACGGCCAGCCTCTATTTCACCCGCAACTACATGAAGATCTACGAAGCCTGGTTTGGCAAGGCGGTATACACCAGTGTGCTGGGAGAGGGCTTCACGCTGAACCTGACAGCCGAATACCAGGACCGCCTGCCGCTGGAGAACACAACGGATTACCGCTGGAAAAAATACAACAACCGCCAGTTTACGCCCAACTATCCCACCGAATTGCTGACGGAAAATTTCAAACGCCACCAGGCATTCCTGACCTCGGTGGCCGTATCCTGGCAACCGGGCACCAAATACGTGGAGCTGCCGGGCCGCAAGATCAATATCGGGTCGGCCTACCCGCGGTTCACGCTGAACTATACCCAGGCACTCCAGGATATTTTCGGCAGCGACGTACAGTACAGCAAATGGAGCTTTGCCGTGAGCGATGATATCCGGCTGAGGCTGGCGGGGCAGCTGAGCTACCGGCTGGGTATCGGCGGCTTCCTGCATATCGACAGTGTGAACGTGCAGGACTATACGCATTTCAACGGCAATAAATTCCTGCGGGCGGCGCCTTATCTCAACAGCTTCCAGCTGGCTTCGTATTACGAATACAGCAACACGGAAAATTTCTATTCCATCGGTCATGTGGAATACCACCTGAACGGTTTCCTGACCAACAAGATACCGGGGTTCCGCCGGCTTCACTGGCACCTGGTCACCGGCGCCAATGCGTTCTATGTAAACAAGGACCGCAACTACGTGGAAGTGTTTGCCGGGCTGGAAAACGTGTTCAAAATATTCCGTGTCGACTTTGTACAGGCCTGGCAGACCGGCAAGCCGGGATCGTATGGGATCAGGGTGGGCATCCGCGGGAGGTAAAACCACGAAGGCTCAGTGGCACGAAGAGCACAAAGTCCTTTGTGTCTTTCTGCCTTAGTGGTTAAAGCATATCTTTGCCCCGCTTTGGAATTTTGCCCAACCTGCAATTGGGGTTCTGAGCCGGTTCCGCGCCGATAGCGGCGGAACGAACTAAAATTCTACCAGATGGCCAGTCTGCACAACCGCATTTCCCGCAGGGAACTGAAGGAGCGTATACAAAACGATCCCACGCCCCGCATCACCCTTTCCTTTTATTGTTATTTCCCGATCGATGATCCTGCTGCGTTTCGCAACGAGCTGTACCGCCGCTTCAGCGAGCTGGGTGTACTGGGCCGCATTTATGTAGCGCAGGAGGGCATCAATGCGCAAATAAGTGTGCCTGCCGATGGCTTTGAAGCGTTCCGGGCCAGCCTGTATGCCATAGAGCCCATGAACGGGCTGCGGCTGAACGTGGCCGTGAACGACGACGGCAAATCGTTTTATGTGCTGGATGTCAAAGTGCGCCCCAGGATCGTGGCCGACGGCATCGAAGACCCCAGCTTCGACATGGCGCGGAAAGGCAACTATGTAAATGCCGAACAGTTTAACACGCTGACCAGCGACCCGGATACCGTCGTGATCGATATGCGCAACCATTACGAATACGAAGTGGGCCATTTTACAAACGCTATCGAAGTGCCCAGCGATACCTTTCGCGAGCAACTGCCGATGGCCGTAGAAATGATGCAGGATAATAAAGACCGCAACATCATCATGTATTGCACCGGCGGCATCCGCTGCGAGAAAGCTTCGGCCTTTATGCTGCACAAGGGGTTTAAAAATGTGTTTCACCTCGAAGGCGGCATCATCCACTACAGCAACCAGGTGAAGGAAAAGGGGCTGGAAAATAAATTCATCGGCAAAAACTTCGTTTTCGACGAGCGGCTGGGCGAGCGGATCACCAACGATATCATTGCGCGCTGCCACCAGTGCGGCCAGCCCTGCGATACGCATGTGAACTGTGTGAACGATGCCTGCCACCTGCTCTTCATCCAGTGCGATGCCTGCCGCGAAAAGATGGAAAACTGCTGCAGCAGGGAGTGCCGGGATTTCATTCACCTGTCGCCCGATGAGCGGAAGGAGCTGCGAAAAGGTGTCGACAAAGGCCGTAACGTCTTCAACAAGTCCAAAGCCAGGCTGCGGCCAAGGCTGGACGAACTGCCCGGTACAAAACAGTAGCGCTTAGTTCACTGCCATCCATTTGATGCAGACCGGCATGCCGACAGCAATCCGTTTGCCGGTGTCGGTCAGGGCGCCTGTTTCTTTATTTCGTTTAAAGATCACGATCCCGTCGCTTTGCTGGTTGGCCACCAGCAGGTAGTTGGCAGCCGGATCGAAATTGAAGTTGCGCGGTGCTATACCCAGCACGGATTGGCTGCCTTTCACCGTCAATGTGCCATCTGCATTTACAGCATAAGTAGTAATCGTATTGAAATCGCCACGGCTGGTGGCATACAAAAATTTACCATCCGGCGATACATGGATGTCGGCGCTGCCGCGATAGCCTGCAGTATCTGCCTGTATAGCGCTGACCCGCTGCAGCTGCTTCAGCTTCCCGTTATCATATGCATAGCTTACCACATGGCCGCTCAGCTCTTCGATCAGGTAGGCATATTTTCCATTGGGGTGAAAAGTAAAATGGCGTGGTCCTGCTCCCGGCGCCGATACGCTGTAAGCCGGGTCGGCTGCTGACAGTTGTCCTGTTTGTTCATCAAAGCGGTAGATCATCACTTTGTCGATGCCCAGGTCGGGCACAAAGAGCCATTTGTTGTCCGGCGATAGTTTGGTGCAGTGCACATGCGGCGAGCTTTGCCGGTTTTGGTCGGGGCCAGACCCGGTGTGCTGTATTACCTGCGAGGCTGCATCCAGCCCGCCTGCTGCATTGACGGGAAATACCGACAGGCTGCCGCTGCTGTAGTTGCCGGCAAATACCCATTTGCCGGTAGCATCCACTTCCACATAGCAGGGGTGGTCGCCGCCGCTGGGCTGCCTGTTGACCGGGGTGAGCGTACCGGTTGTTTTGTCGAAGGAGAAAGCTGCTATTTCCCCGCCTTTGCCGCTCCGGCCGGTCTCGTGTACGGCATAGACAAACCGTTCATCCGGCGATACGGCCAGGTAGGAGGGATTGCCCGTGGCCACCGTACTGACGGCGGTTGCTTCTCCTGTCTCCGTGTTGAATTGATACACATAAATGCCCTGGCTTTTGCCGGAAGAGGT
>JBEVLT010000020.1:0-4056 GCA_040509055.1 Chitinophagaceae bacterium
CATCCCCATAAACCAACACCCACATCAACGGTAAGACCGGGATTATTATATTTCACTAATTGAAAATCACCTGCACTCCCTTCAGGTTTTTGTGCCGAAAGGCCAATAACCATCATCAAAACCGTTATCAACAATCCTGATTTTTTACCCGTTACACTCATTTTATTTATTGTATTAAACTAAAGATCGTTTTAAAAATCACCATGATAAATCCTTTCTGTCATAAAACATATAAATACCTTTCTCAACCCCGACGATCAGATTCAATGTTCCGGATTCGCCGATACGTCCCGTAGCAGGCGCACAGGAATGAGCGCCGAACAACATATCTTCTCCTTTATACTTTAAAAGACGGGGAAACTCAAATACCGGTTCTTTATCTGTTCCTGCATTCCGCATAAAAAGCACCGCCCCCCCTTCATTTTTCTTTTTCCGGTTATAAGGCAAGCCGTTTACCGGGTCAGGTATAGCCTGCGCCCTGCCGGTGCCGATCATCATATCGGTAACGCCGTCTTCGTCCCAATCCACCAAATGAATATTTGCACGACCCACCTGACCACCGGGACGACGGTTGGCTGTTATAAAAGCGCCGTTTGTCATTTTCAGTTTACCGCCATCCTCCACATTATAATCGTCAATCCTCCAATACAAATGGAACTCGTTATCCTTATCTAAAAAAACATACGCCGTCTTACCGCCCATCTTTGCAACACCGGGTCTTGTACGCCAGCCGCCAAACATATTCAGCCCTTTAAAAAACAAAGGTTGTTCAGGCTCTAATTGAGGATTGGTTTTTGTTCCCCTGTTTATGTATATCATGAATTTACCCCGGCTGTCTCCCGTCAACAAATCAGGCAGGCCGTCTTCATTCCAGTCAATCACTGCGGGACAGGTATAGCCCCAGCGGGCTTCGCCCGGACCCTGTATATCTTCCCGGTAGCCGGGCTGAATATGGATATCTTCCCCGCCCGCTTTTAACGGAACGGGAGACAGGTATTGCGGTTGCTTATTGGTACCTGCATTCTTAAAAAAAAGGATATGCCCCGAAGAAGCTCCTGAAATAATGTCGAGCATTCCATCGCCATCCCAATCCACTAATTCAGGAACCACGAGGGAGCCGCCGTATAATTCAGGTGTCTCCTGCATTACCGGTACAGGAGCATGAAAGACCAGGTTACCCTTCCTGTCTTTTTTCAAGTCATTTTGATAATAATAAATACCCCCCTCTCCTGAAACAATGACGCCTTCATGATTGCTGTCAAATTTTATATAACCGGGGTAAGCATGTATACTCGGGTTGCGCTGCATATTGCTTTTTGCATCAACCACATATTTTCTTTCCAATGAAAAGGGCTTCTCGTTGATCTTATAGGCAAAGAGATTACCTAGCCTTGTTCCTGCTATCGCATAAGATGCTTTGCCCTGATCGCAAAAGGTGTAGCTGCTGAAATTATAATAGGTTTCATCCAAACCGGTTAAAGGCACCGCATTAACCGTGCTTATACTGCTTATATCATCAACCAGTGCGCCATACAATCCCGACTGCTGTATGCTTACCGGCCAAAACCCTTCGGGGGTGTAATACAAACTGTCAAATAACATCTCCGGCTCATCCTTCGGCTTTTTAGCGGTAATGCCGAAAAGCAATACTTGTTTTCCGCCCGGCAATTGTCCAATCCCGAAATTGTAAAATCGTGACGGCATGTCTTTCACCTGTATCAGCCTGGTCTGCCCAAACGCAAGGCTGTTCATATCCAATTCAGACAAAAGCAGGTTTTGTTCAAATTGCCATATCCCCCATACATGATTACCGGCATCCTGGAAAATGATCCCTTTGTTTTCTCCCGTTTCTTTAAAAGGAAGTTTCAACTGAATACCTTCGGAAAAAACGGGCTCTCCTTCTTTGGTAAATTGTTTGAAGAAATACAAATACGTACCGGGGTTACGGAAATCGCTTTGGATGAACAAGGCCTGTGTGGATTGTTTGGTTGCAGGCACTGTTCCCATTACATAACCGGTTAGCGAAGGCAATGCAAGACGGCCCACCGAAGTGCTTCTTACAGGTTGCCCGCTGGTTAATGCCCCTACCGATCCTTCCGGGACGCTTGTTTGTGCATACCCATAAAAACAAACAGCAGCAAAAAAAATGCTGAAGCAGGTTGCCTTTATAAAAAGAGAACAATGTCTTTTTCGTATCACCAGCTTAAATCTTTTCGTTCATAAAATATATATTGCCCGTTCTCTTCTCCAATTACCATATTCAAACTGTTGCCCGGGCCAAAATATCCTGTCGCCACACCGCATTCATGACCGCCTAAAAGAACAGGCTTCCCTTTGAACAATATAAGTTTGGGATATGCATATACCGGCTTCTCTTCCGTTCCCGTATTCTTTAAAAAAAGCGGCGTTGAGCCTCTTTTCGGTAAATGAAAGGGCAATCCTTTTTCAGGTTCAGGAACAGATTGCTTGCCATAAGTTCCCAATACTAAATCTTTGACGCCGTCTCCATCCCAGTCAACTATTTCAATACGGGTCCTGCCTACACCACCGGCGGGAAATCTTGCCCCTTTGATATAATCACCATTCTCCAGTTTCAATTTCCCTCCATCTTCCACATTATATTCATCTATCTGCCAGTAAAGATGCAGCTCATCATCCTGGTCCTGGTTGATAAAAGCCATCCGCTCGTTTAATCTACCCACGCCGGGCCTTACTCTCCAGGAACCAAACATATCAAGCCCTTTATGATAGATCGGTACCGGCGTTTGCAATTCGGGATCGGTCTTTGTTCCTTTATTGATATATACGGTAAATTTTCCACGGCTGTCGCCTAATACAATATCAGGTAATCCATCCTCATTCCAGTCTGTAACATTGGGACAGGTATATCCCCAGCGGGCTTCGCCCGGGCCCTGTATATCTTCCCGGTAACCGGGCTGTATATGAATAGTGTAACCGGCTGCTTTCAGCCTTACCGGGTTTTGCATTTGCGGCTGCTTGTTGGTGCCGGCGTTTTTAAAGAATAAAATAAAACCCGTAGATGTTCCGGAAATGACATCCAGCACTCCGTCGCCATCCCAGTCAACCAGGTTAGGAACTACCAATGAGCCCCCATATAAAGCCGGGTTTTCCTGCAGTAACGCAGCTGGTTCTTCAAATACAAGATTGCCGTTTTTATCCTGCCGCTGCTTATCCGCATAAAAATAGATACCGCCTTCCCCGGCTGCAATGATACCATTATGGTTTTGCGGACCTTTGAAATAATCCACATAAGCATGTACGGTAGCATTTTTATAAGAGTTGCCCCCCGCATCCACTATATTTCGCCTGCTGCCGAGTTTGTTTTTAGCCAACACTTCATAGGCATACATATTGCCGAGGCGCGATCCCGTAATGATAAATTCCTTACCGGGGTAAGCTACCGAAGCAAAACCGTCAAAAGAATAATAGGTTTGATTGGTATCTGTCAAAGGCCTTGCCTCAATTTTCTTTACCGTTTTCCAATCGACGACCACACTGCCGCTGATAGCTGTTTCGGCAATATCATACGGCCAGAATCCCTCGGGTGTATATTGCACCACTCTTGGCCAATCACCAGGGCCATGGTTTCCCGCATTGGCTACGCCAAACAGGAAACGATAGCTGTCTTCCGCTTTTAATAAGCGGAATTCTGTTGTTCGCTGAGGCACTCCTTTTATCGCTTCATCAGAAACCGAAGAGAACCGGAGCTTCTTCTTATCGAACGCACTCCATCTTAATTCAGAACCAAGTCGCCACAAGGCATAAATGTCTCCGTTGTTATCCCGGAAGATCACGCCTCTCATTTTTCCTTTGTCTTCAAACGGGGCAGGGATCATTATTGGTGCTGAAAAAACCGGGATGCCTTTATCAGAGAGTTTCTTATACTGGTATAAAAAAATTCCCCTGGCGCTGGAATTGGTACTTTGTATCCACAGGTCAGCAATACCATCATCGTTTGCATCGGCAAGGCCCATCAGCATACTGCTGTAAGAAGGAAGGCAAAAGACACCGTTTCCGCTCTTATCTGTATTAGGA
>JBEVLT010000021.1:0-5143 GCA_040509055.1 Chitinophagaceae bacterium
CATCGACGATGCAATCAAAAAAGGAAAAAAACTGCTGGCACAGGCACAGGGATAAAACAAATGTGGAAGTGACATGATGCGGGAAGCGAAAACGGTCCTGCATCATCGGAGCGACGATAATTACCACATTTTCATATTATCACTTTTGTATTATGAATTTAGAGATACTGACTCCCGAAAAAAAGCTTTACAGCGGCGAGGTATACGGCGTACAGATGCCGGGTATCAGCGGCTCCTTCGAAGTGCTGGACAAGCACGCCCCGCTGGTAAGCGGCCTGAAGGCCGGCCGGGTAAAAGTGCTGAAAGACAAACAGCATGTTATCCACTTTGATATAAAGGGCGGCTTCGTAGAAGTGCTGAATAACAGGGTAACACTGCTGGCAGAAGGCGCAGCACAGGTGGAAACGGCCTGATCCCCGTAACGAAACGATATGACAAACCCTCTGGTGCATAACCGGAGGGTTTATTTTTTTAGGCAATGCCGCCGTGAGCCATCCCTCTTATTGTGCGGCCTGCCATTGTCCCCGCCGCTTCAGCTCCTGCTCCGCATAGCCGAATACTTTTTTCATGATGTCCGTTTTGCGGAACTCGTATTTGGTGCGGATATTTTCTTCTTCACCGGACACTACTGAAAACATTCCGTCGATCGCCCTGGCGGCAATAAAATCGGTAAGGCTGGCTTCCAGCGGCTTGCTGATAAAGGGCAGCTTATTATACACCGTCACCACGGAGGTCCATTCCCGGGCCGCGCCCTGCACATTGATGGTGCTGTCGACAATGGGGCGGAATGCCGTCATCAGCTGTGCCGTCATCGTGGATTTGAAGTAGTCTGTCGCCGCATGCATGTTGTCGGTGAGCAGGATGCCCACGGCATCACGGATGCTCATTTGCTTCAGCGAATTCAAAAAGATCGGTTTGGCAGCACTGACGGCGGCCGATGTAGCGTTGGTGAATTTGGTCGTGACGGAATTGATCAGGCGGTCCAGTCCCAGGTCGCGCAGGGTCTTCTCTATTTTGGCTTCATCCTGCGGAAATACGAAGCGGACAAAAGGGTTGCCGTTGGGGTCGGCAAAGGCATCAAAGCTCCGGAAGAGGCCCTGCGACAGGGCATCCTTCAGCCCGGTGACCATTTCAAATTCAGAAGGCCTGATGGAATTGGCGATCTGCTTCAGGCTGTCACAGGAAGAGAGAACGACAAAGCTGAGGCAAAGGCTGAGAAGGATTCGTTTCATACAATGCTTTCCCCCAAGCATACAAGATACATACCGAAAGAAGGGAACAGCCGCGCGGACCCCTGTATCAGTTCAATTGGGGGTCGATGGGGAAGTTGATCATCATTTCATAGTCGCCGCCCAGCAATCGCAGCGATTCCTTCCATATTTCATCATGCTGCTGGTGAAAAATGAGCCGGCGTGTGGCGTTTACGGTAAGCCATGATTTTTCCTTCAGCTCATTGTCCAGTTGTCCGCTGCCCCAGCCGGAATAGCCGATGAAGAAACGTATTTTACCGGTATCGATCTCCCCGTTCCTGATCAGTTCGGCTACGCTGTCGAAATCGCCGCCCCAGTATACGCCTTTGATGATCTCCTGGCCGCCGGGAATGAGGTCGGGATATTGGTGCAGGAAATGAACGGTATCGGGCTGCACCGGACCGCCATAATATACCGGCAGGCTGTGGCCGTCCAGTCCGGGCACCAGCTCATCGAGGGTATTGTGATAGGACCTGTTCAGTACAAAGCCGAAACTGCCATCCTCCCGGTGATCGCAGAGAAAGACCACCGAGCGCAGGAAATTAGGGTCCTTCAGAAAAGGATCTGCGATCAGCAGGACGCCAGTGCCGGGTTCAATCATGGTTCCAATTTAGGGTATAAATCTTTTTCAGAAAAAGGATATTTTCTATTTCGCCGCCGGCGGCATGTCTGCAAAAACCTGCTGCCGGTTGCTGGCAGGATTGATTAAGGCCGCGTTAAAAATGGCGCTGAACGTTCACGGGCTGAAGGAAGCCCGCACCCGAATACTATTTTTGCAGGATGGCACCGGTTATTAAAAACCTGTTATCTTTCCGTAAATAAGCAAGGGCTTGTGAAAAAAATATTCGCGATCATCATTATCCTGATTAGCATCTCCCTGATCGGCATCATCTTCATCCAGCTGTCCTGGCTGCAGAACATGATCCTGCTGCGGCAGGAGCAGATCAAGGAAAAGATAGAGAAGGCCGTCAACATCGTGGGTGAAGAGCTGGCGCAATACAAGGGCAATTATCCGGTAAGCAGCCGCAACAACCTGTTTACCGAAGAGTACCCGATGGATTTCCTGAAACCCGTAACCGTAGGCAAGCGTTTCACCACGGTGGAGCTGGAGGAAAAGATCAGGAATGCCTTTCATGCCGTGCAGCTGGACAAGGTAAAGTTCGAGTTCCTGTTGTACACCGGCAGCCCGCGTACCGGGATGAACGTGGTGCCGGAGCGGCAGTCCAGGAATTTCTTTGGCGAATACGAGGATACGGTGAATAACCTGGTACGGGGCTACCCGCTGTATGCACCCAGCGGATCGGCGGCAGAGAACCTGGCGCTCGACGAAACGCTGAACGTGCTGGTGATCGACTGGAAAAATGTAGCCATCAAATCGCTGCGGATGCGGATCGCCACGGCCATCCTGTTTACCATTATCATCATCGCGGCCTTCTACCTGACCATCCGTACCATGCTGCGGCAGAAAAAACTGGGTGAGATCAAAAACGATTTCATCAACAACATGACGCATGAGTTCAAAACGCCGCTGGCTACCATCTCCCTTGCCGTGGATGCCATGAAGAACGAAAAAGTGTTGCAGGACCGGGAAAAGATCAACTATTTCCGCTCCATCATCAAAGAGGAGAACCAGCGCATGAACCGCCAGGTGGAAACCATCCTGAAAGCATCGCAGCTGGAAAAGCAGGAAGTAAACCTGAACCTGAAACCGCTGCATGCGCATGAAGTGATCAAGGAGGTGGTGGATAATTTCGCGCTGCAGCTGCAGGAGAAGCAAGGCCAGGCAGAGCTGGTGCTGAACGCGGCCAACGACCTGGTCGATGCGGACGAAGTACATTTTTCCAACCTGGTGAACAACCTGATCGATAATGCCGTAAAATACTCAAAGGAAAATGTGCCGTTGCGCGTAAAGATCACCACGCAATCCAGCGAGAAGAATCTCGTGATCCGTGTAGAAGATAACGGTATCGGCATGAGCAAGGAAACGGTGAAGCGGGTATTCGAACGGTTTTACCGGGCGCATACCGGCAATATTCATAACGTAAAAGGGTTTGGCCTCGGGCTGAGCTATGTGAAGACCATGGTGCAGGCGCACAATGGCGATATCAGCGCCGAAAGCACGCTGGGCAAAGGCAGTACTTTTACCGTAAGGCTGCCACTGAAAAAAGGATGATCGTTCAGCGTACCGGCCAGAGCAGGCACCCATCGCCATAGCTCAGGAAGCGGAAATCATGCGCCAGGGCATGATCATATACCTTTCTCCATTCCGGACCCGCCACGGCCGCTACCAGTAAGAGCAGCGTGGATTGCGGCTGGTGAAAATTCGTCACCAGCGCATGGGCTACCCGTAAGCGATAACCCGGTGCGATGATGATCTGCGTACGCGCCAGTAACCGATCTGTTTGCCGCGCTTCCATCCATGCCAGCAAATGTTGCAGTGCCGCCGCAGCAGGAACATCCTGCAACGGATGATCATAAGCCTCCCATTGTCCCAGGGTCAGCATCGCCTCGCCGGCTGTTATCCGCTCATCATCCTCCGTCATCTGTTTTACCCCCAGCCAATACAAACTCTCCAGCGTACGCAGCGATGTAGTCCCCACCGCTACGATCGTTTCCTGGTGAAGCAGGTTTTCGATCGTTTGTTTTGTTACATCGATATACTCCGCATGCATGTCATGCTCCTGCATGACCTCCGCCTTGACGGGTTTGAACGTACCGGCCCCTACATGCAGGGTGACGAAGCTGGTGTGAATGTTCTTTGCTGCGAGTGAAGCAAAGACGGCATCGGTAAAATGCAGCCCTGCCGTTGGCGCAGCCACCGATCCTTCATGCCGGGCATAGATGGTTTGGTAGCGCTCTGCATCGGCTGCCCCGGCGTCCCGCTTAATATAAGGCGGCAATGGAATAGCGCCGGCCATATGCAATACTTCCGCAAAATGAAGATGAGCGGGCTGCCAGGAAAGTTCGATGAGAAATCCCCCTGTAGTTTTTTCAATGTAGGAAGCAGACAACACGACCTCCTGTGCCGGTGTGCTGATCTTTTTTTCCAGCACCTGCCCGGGTTTCCATTTGGAAGCGCCGCCTACCAGGCATTGCCAGTACACTTTTTCCTGCTGCATCATGGCCGAGCTGATATCGGAATATTGCTTGGCCGGCTCCAGGCAAAAGATCTCGATGGTGCCGCCGGTCGGCTTACGAAACAGCAGCCTTGCTTCGATCACCTTGCTGTTGTTGAATACCAGCAGGGCTCCGGGCGGGAAATGGGCGGCTATATTCCGGTACTGGTCTTCGCTGATCCGGCCATCGCGGTACACCAGCAACTTAGACGCGTCGCGTCCCGGCAAAGGATAGTAGGCGATCTGCTGTTCGGGAAGCGTGTAGGTAAAATCCCTGATTGAAAGGTCTTTCGGATGCATGCAGTAGTACGACCGACTGTCGTATTTGTTGAATGGCAAAAATAGCGGTTTCCGGTCGCCGGTAACAGGAGTTGGCGATGTCGTTGCAGAACATAACAAGGCCGTGCAGTGCGGCTTTCCCATCGCTATTCACAGCTTATCCACCGTTATTCACAGGAAATCCACGTCTTCAGACTTATGACACCAGTCAATCCGGCCTCAAACCCTTGCCAGTCCTTCATTTCAACGTTTTTACAAGTGTGGAAAAATTAAAAAATGAAAAATTTGGAACCAAAGTGGGAAAAAGTGTTATTTTGTGTGAATTAATTCAAAATTGTTTCAATTCCTTGATATTGATAGACTTTCTCGGAGAATTCGAGGCCACTTTGGATGCAAAGGGGCGCTTCCTACTCCCGGCGGGTTTCAAAAAACAGCTGGGGGACGAGAGTCTGCATTTTGTTATCAACAGAGGTTTTGAGAAGTGTTTGTGTCTGTACC
>JBEVLT010000022.1:0-15904 GCA_040509055.1 Chitinophagaceae bacterium
TTATGCAGGAGCGATTTTGTCCGAATTATTTTACCAATTAACGAACAAAAGCTATTAAAATTATGAAAAAAAAGCAACTTGTTGCTTCAATACTGCTTGCAATGAGAATAACGATTGCCCAGTTGACGCTTGCCTTTGTTTTATGCGGTTCCCTGTACGCTGCCGAAACCAACGGACAGGAGATACTGGATAAAAAAGTCTCCATTTCCGCAGACGACCAGATGATCAGCAAAGTGCTGACGATGGTGCAAAAGCAAACCGGCGTCAAATTTCTGTACAGCTCCAATGCCATACAGGCCAACCGGAAAATTTCTTTTTCCGTCACCGACAAAAAGCTCGGCGAGTTCATCAACGAGGTGATCAGCCCGCTTTCCATCGGTTTCCGGATCGTGGACGGACAGATCCTTTTGTTTCCCGGCGGCCATTCGCCTGCCGACCCCGGCAGCAGCGCATTTGATGGCCTGGCGCCCGCAGTAGCTCCGCCGGACAATATCATAACCGGCCTCATCACCGGCGATAAAGACCTGCCGCTGGCCGGCGCTACGGTAGCGGTAAAAGGCACCAGTCTTATCACCAAATCGGACAACGAGGGCCGGTTCCGGCTGGACATCGGTACCGCCACCACAGCCATACTGGTAATTAGTTATACCGGTTATATCACCCAGGAAGTAAACGTAACGGCTAACCAGGCGGCGGCCATCAAGCTGGTCATTGCCGACGTGAACCTCGATGCCGTAGTGGTAACGGGGTATACCCGGCAGAGTAAACGGGATGTGACCGGCGCGGTCTCCACCATATCGGCCGATGTGGTAGCCAAAACACCGGTAGCCGATGTAGGCTCGGTACTACAGGGCCGGGTAGCCGGCATCAGTGTGGACGCACAGGGCGGACCGGGCAGCACAGCCGTGGTGCGCATCCGCGGCTTCGGCACCAACGGCAACAACGATGTGCTGTACGTGATCGATGGCGTGCAGATGCGCGGCGGCAGCAACCTGGTCAATCCTAACGATATTGAAACCATCACTGTACTGAAAGACCCCTCTACTACTGCACTGTATGGTGCGCAGGGCGGTAACGGCGTCATCGTCATTACCACCAAGACTGGCAAGCGCGGAGCCGCTCCCAAACTCGAGTACAATGCCTATGGCTCCTGGGAAACGCCGACCAATTATCCCAAAAGCCTGAGCCCGCAGCAATATGCGAATGCCTACTGGAAATACCTCGAAAACTCGGGGTTGCCGCTAAATAACCAGTTTTACGGCAATGGCGCCACGCCTGTATTACCGGATTATATCATCGAACGGGCCGGCCTGCCGGTACTGGTTGCTGCAGAAGGCAGCGCTGCCGTGGATCCTGCCCTGTATAATTTATCCAACTACCGTATCCTGCGGACCAACAAGACCGGTACGGACTGGTTTCGCTCCGTTCTGGACCAAAGCTTTTCCCACAGCCACCAGCTGACACTGAGCGGCGCTACCGATAAAAGCAATTATTCACTGGGCTTTGGTTACCTCGATAATGAAGGTACCCTGCTCGGCACGTATTTTACCCGCTATTCCCTGCGCGTGAATACGGAGTTCAGGCCTACGTCCTGGCTGCGTATCGGCGAGAATGTGCAGTTCTCCTACACCCAGGGCGCCGGCGTGAGCAACGGTAACCACAACCCGCAGGGCCTGCTGGCCGACCTGTACCAGCGCAGCCCGCTGATGCCCGTATTTGATATTGCCGGCAACTATTCAGGCCCCAAGGATTTTGCCGATACCAGGGCACTGCATGCGGGCAACAATAACCCGGTGCTGACACAAACACAGTCCCGTAAAAACAACAAAGGATACAATGCCGGCATGATCGGCTCTGCTTTTATTGCCATCGAGCCGCTTAAAAACCTGGTATTTGAATCACGGCTTGGCGTACAGTTCTATCCCTACAGCTTCCGCTACTTTATCGATACGTTCCCGCAAAATGTGTTTTCCGCCCAGTACAACCAGTTTACCGAAGGCGGCGGGTATAGCAGCGACCTGCGGCTGACCAACAAACTCTCGTACGAGGTCCGGATCAGGGATATTCATAAGCTCACAGCTTTTGTAGCCTACGAGGCCAGCAAAGGCCGTTCGCGCAGCAACCAGGGCACGGTGACCAACCTGCTGTACACCACGCCCGGCTACCTGAATCTCAGCAACGGTACCTATAACCCGACGATCCCGATGCTGGGCGCCAGCGGATACGAAAGTTCAACTTCTGTATTTGGAAACATCAACTACACGCTGATGGACAAATACCTGTTCAGCATGGTAGCCCGCAGGGATGGTTCCTCCAGGTTTGGCCCGCTGAACCGCTACGGCAATTTCTTTTCCTACAGCGGCGGCTGGAAAATATCCCAGGAGAGATTCATGGAAGGTGTGGAATGGGTAAACGACCTGAAGATCAGGGCCGCTTACGGCGAGAACGGAAACAATGCAATTCCTGCCGACCTGTATGAAGACCGGTATACCACCAGCGGCTATGTGAACTACAGCAGCTACGACCTGGACGGTACCAACAATTCGGCTTTTACCGGCGCCGGCCTGTACCAGCTGGGCAACCCCTATATTCACTGGGAAACCAACCGGACCACCAATATCGGTTTCGATGCAGAACTGTTCCGCAGCAAACTCGCCATCTCGTTCAGCTGGTTCAACCGGACCACGAAGGACCTGCTGGCCGTGCCGCCGATCACCGGCCTGCGTGGCGATGCACTGGCCCCGTTTGAAAACATCATGGAATTTTCCAACAAAGGATTCGAACTGGAAGTCGGTTACCGTAACACCATCGGCGCTGTGGGTTACGATATGAGCTTTAATGTGGCTACTTACCGCAACAATGTGGTGCACATCAGCGACGACAGCGCGGCACATATTGACGGCAATGCTTATGCCCCCACGCATTTTGCGCTCACCCGCAGCGAAGTGGGAATGCCGGTATCCAGCTTCTACGGTTATATACAGGACGGCATCTTCCAGTCGTCTGCAGAGTATACCAGCTACGGGGTAGCGCACAACGGGCTGACCGCCGCTACGGCAGCAGGTCATTTCCGCTTCCGCGACCTGAACAACGATAAAAAGATCAACGACGATGACCGCACGTTTCTCGGCAACCCGCATCCGAAGTTCAGCTACGGGTACAACCTGAACCTGACCTACAAAAACTTCGATCTCGGCATCTTCCTGCAGGGCGTGGCCGGTAACAAGATATTCAACTACTGGAGAGCGTATACCGTATTCCCCGGTGCGCAGGGAGCAGGGGCCGATGATACCTGGAGCCCCGATAATACCGATGCCAAATTGCCGATCTGGAACAGCACTACGTCGGACGACATGAAGCCTTCGAGCTTTTTTATCGAGAACGGATCGTACCTGCGGCTGAAGAGCCTGCAGCTGGGCTATACGTTCAAGCCGTCCAAAGCATTCAACCGCATGCGGATCTACGTGCAGGGATATAACCTGGCCACTTTTACGAAATATACCGGCATCGACCCGGAGATCAGCACCGGAAGTGCCACCAATATCGGTGTGGACTTCGGCGGCAATTATCCCATTTCCAAAAAGATCATTGTTGGTATCAACTTCGGATTATAAACTTGTTAACGATATACGTATGAAAAGAATATTCATCATTGCCTGCGCTGTAGCCCTGCTGGGCACAGGATGCAGCAAAGATTTCCTGGACACGCCTTCTTCCACCGGCATCACGCTGCAGGAGCTTTCCAACAAGGCAGGCGTACAGCAGCTGCTCATCGGTGCTTACCATGATGTGACCGGGCTGACGGTAAAATCCGGCTGGTGGAGCACTTCCGGCACCAACTGGGTGTACGGCGATATCACGTCCGGCGATGCGTACCGCGGCGGTACCAACGACGGAGCCGACGGGCTGACCATCGAGCATTTCCAGACGCAGCCTTCTACCGCTTACCTGGCTGAAAAATGGCGTACCGTGTATGACGGCGTAGCCCGCAGCAACAAAGTGATCCTGGCTGCCAATGCCGCAACGGACATGACACCGGCGGAGAAAACAGCTGCTATTGCAGAAGCACGTTTTTTAAGGGGGCATTTTCATTTCGAAGCCAAGAAGATGTGGAACCATGTGCCGTTTATCGACGAAACGGTCACTGATTTCAAAGTGACGAATGAAACGGATATCTGGCCCATGATCGAAACCGATTTCCAGTTTGCCTTCGATAACCTGCCTGCCAAACAAAAATATAAGGGACAGGCCAACAAATGGGCGGCTGCCTGCTACCTGGCCAAAGCCTATATGTTTGAAAAGAAGTTTACCGAAGCAAAAGCCTTGCTGAATACGATCATACCGGCTGCATATGGCGGCAGCGGCAGCGGCGTGAATGCACAGGGGCAGCCCTACGGCCTGATGGCCAACTTCGACGACAACTTCAACCCTTCGATGGAGAACAGCGCAGAGCACGTGTTCCAGATACAATTTTCGGCCAACGACGGCGCCAACGGCGGCAACTCGAATATCGGCGAGATCGCCAACACGCCGGCTTTTTACCCGCTCACCAGCTATTATGTTACCTGGAAACAGCCTTCATTCAACCTGGTCAATTCTTTCAAGACCGACGCCACCGGCCTGCCCCTGCTGGACAATTTCAACGCGGTGAACATGACCAACGACATGGACCTGAAAGGCTGGGAATATTACAACGCCTATTCCGGCACCGTTGATCCCCGGCTGGACTGGACCGTGGGCAGAAGGGCCGTGCCGTACCTGGACTGGACCACGCCCTCGTATTACAGCGGCTATGGCAGCAACCCGGGTAGCGATCCCGATTACGGCTGGATCAACAACCGCGATTTCGGCGGACCGTATATACCGGTGAAGAACAACTTCCGGTACGATAACGGAAATTTTGGCCAGTACAGCGAAAATTATGCGCAGTATTATATGCTTACCAGCGCAGCCAACGTTTGCATCATCCGGTTTGCCGATGTGCTGTTGTGGGCAGCGGAGTGCGAAGTAGAAGCAGGTACCCTGGATAAAGCAAGGCAATTCGTAAACTATGTGCGCAACCGGGCCAAAACCGGTCGCCAGGTAGAAGTGGTGTATGATGATATCGGCGGATGGGCAGCCTCGGCCAACTACAGCATCGGTCTGTACAACACACCCTGGGCCGACCAGGCCACAGCCCGCAAAGCCGTTCGCTTTGAAAGAAGGCTGGAACTGGCGCTCGAAGGTCACCGGTTTTTCGACCTGGTACGCTGGGGCATCGCAGGCGATTATATCAATGCCTACCTCCAGGCTGAACGGACAAGGCTGCCGCAAAACCTGACGGGTGTAACATTCGCCACAGGAAAAAATGAATATTTCCCGATACCACAGATAGAGATAGACCTGAACCCAAAACTGAAACAGAACCCGGGATATTAGAGAGGCTATAGGCAATAGTGAATAGTCAATGCGGGGCATCCTGCCCTCTTAAATCAGAATGTAATGAGATCGTATTGTTACGGCTTTGTTGCCGCGTGCTGTTTCTTTGCCGGCATACCACTAAGCGGCTGCCAGGCGGATACCGGGAAACCGGCAACCGGGTCTGTGGCTGCCCGCGCTTATTATATCAGCACGGACGGTAATGATAACAATGACGGCAGCCGGAACAATCCCTGGAAAACGATTGAAAAAGTAAAAGGAGTGGTGCTGCAGGCCGGCGATTCGGTGTTGCTCCAGGGCGGGCAAACATTTGCCGGCAGCTTATTGGTGAAGTACAATACGATTGGTACGGCAGAAAAACCTGTGGTAATCGCCTCGTATGGCAACGGCCGGGCTGTGATCGGCAGCGGTAACGGGGCCGGTGTGGTGATCAGTAACAGCAGTTATATACAATTGCAAAACCTGCAGGTGAAGGGCGCCGGCCGTAAAGACGGCAATACCACCAGCGGGGTCAGCATCGCTTATTCCAAAAATGTCCGGATCGATGGCATCGATGTGAGCGGCTACCAGAAATCCGGGTTGCTGATCCGGAATTGTTCGGAGATGACGGTGCTGCAGGTGAATGCGCATGATAACGGGTATGCAGGCATTGCGGTAGACGGGGTGAATTTTTCAAAAACCGATAACCGCAATATCGATATCCGCTATTGCCGGGCAGAGAACAATCCCGGTGATCCGTCCAACCGCAACAACCATAGCGGCAACGGCATCATCGTCAGCCAGTGCACCCGTGTCAATATTGCCTGGTGCACGGCTACCAATAACGGCTGGGACATGCCACGCACCGGCAATGGCCCGGTGGGCATATGGGCATGGGAGGCCGACAGCCTGACGATAGAGCACTGCCTGGCCTACCGCAACAAAACCTCGCCCGGCGGCGGTGATGGCGGCGGCTTCGACCTGGATGGCGGCGTCACCAACTCCGTGATACAATACTGCCTCTCGTACGAAAACGAAGGCAGCGGCATCGGGCTGTTCGAGTACAACCAGGCAAGCCCCTGGTACAACAATACGATCCGCTACAATATCAGCATCAACGACGGTAACGTATCGGCCGCCCGGGCAGGTATCTTTATCTGGAATGCCAGCACCACGCACAAACTGAAGGATTGCTTTATCTACAACAATACGGTGTACAATACCCAACAGGCAGCGATCAATTACGCTCCGCTGGAGAATGCCAATGAAGGGTTTGTTTTTTATAATAATATCCTGGCAGGGAAAAAAGAGATCATTACCGGCACGCCTGTTACAGGCAAATACCTGGGCAATTGCTGGTGGAGCCTGGACGATGGGTTTCATGTAGGTCAGCTTACCGTTTTTGCAGACTGGGCCAACCAGCAACAACAGGAACTGTGGAACGGGAACCTGGCGGGCATAAATGTAAATCCCGGCTTTCCCATGACCCCTTTACTGAATATCAGCGATGCGGCGGCGCTTCCTGCTTTCCCTGCTTTTAAGGCTGCGCATCCTGCTTTGCTTAACGGAGGCATCGATATACAGCAGGTCGCCGGCATCAATGCCGGTGGTAAAGACTTCAATGGCAATGCGGCGGCCCCGAAAAGCATCGGCGCCAGTTTTTAAGCCCCACTCATATAACACATATGAATAGAATAGCAGCCCGGCATTTCTTATTGATTGGCACTGGCCTTTTCTTATCAGCACTGACAGCAACAGCGCAAACGGTTTATTCCATAGATGTATCCTCCGCTGCGCCGGAAGCGAAGCCGGGCCATTTCAACATGGGGCATGCAGGACCGGCCGGGAAAGAGATCAGGATCAATACGCGCTACCTGACCATCGGTGGGGTGGCGCAGGTGCCGGTGATGGGAGAGATGCAGTATTCCCGCGTGGCCAGTGATCGCTGGGAAGATGTGATCCTGAAGATGAAGGCGGCCGGTATCACTATTATTTCCACCTATGCGTTCTGGATCCACCACGAAGAGATCGAAGGACAGTTTGACTGGTCGGGCAATAAAGACCTCCGGGCCTTCCTGCAATTGTGCGCCAGGCACGATATGCTGGTTTGTGCACGCATCGGGCCATGGGCGCATGGCGAAGCACGCAACGGCGGCACGCCCGACTGGATACTCTCGAAAAAGAACCTGCAAAACAGGAGCAATGATCCCGTGTACCAGCAATACGTGTCGCGCTATTTCCAGCAGTTGGGCGAGCAGCTAAAAGGCCTGCTGTACAAAGACGGCGGACCCGTGATGGCCATCCAGCTGGAAAACGAGTATACAAAAGGTGTAAAAGGCGAACCGCATATTCAATGGCTGAAGCAAACAGCCCGCCGGTACGGCATGGATGTGCCGATGTATACGGTAACGGGTTGGGGCGATGGATCGGTGCCACCCGGCGAAGTGATCCCGCTCTGGGGTGGTTACCCGGATCAGCCCTGGGACCCTACTATCGAAAAGATGACGGGATGCGGCGACTTCGAGTTCAATCCCTTTCGCAACGATGACAAGATCGGCAACGGGCTGGCGCAGAAGAAGGACCAGTACATGGATTATTCCGATGAACCGTTCTTTACCTGCGAGATGGGCGTAGGTGTACAGACCACGCGGCACCGCCGGTCCGTGATCGGTAAATACGATGGCCTGGCGATGACGACCAACCGGGTCGGATCGGGCAGCAACCTGCTGGGCTATTATGTTTTTGCCGGCGGCAGCAATCCCACGGGCACGCTCAGCGCCTTCAACGAAGACATGGACGAAACGGGCAACTGGAGCGAAACGCCGGCGATTTCTTATGACTTCCAGGCGGCTATCGGCGAAAACGGCTGGCTGGCCCCTTCTTATTACCAGGCCAAACGACTGAATTACTTTCTAAACGAGTTTGGCCGGGAACTGGCGCCGATGGAACCATTCTTCACCACCAACAAAGACGGTTTTCAATATGCGGTGCGGTCGGATGGCAACAGCGCTTTTGTATTTGGCATCAACTATTGCCGGTTTGCGGCAAAACCGCTGCGCAAGGGCGTGCAGTTCAAAGTGAAACTGAAAAACGAAGAATTGCTTTTCCCCTCTCGTCCCATCGATATTGCAGACAGCAGCATTTTCATCTGGCCGGTGAACATGGACCTGGATGGCGTTACGCTGAAGTATGCCACGGCCCAGCCTCTGTGCCAGACCCGGGATGGCCAGGGTGAACGCGTTACGGTGTTCTTTACCTCCGGTAAAGCGGCGCCTGAATTTTGCCTGGATGCATCGGCCATTACCAGGGTGGAGGCCGCTAACGGCAAAGCGCAACTCGTGAACGGCCGCTGGATCGTATCCGGCCTGCAACCGGGCCTGGATTGCCTCATTACCATCACCGGCAAAAACGGGCAACGCCAGAAGCTGCTGGTACTGACACCTGATCAATCGCTGCAGGCATGGGTACTCAAAGACGACCATAACAAAAAGCACTTCTTTTTGTCAGAAGCCACGCTGTACCTGGACGGGGAAAAACTGAACGTCATCGGTACCAACAACCGGCAAACGGTGTATCAGCTTGGCAATGCTGCTGTAAGGAACGGCGTGCAACAACAAGGTGCCTTTTCCGTATACCGGCAGGTATTGCCTGAGAAAAAGATCGTTCCGGCCTGGCATGCAAAAGGTATCCTGGACGATGCACAATGGCTGCGGACTTCCGTAGATGCCATCTATGCGCAGAACAAGCTGTATCATAAGATATTTCTGAAAGAATTCAATCTCGGCAATCCTTCGGCTCTTAAATCAGCTATCCTGTACATGGCCGCTCCGACTTATGGCCGGGTGCAGGTCAACAATGTATGGGTGAACCAGCCGGTGGATACGGGTCGCCTTGCTGCAATCGATATCACCGGTTATGTAAAAAAAGGCGACAATACCCTGATGATAGACTTTCCCTTTGAACAGGGTAACTATTCGTTCGCCGCCCGGGTGATGGTTGAATATTTCAATACGGATGCAACCGGTTTTGTCACCGATACCTCCTGGCGGCTGGCGGAGCAATACTACTATCCTTCGCCGCTGGGTACCTTTGGCAATTATTTCTCCACGCCGCAGGTGATGCCGCGGCCGGCAGCTTTCAGGGATAGTTATAAAGGGTTTACTGAATATACGCTGGACATACCCTGCGATTACCTGGACGGGCTGAACAACCTGTACCTGTCGGTCAATTATACCGGCATCCGCTCCGAGCTGCGGCAGCATCACAAGCTGATCGCCGACCGGTTCAACGACAATACCACCTGGCGCGTGGACCTGAACCGCAGCGGCAGCCAGCTGCAATGCCGCCAGTTGTGGCTGAAGATATTCCCGCTGCAGCCGCAGGATAAAATATTGTTCGACCTGCCGCCCACCGCCGGCAGCATCGGGCAGTCGCGTATCGATACCCTGCAACTGATACCTGAATACAAAACCGTGATCAGGCTAAACACCGAAACAAATTAATATGAAACAATACTGGCTCCTCTTTTTACTGTTTGGTATGTCCTGTGCGCAAAACAAGCAGGCTGCGACAAACACCACCATTCCGCCGATGCCCAATGGCGAAATATGGAAAGACACGGAAGGCAACCCGGTCAATGCACACGGCGGTGGGCTGCTGCTGCACGATGGCGTGTACTACTGGTTTGGCGAGATCAAAAAAGGAGGCACCTGGCTGGTGCCTGAGCAGCAATGGGAGGATTACCGGGTGCCGGCAGGAGGCGTAAATTGCTATTCCTCCACGGACCTGGCCCATTGGAAATACGAAGGTGTGGCCCTGCCCGCGGTGCTGAACAATTCCGCTCATGACCTCGATACCAGCAAAGTGATCGAACGGCCCAAAGTGGTCTATAACAAACAAACCAGGAAGTTTGTGATGTGGATGCACGTGGATGCCAACGATTACAGTTATTCGCAGGCAGGGGTGGCCGTGAGCGATAAGCCGGCCGGTCCCTATACTTATCTCCGCAGCGTGCGGCCCAACGGGCAGATGAGCCGCGACATGACATTGTATAAAGACGAAGACGAACGGGCCTACCTGGTCTATGCTTCAGAATCGAACAAAACAATGCATGTATGCCTGCTGAGCAATGACTACCTGTCGCCCACGACAACCTATACGCGCATCACGTCTGCACAGGACCGCGAAGCGCCTGCTATTTTCAAATACAACACCAAATATTACCTCGTTACGTCCGGCTGCACCGGCTGGTCGCCCAATCCTGCTACTTATGCTACAGCCGACAGCCTGCTGGGGGAATGGACGCAAATGGGCAATCCCTGCACAGGTCCCGGCGCCGACAGCACCTTCGCATCGCAAAGCACGTTTATCCAGCCGCTCCCGGGCGAAAAAGACCGTTTTCTTTTCATGGCAGACCGGTGGAACAAAACCAATCTGCCCGATTCACGATATATCTGGCTGCCGTTAAAAATGTCGGGTGATAAACCGGTGATCGAATGGGTAAAATAAAACGATACGGGACAGTGGCGCCGGTGGTGCTTTTCCTGTTGCTGCTGCAATTGTTTTCCTGCGCCAGCCGGGCGCAGCAGCTGTCTTTTGTATCGAAGTCGGTAAGCAGGGTCAAAACAGGAGCGGTGTACCGGTACACGGTTGCAGCTTTTGATTCGGCAGGGCATACTATTCGGTATACGGGTGCAAAGCTGCCGTCCTGGCTGAAGTTGGATATAAATAGCCATGAGTTGACAGGCCGCGCAGCAAAGCCGGGACAATACCCGGTGCAGGTGGATGCAACTACCCGCGATACTGTGATCAGCCAGCATTTTATGCTTACGGTGTACGACAGCGAAACAGTGAATATTTTGCCGATCGGTAACTCCATTACCAACGGTACCGGTGCGTACAATAGTTACCGCCGCCACCTGTGGCAGCTGCTGCATGCAGGCAATTACAATTTTGACCTGATCGGTTCCTGGTCGCAGCATCATATGGGCGGACCGGTACCGGATCCCGATTTCGATATGGACCATGAAGGCCATTCCGGCTGGAAGGCCAGTGATGTATTGCAGCCGCCGGACTGGGACCGGCACCGGGGCAACCTCAGCGATTGGCTGCAGCAATACAGGCCGGATATCGTGCTGCTGGAACTGGGTACCAATGAAGTGTTCCAGTGCATGCCCGCACCGGAAGCGATAAATAACCTGGATACGATCATACAAATGCTGCGGGTAAACAATCCCTCGGTAAAAATATTGCTGGCGCAGATACCGCCGTTGGGCAGAGAATGGGCGCCGAAGAAGCTGTGCGGCAATGATATTGCTTACGAGCAGGCGGTAACCGATTTTAATCGCGCCATTGCGGTATTTGCAAAAAGAACCGGCACGGCCGCCTCACCAGTCATCCTGGTGGACCAGTTTACCGGGGTAGATCCTGCTGCGGATATGTATGATGATATTCATCCCAACGAAGCAGGGGAGAAGAAGATGGCGAAAAGATGGTTTGCGGCCCTGCAACCGTTTCTCAAAAAACTATAGCAGCGAACGTTCATGAAAAGAAAGGAATTTATACGGAATAGCATGCTGGCAGGTGCAGCGATCGGTATGCCCGGTTGGCTGAACGCCATGGGCGCGCCTGGAAAAGGAAAGGTGTTTTTGAAGATGAGGCCCGATCCTGTTTTCCCGCAGCTTAGTTTTTTTTCCATCGACTCGCTGGGAAAAAATAAGGTGGATACCAATGTCATCCTGCAGGGAACCACGACAGTGCCCGGTGTGTATACATCTTCTTCCGCAAAGGGGATGACCCGCTACCGGCTTGCTTCGCAGCCGGCGAAGGCCCTGCCCGTGTGGCAGGTGCAGGAGAAGACCGGTTCTTTCCAGCTGACCAGTTATTACCATCCGGGTCATTCGCAACCCTTCCTGTTTGAGATCGAGCACCATGTCAATCATGCTACCTTGCTGGGACTGATGAATGACAAGGACGGAACCATCCGTTTGCCGGCCGTACTGCATTTCCCGGATATGGGCACGCTGCGCGTGAGCTGCAGTGTGCCGGTAATGAGCGTAGCGTGCAATGCCCAGCGTTTTATCGAGCATTCTTTTGTGAAGGTTCATTTCCCGGCCGCCACGGCAGAGCATCCCCGGGTCGTTTATGATTTTGAAGTAGTGACCATTCATCCGCGGGTAAAAGGTATTGAGCACGACCCGCGGTACGATTGCTTCAGGCGAAACTTTATCAGCATTCTCCAGCTGAACCCTTTTTTGAAAATACTGGCCAACAATACTGCCAGCGATGCCTGTGCCTTTACCCTGTTCAAGTATGCCACCATGGCTGCGCAAATGCCGCCGCTGGCCCAGGGGCTGCAGGCCAATGACCTCATCCGCATAACACTGGACCGCTACCTCGCCGGCACCAAAGGATACGGCCTGCTGGGTTATGATTATGATAAGGAATGGGATATTCCCGAAACAGCTACCACCTGCCATTCACTGGATTCTTACCCGTCCCTGCTTCTATCGGCCTGCATCTATACCCTGAGCAGCAGGGATGCGGCATGGTTCCAAAAGAATTATGCCGGTATAAAAGCATGGGCCGATAAGATGCTCTCGATGGACAAGGACAAGGATGGCTTACTGGAATTTTGCTTATCCGGCAACAGCGGCAGCTGGAAGGGAGATAAAACACAACGTCCGGCCAACTGGTGGGATACGATCGGCTTTGGTCACAAAGATGCTTATTCCAACGCGCTGGCCTATCGCGCCCTGGTACTGTTTGACCAGGCGATCCGGCAATATGGTGCACCGGCTGCCGCTGCTTATTACGGCGAAAAAGCAGCAAAGCTCCGGTCGGTATACACCGATACGTTTTATAATGCCGCTACCGGCATCCTGGCCGGCTGGAAAAGCGCAGACGGGCAGCTGCATGATTACTATTTTGTGTTTGTGAATACGGTTGCCATCAGCTATGATCTGATCGAAGAGGCGCTGGCCAACCGCATCATGGACCGGCTGCTGCAGAAAATGAAAGAAGTGGGCTTTACCAACTTTGAGCTGGGCCTGCCGGGCAACCTGATACCCGTGATCCGCGCCGATTATACCGACCTGCTGCCGGAAGTAGGCGGCGGCAAGCGGGAGGACAACCTGGACGGATTCCAGATCTATGAGAACGGCGGCGCTACGGCCTGCTTTACGTATTTTACCATTCATGCCCTGCAAAAGCTGAAGCGGAAAAAAGATGCCGATGCCATCATGCTGCCGATGCTGAAAAGCATGAGCGAAGGCAATTTCCAGGGCCGGTGCGCCAATGGCCGTACCCGCGACTGGAAGACCTGGAGCGGCGAATGCTGGGGCTATGAAGGTTTCCTGGTAGACAACTACCTGTTCCTGCTGGCCGTGCTGGAGAAGGAGGCAACGGGTTAACTTTATCGGTGCGCTGTCTTAACATTTTACCTATGCAACGAGTCGTTTCCTTTTTTTCCCTCCTGTTTATCGTCTCTCATGCGCTGGCCCAGCCGGCCGATCCCTGGATCATTACGGCCAGCCCTGTGGGTGAGCAGGATTATTATGGCGTTACGGTGGCCAATGGCATGGTCGGTATTGTTTCCAGCCCGCATCCTTTCCAGGCTAAAGAAGTAGTGCTCGCCGGTGCTTATGATGCCTATGGCAGGGGCCGGGTAAGCAACTTTTTGAAAAATTTCAACCCGCTCAATTTCTACCTCGATATCGATTACGACCGGATCAGCCTCTACAATGCCACCGGCATGCGCCAGCAACTGGACATGCGTCATGGCAGCCTGACCACCTCGTTCGATTATTACGACAAGGCTACCATTTCCTATACCTGGTATGCGCTTCGCCATCTGCCCTATACCGTGCTGATGGATGTGATCATTACCGCTAAAAAGGATTTTTCGATGGTAGCATCCAGTGTACTGGAATCGCCGGATGCTCTGCGCGACGTACAGAACTATTTTCATGAGATCGACCGGCCGCATGCACTGGTAAGCCTGCTGACATCCACGGCCCGGAGCCCGACGGGTAAACTGATGCTGTGCGCCTCAAACTCTTTTTTATTCAGCGAGCCGCATGGCAGCGAACCACGGGTGGGGCACGAAGTGTGGGACAACAACATGCACCTGATGCGCTTCAGCAAAAAAATGAAGGCTGGTGAGCAATATTCTTTTGCCGTGGCCGGGTCCCTCATCTCGTCGGCGCATCACGACGATCCGCTGAACGAAGCGGAACGGCTGAGCATCTTTGCAAACCTGGAAGGACGGGACCGGCTGATCAAATTCCACAAGGCTGCCTGGGATGAACTATGGAAAAGCGATATACAAATAGAAGGCGATGCACAAAGCCAGCAGGATGTGCACAGCATGCTGTACCATCTGTACTCCTTTGTGCGTGAAGGAACAGCCTTCAGTCCTTCACCGATGGGCCTCAGCGGCCTCGGGTATAACGGACATGTGTTCTGGGATACGGAACTGTGGATGTATCCCGCCTTGCTGGTACTGCACCCGGAAATGGCAAAGGGACTGGTGGACTACCGCTTCAACAGGATGGAAGCCGCCAGGCAAAATGCTTTTGCTCATGGCTACAAAGGCGCGATGTTTCCCTGGGAAAGTGCGGCCAGCGGGGTGGAAGAAACACCGGTCTGGGCCCTGAGCGGTCCCTTTGAGCATCATATCACCGCCTGCGTGGGCATTGCTGCCTGGAACTATTATTGCGTGACGCAGGATAAGACATGGCTGAAGGAAAAGGGCTGGCCCATCCTGTCGGCTACGGCCGATTTCTGGGCCAGCCGGGTAGAACGGAATGGCCCGGGGCATTACGATATCAACAACGTGGTGGCAGCCGACGAATGGGCGGAGAACGTGGACAACAATGCATTTACCAACGCTGCAGCCAAAGCCAACCTGCACTATGCCGCCGAAGCGGCCAGATTATTGGGACTGCCGGCCAATGCCGACTGGCAACAGGTGCACGATAACATACCGATCCTTGCCCTGGCCGATGGCGTCACCAAAGAACATGCAGCTTATAAAGGCGAAGGCATCAAGCAGGCGGATGTGAACCTGCTGGCTTACCCGCTGAAAGAAATAACCGATCCCGTGCGTATCCGGAAAGACCTCGAATACTATGCACCACGGGTGGGTAACGGCCCTGCCATGACGCAGGCTATTTTTGCCTTGCTGTATGCGCGGCTGGGCGACAGTGCCAAAGCCTTTCATTTTTTTAAGGATGGCTATATCCTGAATAAGAAACCTCCTTTCGGCGTGCTGGCAGAGACCAAGGGAGGCGGTAATCCTTATTTTGCTACCGGCGCCGGCGGCATGCTCCAGAGTGTGCTGATGGGTTTTGGGGGACTGGAGATCACGCCGGCAGGCATCACCCAGGTGAAATCCGTATTGCCTGCTTCCTGGAAAAAGCTGACAATAACCCGTATCGGCCCGGGCGGGAAAACTTTTGTGGTGAAGTAGGAGAACATTGGAAAAGCGGAATTGGGAAATTTTGAA
>JBEVLT010000023.1:0-3073 GCA_040509055.1 Chitinophagaceae bacterium
TTGTTAACCAGATTGGCGAGCCCCGTTTCATCGATCTTCAAAAGCGCCGCACAGCGCCGGATGTAATCCTGCTGCTTGGTAAAATCTTCCGCCTTGTTGATCTTCGAGATGGTCTCCGCCATCCGGTTTACCACTTCGGCTTTTTTTGTGGAGTCTTCGCCGGCATCCTTCAATGCTATTTCCAGCTGGAACAGGATGAAGTCTTTTTTATTCTTTTCCAGGAACTGCAGGAAGGCGGCAGGACCTACCTTGTTCACATAGCTATCCGGGTCTTCTTTGTCAGGGATGAGTACCAGCTTTACGTTCAGCCCTTCTTCCAGAGCCAGGTCCAGCCCCCGCAGGGCGGCTTTTACGCCGGCTGCATCGCCGTCGTAAATGATCGTCAGGTTGTTCGTGTATTTCTTTACCAGGCGCAGCTGGTCTGGCGTGAGCGACGTACCGCCGCTGGCCACTACGTTTTCGATACCGGCCTGGTGCAGCGAGATCACATCGGTGTACCCTTCTACCAGCAGGCACTCGTCGGCCTTGTCGATAGCGTTGCGGGCAAAGAAAGAACCGTACAGTATCTTGCTTTTGACGTAGATCTCGTTTTCCGGGGTATTGATATACTTGGGAGCGCGGTCATTGCTCCTGAGTATCCGGGCGCCAAAACCCAGTACTTTGCCGCTGTGGTTGTGCACGGGAAAGATGACACGCCCACGGTAGTTGTCTGCCAGTTGTTCGTTGCGGTTGACAACAAGTCCTGTCTTCAGTAATAATTCTGCATTATACTGTTGGGCGATCGCTTCTTTTACAAACGCATCCCTTCGCTCAGGTGAGTAACCCAGCTGGAATTTGCGGATCACTTCTTCGCGAAACCCCCGTTCCCTGAAATAGGCCAGCCCGATATCCTGTCCTTCTTCGGTTTCGAATAGCATGCGGGTAAAGAAATCGCGGGCAAAACCGTTGATAATATAAAGGCTGTCGGCTGATTGCTGCTGCTGGCGCTGCTCGTCGGTGGCAAAGGTCTCTTCTACTTCGATGCCGTATTTATTGGCCAGCCATTTGAGCGCCTCCACGTAGCTGTACTTCTCGTGCTCCATCAGGAAGCTGATGGTATTGCCGCTGCGGCCGCAGCCGAAACATTTGTAAATCTCCTTGGCGGGGGAAACGGTAAAAGAGGGCGTTTTTTCGTTGTGAAAAGGGCAGAGACCCAGGTAGTTGGTGCCGCGCCGTTTGAGCTTGACAAAATTACCGACCACATCGATGATGTCTAACCTGCTGAGAATCTGTTGTATAGTAGCCTGGGAGATCACGGTAAAGTCGGTTCGGTGTGGCGGGATTAAGGATGCAAATTATCGAAACCCGCTTTATTAAAAAAGCCGGAAATGGAGCCGGTGTGTAAAAAAACCGCTGGCTTTTCACAAAAAAGAGTTTTAAATTACAGAAGCCATATCCGCCCACCGGGAACGAAAAGGAAACGATTTTGCTCACCTTTAAAATTCAATCCCATGGTTCAATCAGACATCGCACAGCTTACCGGCGAATGCACTGGCTGGAGGGAAACACTCCGCAACTTCCGCGAAGAATTTAACCAGTGCAAAAGCCGTCTCCAGCAATTAGCCAGCCGCCCTCTCTCCAAAGAAGACCTCCACGAAGTAGAACATTACCACAACCAGTTTCACATCCAGCTCATCAACATTCACGATCTCAAGCAGGCCATCAAGCAGCACGAACGAAAAGTAAACGTTGAAACGGCATTTTCCGACAGCCAGGTGACCGATGAAACGCTGGCCGATCACGAAAACCTGTACGACCAGTACCAGCAACTGGAAGATACGCTGCAGGCCCTTCGCCAGGACTTTGACGTTTTTTCGAAGCGAACCAATTAAAGCAGGACGATCGCTATACAGCAGGTTATAGCCCCGGGTTATAAACCCTGTGGTCTTGTCGTCTGGCATACCATTGCTTTACCATAAAAGAAAATTCCTATGCCTGAGTTTGATACCGCGCATGTCAAAAACATTGTCTTGCTGGGCCATGCCGGTTCCGGTAAGACCACTTTAGCGGAATGCATGCTCTATGAAGCAGGCCTGATCAGCCGCCGCGGCTCCGTGGGCGAACGCAACACGACCGGCGACTACCACGACCTGGAGCAGGAGCGTGGCAATTCCATTTTCAGCAAACTGCTGCATACCAAATGGCGGGGTTATAAGATCAATATTCTCGATACGCCCGGCTACGACGACTTTGCCGGTGAAGTAATCTCTGCCCTGCGCGTGGCGGATACGGGTGTGATGCTTCTCAATGCTGTGATAGGTGTGGAAGTGGGTACGGACATTATCTGGGAATATACCGAGCAGTTCCGGACGCCGATGATCGTTGCCGTAAACAAGCTGGACGATGACAATGCCGATTTTGACAGAACAGTGCGGGAAGCAAAGGCCCACTTTGGCAGTAACGTGGTAGTGGTACAATACCCGCGGCAGACAGGCGCCGGCTTCCACGAGATCGTGGATGTGCTCCGCATGACGCTCTACAAGTTCAAAGACGCCGGCGGCCGCCCTGAGAAGCTGCCGATACCGGATGAAGAAAAAGCAAAGGCCGACGAGCTGCACAAAGAACTGATCGAGGCCATTGCCAGCAATGACGAAACGCTCATGGAAAAATATTTCGATAAAGGCGAGCTGGACGAAGACGAAATGAAGGAGGGAATGAAGAAGGCGATGATCAACCACGACCTGTTCCCGCTTTTTTGCCTGTCGGCCGAGCGCAACATGGGCAGCGGACGCTTGATGGGCTTTATCGACAACGTATGCCCGAGCGCCAACGAGATGCCGCCGCAAACCACCAGGAAAGGAGAGCGGCTGCCCTGTGATGCCGGCGGGCCTGCCTGCATCTTTATTTACAAAACCGTGAACGAGCCGCATGTGGGAGAGCTGTCGTTCTTCAAGGTATATTCCGGCACTGTCAAAAGCGGGATGGAGCTGGAAAACGAATCAACCGGTGTGACGGAAAAGCTCAGCCAGCTTTTCCTGGTGGAAGGCAATAAGAGGACCCATGTGAACGAGCTGGTAGCGGGTGATATCGGCGC
>JBEVLT010000024.1:0-3593 GCA_040509055.1 Chitinophagaceae bacterium
TCAATAATGTGAACGCGCAATATACGCGTTACCTGGGCCACGTGGCCAACAACATCGGTCTGATGAAATGGAATTTCGGCACCGTTGAGCAGGGCGGTACCTTCTTCAGCTTTCAGGACAGGGAAAAGATCCGTTCAGCAGTTCAGTTCTTCAACCGGGAATTGTTTACAACGCCGGACTGGTTGTTCAATGCCAAACAGTTTTTAGCAGGGACCGGCTCCGGGTTGATCGCGCTTCAGAAGAAACAGGAGGTTGTGATCAGCGCATTGACGGATGCGGGGATGTGGAACTGGCTCTTCTTTAACGAAACAAGCCTTCCGAAAGGAAAGTCGTACAGCTATAATGAATTGCTGAACGATTTCGAAGCAGAGTTTTTTAAAGAGCTGGATAAGCAACAAACGATCGGGATGGCGCGGCGCAACCTGCAGAAGACCTATGTGGTGCAGCTGCTCTACAATGTGCGGGTAGGTATGCCGGGCATGGCGTCCATGATGGAGTATGGGCATGTGCTGATTGCTCATCTGGAAAAGCTGCACATGCAGGTTTCAGCTGCCCTGCCGGGCTACAAAGACCCGGAGTCGAAAAAGCATCTTGCATTTATCCGGGATGAGCTGGCCATGATGCTGCGGTATCAGAAGACGATGTATCCAGAAGAAAACACTGCCTGGAGGGTGCCGAATGCACAGCGATCCGATAAACGGGTGATCTCTCCTTTTACAGAACCCGTTAACGAACCGGTTCCTGCAGAAAGATCGTGCTGGGATGCGACACCGTCTTTTTTCATGGACAAATAAAGGTCCTGGTGCATGTGAAAAGGGTCCATTATAGGTAAATGAATACACCTACTTCAATTTAGCCCATTTTAGGATCAGAATTTTCGTATCAGCACTACGCCCGCTACAATCAGGATGGCGCCAATCACCCGCCAGATCGTGATCGGGTGCGGCTGCGCCACCAGCACCTTGAAGTGGTCCAGCAACAAGGCCATGAGCAGCTGTCCGCCGACGATCAGCCCGAAGGTGAGCGAAGCGCCAATGCGCGGAAAGGCCAGGACAACTGCCGTCACATAAAAGGCCCCCAGTAAACCGGCGATCCAGACCACAGGCGGAGCCGTTTTTACGCCTGACCAGGATACGGGCTGACGCGTGATCAGCACGAATAATCCAATTGCCAGGGCGCCGACTACAAAGGAGATCAATGCAGCGTATACCGGGCTGGCGATGGCCTTGCTCATGCGGGCATTTAATCCCGCCTGCAGGGGGAGGATGACGCCGGACAAAAATGCGATCAGGATCCATGCTGTTTTCATAAATGCTGTTTGGTGTCCGGTTTGCAGGCTGGTAAATTCAGTGGAGACCAGTCTTTAGTGATCTTATTTTGATTTCAAAGGTAACGGGGATATGCGGATTGTCGTATAATGGGCGGGAACAGGATTTGTATCTGCACTTCGGAACCTTTTATAGTATTTACATATGATTAGCGCCGGCGGGTGAGACGGCGAACTCCTTCCGTTGACGGAAGGCTGGGCTTATAGCAGGAGAAAAGGCCAATTCTTAAGGGCCATAACCGGGTATTACTCCACCTGGCGGATGGCAGGTGGACCGTGGTTAGAGGATCGCTTTCTGAATGTTACCAGGGAGCAATACCACCTGTATTGATCCATTCATCCCAGGCGACAACAAATTGAGTATAGGACAGTGGTGGTGGTTTGCGGCCTTCGCCCATATTCCATCCTGCTTTCACAAGGGTATCCCGTGCATGCTCGATCAACTGTGATTTTGTTTTATGGCCGTTTCTTTTGTAGTCCATGATTTGAAGCGCCAGTTCCCGTGGTGACCGTCCCTCAAATACCATTTTCATATCTGCAGGCGGTAGTGCCCATTTTGGATTTCCGGGAGGCCCACCCGCCACAGTTGAATTTTCAGGCTGATGGCAATTGGCGCATTTCATCGCATAAAGACCTTTGCCATCTTTCCCGCGGCGGGGCATCATCGTATGTTTATGATTGTCGTCGCCCTGGAGTGGTATATCACCTGCCGGATGACAATTCATGCACCGGGGGCTCATGAGCACCTGGTACACTTTTTCGAATGCGGCAATGGATGCGGCGCTGTCGATGCCGTTCCGCAAATTTTTTGCTGTGTACTTCAGATCAGCTTTTTCTTTAAACCCACTGGTGAGTATGCCCACTGAAATGGCGATGCTACCCATCACCGTCATCATCTTCAGATGTGGGATACGAACCTTATTTTTGAGTGATACACTTTTCATGATGTAAACGATGACGTGATTATTTTTTTCGTTGAATCTCCGCAGCCAGTTTGATGGCTTTGCGAATGCGCAGGTAGGTGCCGCACCGACAGATATTTCCCTCCATGGCAATATCAATGTCGCTGTCAGTGGGGTTTTTGTTTTCGCGCAGAAGCACTGCGGCGGACATAATCTGCCCGGCCTGGCAATAGCCACACTGGGACACGTCTGCTTCCAGCCAGGCTTTTTGCAGCGGGTGATCAAAATTTTCAGAGAGCCCTTCGATTGTCACGACTTTCTGTCCTGCTGCCCGGCTGACCCGGGTTACACAGGAGCGAACCGCTTCACCGTTTAAATGCACCACGCAAGCCCCACACTGCGCAACACCACATCCGTATTTTGTCCCCACCAGGCCAAGGGTTTCCCGAAGCGCCCACAAGAGGGGTGTCTCAGGATCGATATCCAGTGAGTGGGCTTTGCCATTGATGGTAAGGTTGATCATAGCCTAAAATGATTTTTTGGGAATAGATTTTATCAGGTTTTCAAGAGATCCATCCAGGTAGGGTTGATAATAATGTCTCTTTTTTGTGGATTTATACAGCGCATTGGCAACTGCTCCGAACACCGGGGGAAAAGGAGGTTCTCCCAGGCCGGTAGGATCAAAATCATTTTCCACAAAATGTACTTCTATCGATTTCGGCGCCTCACTATGGCGGATCATTCTATAGGTATTAAAATTCCGCTGTTCTGGTGCGCCATTTTTGTGACTCAGCTTCCCGTAAAATGCATTGCCGATCCCGTCGATCACTGCGCCTTCTACCATGTTCGTGGCAGCGTCCGGGTTAATAACAATACCGCAATCAATCGCACTGAAAACACGTTCTACATAAGGACTGCCATCGCGCATTACAAGGTCTACCACATGAGCGGCATAGGAATTGTGACAGAAATAAGCAGCAACCCCGCGGCTATATTTGCTGTGCCCGGGTTTACCCCACCCTGACTTTTCCTTCAGTAACCTAAGGACGGCCGCATACCGGTCGGCGTCATATTCATTGTTTTTTCCGACCGGGTTTTCTTTAGCGCGTTGTAGCAGTTCAAGCCGGAAGTCAATCGGGTCCTTTCCCATGGCTTCGGCAAGTTCATCCAGAAAGGATTGTTCAGCTGCCGCATTGAAATTTGAGCGCGGTGCCCGGAAGGCGCCAATCGTAATATTGGAAGGTATCTGCCAGCCCTCCGCCAGATAATTGTCTACGGCGCCGGCAGGAAACCGGTTGGCATGGATAGCGTGTTCGGGAATACCCCCGCCTTTCACATGAAAAGCAATCAGTTTTTTATCGGCA
>JBEVLT010000025.1:0-4771 GCA_040509055.1 Chitinophagaceae bacterium
TCTTTGTAGGAATTGATGTTGAAATGTGTGCCCAGCACTTCGATCTCCGTCCTGTCGTTCACCTTCACATGAAAAGGCCGTTTGCGGCCGGTGGCAGGATCGGTGTTTTTCGCCACTTCAAAATAGGCTTCGCCGGTGATCTCCACCTTTCTTTCGTTGCCGGTAAAAACGATGGGATAACGGAGGGAGGAAGCTGCATTGAGCCAGACTTTGGTGCCATCCGACAGCACGACGCGGAACTGCCTGCCCTTGGGAGTGGTCATGGTGTTGTAAGCCGTTTCGGCGCCGGCTGCACCCTCGGCATTGTAGGCAAGCTGCCCATTGGTCAGCAGCACCTTCGATCCGTTCTGGGTCGTGATCACACCGTTGCCCAGGCTATCCAGCACAACGGTGCTGCCATCTGCCAGCGTCAGGATAGCACCTTCTTTACCAGGTACAATCTCCTGCTGGCAGCAGGCAGGATCGGCAGCAGCCATCTGCTTTGACGGCCGGGAATTGGTGATCCACAGGTAAGCAACGGCCCCAAACAGTACGATGATGATGGCGGCGGCGTACCGCAGCCATGGTTTCTTCAGGAAATGAACACGGGCAGGCGCCGGTTTCGCATGCCCCAGTATAGCGGGTAGTTTACTTTCAAGCCGTGCCACCAGCTCAGGACTTACCGCCTCGGCAGCAACCATTTGTTGCAATTGTGCCAGGATAAGCGAAGCTGCTTCCGGGTCCTGCCCGTCGCTACCCAGCCAGGCAACCAGGGTTTCTGTATCGGCCGGAGACAATTTGCCTTCCAGCAGCCGTTGGAACAGGACAGTATAAGGGTGGGGAGATGGCACGCTATCAGTTTATACCCTTAAAAACGGGCAGGCCCGGCAGATGGGGGGGATCAGCGTGAAAAAAAATTAAAAAAAGCTTAAAGGGTCCTGTGGATGGCAGCCAGCAGCAACAGGTAAGCGGCCGTATCGGCATGGGTCAGCACATAATGACGGATGGACTTATTGGTAGACACCAGGTATTCTTTTACAGTAAGTGGGGAAATGCCCATGATCTCGGCCGCCTTCTTATAGGTACATCCTTCCACTTTTACCAGTTCGTATACCTTCTTTTGCTGGGGTGGCAGCTGTTCGATGGCCTTCTCCAGTATGGCCGATGACTGGCGATAATCCAGCGCTTCTTCAATATGCTTATAATGCTCCTGCGCCAGCGGCCGGAACCGCTCCAGCAGGCGACGGTCCCGCTGTATCTTCCGGAAAAAATCGTGCACCAGGTGCTGGCCGATACGGTACAGGTAACCTGCAAAATTGCCGCTGAGACCAGCGCTTTCGCGCTTTTGCCAGATACGCGTGAAAAGTTCCTGTACGATTTCTTCCGCCAGCAGGGGATCGCGGATCATGCCGAGTATGTTCAGGTAAAGACGCGGGCTATAGTGCCGGTACAGTGTAGTAAATGCTTCTTCACTGCCTGACTGCATCTCACGGATGAGCATGGCTTCATTATGGAGGCTTTCGGTGGGCAAGCTGCTACTAAGTATTAACCCTTAACCAATGGAGCCGGAAAATTAATAAATATTTTACGATACCCTGTCAAAGGTTGTGTACAGCCTGGGGATAATAGCAATGTACTTCCGACAAGCACATGTGAATCAATTAGTTGTCGGATAGCCTGCTGAAAAGTAAGCTGTATCTGTCAGGGAGTAAATAAAGGAATCCAGCACCTCTCCATTTTTAATGACGGACCTGCGGAGAACAGCTTCGCGGGTATAACCGGCCTTTTCAAGTACCTGGGCGGAAGCGGTGTTCGTGGCAAAAGGCTCAGCATATACCCTGATCATGCCCAGGCTGGTAAATGCATAGCCGGTGACCAGGCGGATGGCTGCTGTCATGATGCCTTTGTTCCAATGCTCTTCACCCAGCCAATAGCCGATCTCTGCATTGAGCCGGTATACATCCTCCTTCATTATCAGGCTGATCATGCCCGCTGCTTCATCGTTTACTTCGATCGCAAAATGCAAAGGCGGGTCATTGTGGGCAAGCACAAAGCTGATAAAATTAGCTGCATCATTTTCCGTATACGGAGACGGGAAAATATCGCGCAGATTGGCTGCTATTTTTGGATTGTTGGCATGTCGGGCCAGCGCCATCTTATCTTCTTGCCGGATCCCACGCAGCACAAAACCATTACCCGATAATTGCATGGTAACAAATGTATGGGATAAAATTATGCCTGGTCGTCTTTGTTAAAACTGATAATAAAGCTGGTACCCTCATTCACGCGGCTATCCACCTGCACATCCGCACGATGGGACTGAATGATGGCATACGAAGCGGCGAGGCCCAGGCCGATGCCGTTTTTCTTCAGCGTGAAAAAGGGTTCAAACAGTTTGGACATGTATTCTTCCGGTATGCCTTTGCCATTGTCCTGTATGGTCACCTGGTAAGCATCCGGCAGCGACTGCATAACGATGGCAAGCTGGCCGTGGCGGGCTTCCATGGCCTCAATGGCATTGATAAGGATATTTGTAAACGCGATGATCAGCCTGGACTTGTTGGCCGATATGTACAGGGGCGTATCGGGATAGCTCTTTTGCACCGAAATATGATGCAGGTTGATGCGGTCCGTATTCATGGCGATGGCTTCATCCACGATCTCCTGCAGGGTATGCCGCTGAAAGGTGAGCTCGGGTGGTTTGGTCAGGTCGAGCAGTTCGGTGATGATATGATTGATGCGGAGGCAATTCCGCCTGATGATCTGGATCAGGTTGGTCTGCATCTCCGTATCCTGGTAGGGCATTTCAAAATTGTCGACGGAGAGGCTGATATTGTTCAGCGGGTTGCGTATTTCGTGCGCCAGCACGCGCATCAGCCGTTCGTTGGCGGCCAGCTTCTGGGCCTGCAGGTTGGCCATCTCCGCCTTCTTGATATTGGTAATATCGTGAAGAATGCAGTACAGCAGCGGTTCATCATCCGGACTTTGCAGGAACGAGACCGACAGCTGGCAGGCACGCGTTTCTTTCGCCAGGTTCTGTATCTCCAATTCCAGGTCGCTGATGGTCGCATTTTTTTCCAGCAATTCTCCGATCTCGCTGCGGCAGTCCGAATCGGTAATGAAATCATAGAAGTTTTGCCCGGCCAGCTGGTCCATTTCCGATGCAAACAGCAGCGATGCGGCGTGATTCACCTCGGTGAGAACAAAGTTCCTGTCTGCTATGAAAACGGCGTCTTTGGATCCTTCAAACAGGTTGCGGTATTTGCTTTCCCTCGCCTTTATTTCCCGGAGGGCTGCCGATCTTTCCAGTGAGTAACGGATACAGCGCTCCAGCTTTTCGGTATTCAGTTCCGATTTGATCAGGTAATCGGTAGCCCCGCTGCGCATGGCGCTTACATCGATATCCTTGTTGCCCTTGCCTGTCAGCAGGATCACCGGATCGTCCACATTGCTGGCACTGATTTCCTGCAGCAGTTCCAGCCCGGTATGCCGGCCCAGCCGGTAATCCACAAAATAGATGTCGTATTCCCGCGCTTTGATTTTGCGCAGGCCTTCCCCGTAATTATTGCACCATTCAATAGTGAACCGGTTGCCCTCGATGCCCTTGAGATAGTCGCTGATAATGAAAAAATCGTCTTCGTCGTCGTCGATGATCGCTATTCTGATCGCACGGCTGGTGGTTGGCATTAGTTGCTTGTTTGGGATATAATCAATACGAAACGGGCTCCTGCATCTTCCTGGCCTTCGGCATAGATAACGCCCCGGTGATTTTCGGCAATTTTCCTACATAGTGCAAGGCCGATGCCATTTCCTTCATATTCGGACTTGCCATGCAGCCGTACGAATGGCCTGAATATTCGCTCTGCGTATTCCGGGCGGAACCCGATCCCATTGTCTTCAACGGTTATTTTATAATGATCACTCCCCTCCCGCCCCTCCAACCAATTCTCTTTTTCAGCACCCGTCAGCATCTCCGCTTTTACAGTGATCTGCGGGACTACCTCTTTTTTTCCAAAAATAATGGCATTCTGCAGAAGGTGCTTAAACAATTGCCGGTATTGTATCCTGTCGGCCTTTACTACCGGCAATGGCTCTACGGTCAGTTGCGCCTCTTTATCATCTGCAGCAGGCTGCAGTTCGCGCCAGGCTTCCTGCACTACGGTATCCAGGCCAAATTCGGTAATGGTACCAGGCCCTATGCCTGCCCGCGATAAAATGGTAAGGCTGTCGATCAGCGACCGCATATCGCCCAGGCACCGGTTGATCCGCTTCATGTAAGCCTCCACGTTGTCGCGCCGCTCCTGCTGGCATTCGGCTGCTACTTTTTCTATCAATACGCCGAGCTTGCGCAGCGGTGCATCAAGGTCATGGGCGGCCATCTCGATAAACTCCGCATATTCCTCCTTATACCGTTTCGCGGCGCTGTCCGGCCCCTGTGAATCGCCGGCTGTTTTTGCTGCGTCGGCCATATTTTTTTATTTTAAAGTGATCCCGGCACCGGTGTTGTGTGCGACTGGAAAGCAGAACAACTGTGCCAAAGAATATGTATCTTCAATTTCCGGATCAATTGCCTTGTCATTCAGCTATTTTTCCCTCATGGAACAAATGATAAAACCCAGGATTTTAATTGTCGATGACGAGATCGATTACTGCATGATCATGAAAAGTTTTTTCCGCGGAAAGGGCTATGAAGTGTTGCTGGCATTTACACTGAAGGAAGGACTGGAACAACTTGAATCGGCCCGTCCCGATATCCTGTTTCTTGATAATAACCTGCCTGATGGAAAAGCAT
>JBEVLT010000026.1:0-10104 GCA_040509055.1 Chitinophagaceae bacterium
ACATCTGGCGGCCCAGGCGATTCTTGGGGAGCATGCCTTTTACTGCCCTTTCGATCAATACTTCGGGGCGGCGTTTTTGCAGGTTGATCGCCGTTTCTTCCTTACGGCCACCGGGGTAACCGCTGAACGTGTCATAGATCTTTTCCTGCAGCTTGTTGCCGGTAAGAACGACTTTTTCGCAGTTGATCACGATAATGTAATCGCCGGTGTCAACGTGAGGCGTATAGTATGCCTTGTTCTTACCGCGAAGGATCGCAGCAATTTTGGCACACATACGTCCTACGGTTTGATTGGTACCGTCTACAACGTACCAGGTGCGTTGTACGGTAGCCGCATTCGCATGCTTTGTTGTGAAATGTAATTTGCTCATTCGAAATTTGTGTTGCGCTGGCTCCGCCGGGCGGATCACAGCAGGTTTAAGAAATGCAGCCGGGCCATCCCCCGGTTCTGTCCCGATTCCAGCTAACGCTGTTTTTGGGGTCGCAAAGATAAGCATCTTTGCTTTCCTTCCAAGGATTTCAAACATTATTTTCAATACACACCTTTGTAATCAACTGATTTACAATAGAAATTTTGCCGTCTTTTGAATACTCCTGGATTTTTCGAGCCCCGGTATGATGCGCCGCAAACATTCAGGGTGCGCTTTTTTGGAGCTTCTTCCGGTACATTTACATCCCGTTATGCAAGGAAAGCGCATCTTAATCATCGACGACGAAGAGCAGCTCCGCGGGCTGATGAAGCGCATCATCGGCCTGGAAGGTTTCGACGTGCACGAAGCAGCCACGGTCAAAGCCGGGCTGAAAAAGCTGGAAACGGAAGCCATCGATGTGGTGCTTTGCGATGTAAAGCTGCCCGATGGCAACGGCGTGCAGCTGGCCGGTGAGCTCAGGAAAAAATACCCAACGATAGAAATGATCCTGCTGACCGCCTATGGCAACGTAACCGATGGCGTGCAGGCCATGAAAAACGGCGCTTTCGACTACCTCGTCAAAGGCGATGACAACGACAAGATCATTCCCCTGCTGCACCGGGCGCTGGAAAAAGCGCAGCTGGCGCAGCAGGTGGCACGGCTGCAGCAGCAACTGGGCCGTACTCATTCCTTCGATACCATACTGGGCGACTCCGCAGGCATCCGGCAGGCCGTAGCCCTGGCACAAAAAGTGGCCGGCGCCGATACCACGGTACTGCTGCTGGGCGAAACCGGTACCGGCAAGGAAGTGTTTGCCCAGGCCATTCACCAGGCCAGCCGGCGGGCGGGCCAGTCTTTTGTAGCGGTAAACTGCAGCGCCTTCAGCCGGGAGCTGCTGGAAAGCGAGCTGTTTGGCCACAAGGCCGGCGCTTTTACCGGAGCAGTAAAAGATAAAAAAGGCTTGTTTGAAGAGGCCAGCCACGGCACCCTCTTCCTGGACGAGATCGGCGAAATGCCTGCCGAACTGCAGGCCCGGCTGCTGCGGGTGCTCGAAACCGGTGAGTTCATCAAGGTAGGCGATACCCGGACCGTAAAAGTGGATGTGCGCATCATTTCGGCAACCAACCGCCACCTGCAGGCAGAGATCGAAACCGGTCATTTCCGGTCCGACCTGTTTTATCGTTTGTCCGTGTTCCAGGTAGCATTGCCGTCGCTGCGCGAGCGGTTGAAAGATATTCCTGCCCTGGCCACGCATTTTACAGCACTCTCGGCTGCGCGTACCAACAAACCGGTCCCTGCTTTATCAGCAGCATACCTGGATGCGCTGCAGCATTACCAATGGCCCGGTAATATCCGTGAATTGAAGAACGTGATCGAGCGCAGCGTGATCCTCGAAGACGGCGCAGCACTTACGGTGAACAGCCTGCCGGTCGAGTTCCGGTCTGCTCCTGCAGTTGCAAAACACAGTTTTTCTTCCTTTGAGCTGGCCGGCGTAGAAAAGGAACATATCCGCAAAACGCTCCTGCATACCAACGGCAACAAGACCGAAGCGGCCCGCCTGCTGAACATTGGTCTCACTACGCTCTACCGCAAGATTGCCGAATACAACCTGGGCTGATCTCTTTTCATTTTGACAAATCACCCTTTCAAAACGGAAGGGTTAAGCTGCATCTCCTGCATGGCCCTGTTGGCTTGTTTCCATAACTAAGCCATTGGCAGTCTTTCACTAACACCCGCTGCTCACTCACTCTGCCTGGTGCCGGCACGGCACTGGCATACCCTGCCCGACAAACATATTTCTCATCCTTACAAAACTCAACCATGACACTGGCAATCGTCTTACTCCTTTCCGGCCTTGTTTGCTTCGGCCTTCTTTTCAAATCCGTCGATTGGTTCGAAAAAATCTAAACACCATGATGACAGCATTATTCATCCTATCCGTAGTGGTTTGTGGCTACCTCCTGTACGTATTGATCAAACCCGAAAAATTTTAACATGAATACAGAATTATCCGGCGTCATCGCTATGTTCCTGCTCACGGTAGCGCTGGCTTATCCGCTGGGCCGCTATGTGGCAACCGTCTTCAGCGGTCAAAAAACGTTTACCGATTTTATGAGCCCCCTGGAGCGGTTCATCTTTCGCATCAGTGGCATCAACACCGCAGAAAGCATGAACTGGAAACAGTTTCTCAAAGCCCTGCTTACGATCAATATGCTCTGGCTGGTCTATGCTTTCTTCCTCCTTATTTTCCAGGACCGTCTGCCGCTAAACCCGGATGGCAACCCGGCACAGACTCCCGACCTGGCTTTTAACACCGCCATCAGCTTCCTCGTCAACTGCGACCTGCAGCACTATTCCGGCGAATCGGGGCTGACCTATCTCACCCAGCTGTTTGTCGTCAACTTCCTGATGTTTGTCAGCGCTGCCACCGGTATTGCCGCGCTCATCGCCGTATTCAACGGGCTGAAGGAAAAGACCACGCAACACCTGGGCAACTTCTGGGTCATTTTTACCAAAGCCATTACCCGCATCTTATTACCGCTCTGCATCATTGCCGCCATCGTCCTTGCTTTCAACGGTACGCCGGCCAGCTTTGATGGCAGGGATACCATCACCACCCTGCAGGGCGACAGCGTGCAGGTATCCCGCGGGCCGGCAGCCGGCATGATCGCCATCAAACATATCGGCACCAATGGCGGCGGCTGGTTTGGCGCCAACTCGGCGCATCCCCTTGAAAACCCGAATTATTTTACCAACATGCTGGAGATGGTGCTGCAGATGATCATCCCGCTGGCGATGATCTTTGCGATGGGCTTCTACCTCCGCCGTAAAAAGCTGGCACTCGTCATCTTCGGGGTAATGACCATCGGCATGCTGTTCCTGCTGGTACCTACCATCGTGTCTGAGGTGAATGGCAATCCTGCCATCGAAAAGATGGGGATTGCGCAGGCCACCGGCGCCATGGAAGGCAAGGAGGTACGCTTCGGTCCCGCAGCATCTGCTTACTGGAGCATCATCACCACCGTCATTTCCACCGGCTCGGTCAATTCCATGCACGACAGCTCCATGCCCATGTCCGGCACCATGATGCTGCTGGCCATGATGGTCAATGCCTTTTACGGCGGATGCGGCGTGGGTATCCTGAACTACCTGATCTATATCATCATCGCGGTCTTCATCTCCGGACTCATGATCGGGCGTACGCCCGAGTTCATGGGGCATAAAGTGGAAGCGCGGGAGGTAAAGATCGCAGCCCTGGTAACGCTGTTGTCTGCCTTTCTTGTCAAAGGCTTCACGGCGCTGGCCGCTTACATGATCGCGCATCACCCGGAGATCGGGTGGGCGGTAAAACCAGGCGCCTGGCTGAACAATCCATCGCACCACGGCTTTTCCGAAATGCTGTACGAATACACTTCAGCCAACGCCAATAACGGCAGCGGGTTCGAAGGCCTGGGCGATAACAATATCTTCTGGAACGTGACCACCGGCTTCGTGCTCCTGCTGGCGCGCTTTATTCCCATCATCGGCCCGGTCGCCATCATCGGCCTGCTGGCACGTAAAAAATACATCCCTGAATCGCCCGGCACCCTGCGGACCGACTCCTGGACATTCGGCATGATGACCTTTGCCGTGATCATCATTATCAATGCCCTTTCCTTTTTCCCGGCGCTGGCACTGGGACCGCTGGCCGAATATTTTTCACTCCGCTAAAAACTGAATGATCATGACAAAAAAACAAGCTATAAAATTATTTGACCCTTCGCTGGTAAGCGGCGCCATCCGGCAATCGGTACTGAAGCTGAGCCCACGCCTGATGGTAAAGAACCCGGTGATGTTTACCGTAGAGCTTGGTACACTGGTGATGCTGGCCGTGGTGATCTGGCAACTGGCCACCGGCAATACCACCGAAGGCGCCTTATGGTACAATATCACGGTGTTTGCCATCCTGCTGGTAACCGTGCTGTTTGCCAATTTTGCCGAGGCATTGGCCGAAGCAAGAGGCAAGGCCCAGGCAGAAAGCCTGCGCAAAACAAGAGAAGAAACACCTGCGAAAAAGATCTTTGTCGTGGGCGACATGTATGTGAACGAAGTAAAGACCGTCCCGTCCTCCAGCCTCCGCCTCGGCGACCGGTTTGTGTGTGAAGCCGGCGATACCATTCCCATGGATGGCGGGATCGTGGAAGGTATTGCCACGATCGACGAATCGGCCATTACCGGCGAATCGGCACCGGTGATCCGCGAGGCCGGCGGTGATAAATCGTCGGTGACCGGCGGTACCAAAGTATTGTCCGACCGCATCGTGGTGGAAGTGACCACGCAACCCGGTCAGACCTTTCTCGATAAAATGATCGCGCTGGTGGAAGGCGCCAGCCGGCAGAAAACGCCGAATGAAATTGCACTGACCATCCTGCTGGCTGCTTTTACACTCATCTTCATCATCGTGTGCGTGACGCTGAAGCCGTTTGCCGACTATGCGAATACGCCCATTACCATCGCTGCCTTTATTTCCCTGTTTGTCTGCCTGATCCCGACCACTATCGGCGGGCTCCTGTCAGCCATCGGTATCGCCGGTATGGACCGGGCGCTGCGGGCCAACGTGATCGCCAAGAGCGGTAAGGCGGTGGAAACAGCCGGCGACGTGGATGTGCTGCTGCTGGACAAAACAGGTACCATCACCATCGGCAACCGCAAGGCCACGAACTTTTATGCCGCCCCCGGCACAAATGACCAGGATTTTATTCAATACAGTGCGCTAAGCTCGCTGGCCGATGAAACGCCTGAAGGAAAATCGATCGTGGAGCTGGCCCTGGCCAAAGGAGTAACGGCACAGACACAGCAAGGAACGGAGTTCATCAAATTCACCGCGGAAACAAGAAGCAGCGGTGTGAACCTGCCGGATGGCATGCGCATCCGCAAGGGCGCTTTCGATGCCATCCGCAACCTTGCTGTGCAGAACGGGCATACAGTACCGGCCGAAACCGAAGCCAGCGTGAAAAGCATTGCGACCAATGGCGGTACGCCGCTGGTGGTGGCGGTAAACAACGAGATCAAAGGCGTAATCGAGTTGCAGGACATCATCAAACCCGGTATACAGGAACGCTTCCAGCGGCTGCGCCGCATGGGCGTCAAGACCGTGATGGTGACCGGCGACAACCTGCTTACCGCAAAATACATTGCGAACGCAGCCGGCGTAGACGATTTTATTGCCGAAGCCAAACCGGAAGACAAGATGGAGTACATCCGCAAAGAGCAGTCGGGCGGCAAGCTGGTAGCCATGATGGGCGATGGCACCAACGATGCGCCTGCCCTGGCACAGGCCGATGTAGGCGTATCCATGAACAGCGGCACGCAGGCTGCCAAGGAGGCCGGTAATATGGTGGACCTGGACAATGACCCTACCAAGCTGATCGAAGTGGTGGAGATCGGCAAGCAATTGCTGATCACCCGCGGCACCATCACTACCTTTTCCATTGCCAATGATGTGGCCAAGTATTTCGCCATCGTACCCGCCCTGTTCATTTCTTCCATTCCCGCACTGCAGTCACTGAACATCATGCAGCTCAAGAGCCCGGAATCGGCCATCCTGTCGGCGATTATTTTCAACGCCATCATCATCCCGCTGCTGATCCCACTGGCTCTGCGCGGTGTGCAATACCGTCCCATCGGCGCTTCGGCCCTGTTGAGAAGAAACCTGCTGGTGTACGGCATCGGCGGCATCATCGCCCCGTTTATCGGCATCAAGCTGATCGATCTGCTGCTGGGACTATTTATGTAATCAGATTAAAAAAAGAACAATCATGAAAAAGAACCTACTGATATCGCTGAAGCTGACGCTGGCCATAATCCTGCTCTGCTCCGTGTTTTACCCGTTGCTGATCGCCGGCGTAAGCAAGGCGGCGCCCGGTGGCGGCAAAGGAGAAACCATTATTGTAAACGGTAAAGTGGTCGGTTATGAAAAGATCGGCCAGTCGTTTACCGGTGACAACTATTTCCAGGGACGGCCTTCCGCTGTTAATTACAATGCAGCCGGATCGGCCGGCAGCAACAAAGGCCCTTCCAACCCTGATTATTTGCAGGTGGTGCAGGACCGCATCGATACATTCCTCGTGCACAACCCCGGCGTACGAAAGGAAGAAATTCCTGCCGACCTGGTAACAGCTTCGGGCAGTGGTCTTGATCCCGATATCTCCCCGGCTGCCGCTTATGTCCAGGTAAAACGTGTAGCTACTGTCCGTTCCTTACCCGAACAAAAAGTAAAAGCCCTGGTGGATCGGCATATACAAAAGCCACTGGCAGGTTTGCTGGGCCCGTCAAGGGTGAATGTGCTGAAATTGAACATTGCGCTGGATGAATTGAAGTAGCAGTCATACAAATTAAATAAGTCATACAAGTCAAATGAGTCAACATGACCCTCCGCTAATTCGTATGCTATTTAAATCTTAAAACAACCAAAATGAAAAGAATATTTATAGGAATTGCCTTACTCGCCGCAATTGATTGTGAAGCGCAGGATTCCGCTACACAATCCAAACCTGTGATCTCGGGCTCCATCGATGCGTATTATCGTTATAATTTTGCCAACCCGAAATCCGGTACCACCAATAACCTCACCAGTTTTACCAACTCACAGAACTCTTTTGAGCTGGGTATGGCCGGCATTCGTGCGGATCATAGTAGTGGAAAAGTGAGCGGCACCATCGACCTGGGATTTGGCCGCCGTGCAGAAGAGTTTTCATACAACGATGGCGATACAGACAACAACAGGAATGGTTTTCTTTCATTGTCCAATATTAAACAACTCTACATCAGCTATTCACCTTCGCAAAGGCTGAAATTCACGGCCGGCAAATGGGGCACACATATCGGTTACGAGATGGTGGATGCTTACCTGAATAGGAATTACAGCATGAGCTACCTGTTTTCCTACGGTCCCTTCTTTCATACCGGTATCAAAGCCGATATCAGTACTGCCGGCAAAACGGCAATGATGGCCGGCATCGCCAACCCAACAGACTATTCCACCACCACGCGCCCGGCTAAATTCATCATCGGCCAGCTGAGCACCGCTACAGCAAACGACAAGCTGAAGGCGTACCTCAACTACCAGGGCGGTAACTATGCCACCGGTTCGCGCCTGGACCAGCTGGACCTGGTGCTTTCCGGCGCTATCAGCAGCCGGCTTAGTGTTGCGTATAACGGTACCGTCCAGTTCCGCAACCCGCAAAGCGGACCTTCCGGCAATTGGTGGGGGTCTGCGCTGTACATCAACTACGACCCGGCAGCCAATTGCGGCTTTACCCTGCGCGGGGAATATGTCTCGGATGCAGACGGTATGCTGGGCCTGGATAGTAAAATCCTGGCGTTGACCCTGTCCAACAATATCCGCCTGGGGAGTCTGACGATCATTCCTGAGCTGCGGTATGATCAGGCTACGGAAACCTTGTTTGAAAAGAATAACGGAAACCCCTCAAAAAGCACATTCACAGGATTGCTCGCCGCGGTTTATCGGTTTTAACCAACAAATGTTTTTCAATATGAAAAAGCATTTCCGGAATGAAAGGGCAAGCTACCCGCATCCGACAGCATTTGCAGGAGCAGCCACACCATATCTAACTGCCGTACAGTCACTTACTACTTTCCGTCAAAACCTGTTCATTGCCGGAACAGGTTTTGACATCCTTACCGTTAATAAACACCTTTATGATCACACAATATGAAGCCTCCTCACTTCTGAAAGAAGAGATCCCGCAGCTGGATAAGAAAACATACCCGGTGAACCTGTCACTGGAAATCTATGCGTCCATCCATCGTTTTTCCGATTATACGCGGCATGCCGTGGAGGACCATGATTATTCACAGGCCAAAAAATGCTTTGGCCTGGCCGACCGGCTATACCACCATGGCGACCGGCTGGTAAAAATGCTGATCGAAAACAATTTTATCTACGCCTTTTCTTCCATGCTTTTGCAAAACAGGCCCGACCGGCTGGTTGTAAGATCACTGATCCCGGCCCGCCTGTATTCCGTTTACCTGCAACAGGTGATGAAAACCGGTTGCTAAAAAAAGATGTATGAATCCCGATAGTATTATCGTCCGCTTAGCCGGACCCGAAGATGAAAAATATGCCGGCACAATTACAGGTGAAATGGAACATTCTGCCCTGCTTCGCGGTTCCGGCATTTCCAAACGCTCCCCCCAAAGTATCATCACCAAAATGCGTGAAGGCAAGGGCGTGATCGCACTGACCCGCCAGGGCACATGGGCCGGCTTTTCTTATATGGAAGTATGGGGCAACGGTGAATTTGTTTCCAACTCGGGCCTGATCGTAAGTCCTGTGTTTCGCAACAGGGGCATTGCCAAAGCCATCAAGAAACTTGTATTTTCCCTGAGCCGGAAAAAATACCCGAAAGCAAAAGTGATCAGCATTACCACCGGGCTGCCGATCATGAAGCTGAATGCCCTGCTGGGCTTTATGCCCGTTACCTTTGGAGAACTACCCCGGGAGAAAACGTTCTGGCATGGTTGTAAAAGCTGTGTCAATTACTCCATTCTCAAAAGCAAGCAATACCGGAACTGTCTCTGCACGGCCATGCTGTACACACCCCGGGAAAAGCGAAGCAGGCAAAAAGGAGCGGCCTGATTCATCAACATTTATACACCAATGATGAATAACCCGGAAAATAGCATGGTACAGGCAGGCAGTGCCGGAAATCCGCCAAGGGGAAAGCTGAAGATCTACATCGGTATGAGTGCCGGCGTAGGCAAAACCTTTCGCATGCTGCAGGAAGCGCATACCCTGCTGCGCAACGGCATCAATATAAAGATCGGCTACGTAGAAACGCATAACCGCCCGGAGACGCAGGCCCTGACGGAGGGATTGCCGGTACTGCCCCGCAAACAGGTTTTTTACAAAGGCAAGCAGCTGGAAGAGCTGGACCTGCAGGCCATCCTGCTGCTGCACCCTGCCGTAGTGATCGTGGACGAGCTGGCCCATACCAATATACCCGGCAGCAGGAATGAAAAGCGGTGGCAGGATGTGCTGGACATCCTCGATGCAGGCATCGACGTGATCAGCGCGGTGAACATACAGCATATCGAAAGCATCAACGACGATGTGAAACAGATCACCGGCATCGAGGTCAGAGAACGGGTGCCCGATAAAGTATTACAACTGGCCGATGAAGTGGTCAATATTGATTTGACGGCCGATGAACTGATCACCCGGCTGAAAGAAGGAAAGATCTATGACCACAGCAAAGTGCAGCAGGCGCTCCAGCACTTCTTCAAACCGGAAGCCATCCTGCAGCTGCGCGAGCTGGCGCTGAAAGAAGTAGCCGGCCAGGTGGAGCGGAAAGTGGACCATGAAGTAACGGCCAAAGAAAACCCTTGGCGGCATGAACGCTTCCTGGCCTGCATCTCCTCCAATCATCAAACGGCGCAGGCCATCATCCGCAAAACAGCCCGGCTGGCCTCGTACTACAACAGCCAGTGGTATGTGCTGTACGTACAAACACACCGGGAAGCCATGGACCGGATACCGCTGGCGGCGCAGCGCCACCTGATCAACAATTTCAAGAACGCCACCGAGCTCGGCGCCGAAGTGATACAGGTGAGGCAGGACAATATTGCCCGCGCCATTATCCGGGCCGTGCAGGAACGGCAGATCACCACCGTTTGTATTGGTAAACCTCACT
>JBEVLT010000027.1:0-20948 GCA_040509055.1 Chitinophagaceae bacterium
CGTAGAGGCGGTCAGCGCTATTTCATGGTTGGAGAGGTGCGGCCATCGCATCAGCTGCTTGTAGTTCAGCAAAGCCTGCTCCTTATTGCCGGACCGGATATCTTTCAATCCGCTGAAATAGGCATACTCAAAAGACCCCGGTGAATAAAGCCGGATAGCAGAATCCAGGTAATGGTTTCCTTTGGCCACATAGGCCGGCGTATGAAAGCTATCGTTATTGAAATCGGCCAGGTCGTAGTACAGCCGCCCCATCAGCTGGTAATACTCCATTTTCAGGCTGTCGTGCATCACAGCTCCGTTCAGCAGGTTGAGGGAGTCGGAGGCTTCTTTGAACAATCCGGCGGAAACGAGGGTAAAAGCAAGCTTCAGCCGCGCCTGCGCCACACGATGCGGATCGTTGAGCTGCGTTGCTACCTCCTGCAGCTTTCTTGCATAATGATAGGCAGAGTCGTACTTGAACGCCTTGTACTCTTCATACAACTGGAGGTAATTATTATAAGCACGGGGCAGGCCGGCGGCAGGCTGCAGTTTGCCGGTGATGCTATCTATAATAGCCTGCTTTCGCCGGTCGTAGGCCGGGGCCTGTTGTTTGACCTCATCCAGGGCTGACAAAGATACCGTAACAGGAGTCTGTGAAAAAGCACACACGCAGGAAAGGATAAGTATAAGCAGCAGGACACAGCGCATAAGGATCGGCAGCAATAATTACCGGGAAAATACAGAATCTTCATTGAAGTTGTCAAAAGTATTGAAGTGATTGCTTCAATACTGCATATCCGGCAGAACGGCGTGTATCTTATCCGCGCAGGGGCTGCTGCTGCAGGAGGCATTGCTGCAGGCTATCCCTCCAGTGCGGCGGACGGATGCCAAAGACTGCTTCAATCCGGGTGGTATCCAGCACGGAATAAACAGGCCGCCATGCCGGCGTGGGATAATCGGCCGTTGTGATCGCGTTTACCCGGCAGCTGCTTCCAATCATATCGCGGATAGCCAGGGCAAAATCATACCAGCTGATCGCACCGGTATTGCAATAATGATAAGTACCTGCCTCCCATTGTTCGGAACCGATGAGCTGCATGATGGCGGCAGCCAGGTCGGCAGCATAAGTAGGTGAGCCAAACTGGTCGCTGACGACACCGATCTCATCCCGTTCGCTCATCAGGCGCAGCATGGTCTTTACAAAGTTTTTTCCATGCCGGGAATAGACCCATGAAGTACGAATGATCAGTGCATCGGGATTGGCAGCTACGATCCTGCGCTCCCCTTCCAGCTTGGACGCACCGTATACATTCAGCGGTTCCGTAGCCTCGTCTTCTTTATAGGGTGTGGTGGCCGTGCCGGCAAACACGTAATCGGTAGAAATATGGATGAGCAGCGTGTCGGATGCTTTACAGGCCGCAGCCAGGTTGGCGGGTCCTGCTGCATTCACGGCATAAGCTGCGTCAGGGTCTGTTTCGGCCTTGTCTACTGCCGTATAAGCCGCACAGTTGATGCAATATTGAGGTTGATGCAGCCGGAAGGCTGCCGCTACCGATTCCGGGTTGTCGATGGCCAGCTCTTCCCGGGTCAAAAAAATAAAAGTAAACGCAGGAAAGGCCACAGCTATATCCCGGAACTCGTGCCCAAGCTGACCATTAGCGCCGGTGACCAGTATGTTGGTTTTGACTGTCATTACTCTTCGAATATAAAATTATGCACGCCGCCTGCAAAGGTGGGCAGCACCTGGTCCTTTTCCGATACAATAGCCTTATCCGAAGGTATCTGCCAGTCGATTGCCAGCACAGGATCGCTGTAGATGATACCCCGCTCGCTTTCCTTGTTGTAAAAGTTATCGCATTTGTACAGGATATCTGCCGTAGCGCTCAGCACTGAGAAACCGTGGGCAAAGCCTGCCGGGATAAAGAGTTGCTTCTTGTTTTCTGCAGACAGCTCGATGGAAAAAGCCTTCCCGTATGCCGGGGAACCTTTGCGGATGTCCACGATCACATCGAGGATGCGGCCGTTGAGGACGCGGATCAGTTTGGTCTGCGCATGAGGCGCCAGCTGGTAATGCAACCCTCTGATCACACCATAGGAGGACGAAGACTGATTGTCCTGCACAAACCGCGTCATGATGCCGTTCTCCTGGAACAGCCGCTCATTGTAGGATTCAAAAAAATACCCCCTGCTGTCCCCGAATACTTTCGGGTCAAAGATCAGCACACCGGGTATGTGGGCGGAAGTAAACGGCATATTATAAGCTCCAATAGTTCCTGCTGGAAATTTTGTTGCGGTAGATCCCTTTCAGGTCGGCGATCAGCGCATTCTCTTTGGTGATCCCGGCAAAGTAGCTATCATCCAGCTGTGCATATTCCCGGTGGGGAACGGTCACGATCACGGCATCGTAATCTGTTGCCGGCTGCTCTACCAGTCCGAAACCATATTCATGCTTCAGCTCATCAGAACTGGCATGCGGGTCTTCCACATCCACATTGACATAAAACGATTGCAGCGCTTTGACGACATCGGCTACTTTGGAATTGCGGATATCGCTCACATTCTCTTTAAAGGTAGCACCTTTCACCAGCACCCTGGCCGATTTCACGTCTGCAGAGTTGCCGATGATATGCTGTACCACTTTGCCGGCTACGTACCGGGCCATGTTGTCGTTGATGCTCCGGCCGGCCAGGATCACTTCTGCATCATAGCCCAGCTCGCTGGCTTTATAAGTAAGGTAATACGGGTCCACCCCGATACAGTGGCCGCCCACCAATCCGGGCTGGAATTTCAGGAAATTCCATTTGGTGCCGGCCGCTTCCAGCACTTCGTAGGTATTGATGTTCATCCTGTCAAAGATGATGGACAATTCGTTCATCAGGGCGATGTTCAGGTCGCGCTGGGTATTTTCAATGATCTTGGCCGCCTCCGCCACTTTGATGCTGGAAGCCTGGTGAATGCCGGCCTCTACGACAAGGCCGTATACTTTTGCGATCTCCTCCAGCGATTCGGCATCGCAGCCGGACACCACTTTGATGATCCTGGCCAGGGTATGGGTTTTATCACCCGGATTGATCCGCTCCGGCGAATAGCCCAGCTTGAAATCCGTGATATTTTTCAGCCCCGATAGCCGCTCGATGACCGGCAGGCAGTCTTCTTCGGTGCAGCCGGGATACACGGTGGATTCGAAAACGACGTAATCGCCTTTCTTGATCACCTTCCCGATGGTTTCAGATGCTTTCTTGACGGGCACCAGGTCAGGTACATTGTGTTCATCTACCGGGGTGGGCACCGCTACGATAAAGAAACGGGCTTCGCGCAATGTATCCAGCGAGGTGGTGAAGGTAATGTCGCAATTTTCAAACGCCTCCGCGGTCAGTTCATTGCTCGGGTCGATGCCCTGCTGCATCAGGCCGATCCGCTGCTCATTGATGTCAAACCCGATGACAGAGAGTTTTTTTGCAAACTCAAGGGCGATCGGTAATCCTACATATCCCAATCCAATAACAGCCAGCTTTGCTTTTCTATCGATCAGTTCCTGGTACATTAAAGGTTTAATAAGTTTAAAGTTGCAAAAGTTTAAGGTTCCCTGCCTGTGGCGGGCATATTTTAGGTTCCGTAGCCGTTTCAGGCTGCAGCCCCGGGCAAACCATTGCAGACAAGCTGTTATTTGTTACTAACGAATTCTTTCGGCTGCTTCTTCCACTCTTCTTCCGGCAGGCTTTTGAAATAGTCATAGGTGATCTTCAGCCCTTCCTTCCGGTCCACTTTCGGGCCCCAGTTCAGCAACTCCTTTGCTTTGGTAATATCGGGCTTCCGCTGTTTGGGATCATCCACCGGCAGCGGTTTATACGTGATCTTCACCTGGTTACCGGTCAGCGCCAGTATTTCTTCGGCAAAATCCTTCAGCGATATTTCATTCGGGTTACCGACGTTCACCGGCAATGCATAATCGCTCAGCAGCAGCCGGTAAATGCCTTCTACCAGGTCATCCACATAGCAAAAGCTTCTTGTCTGCGAACCGTCGCCGAACACCGTCAGGTCTTCGCCGCGCAAAGCCTGGCCGATAAAGGCCGGGAGCGCCCTGCCGTCGTTGAGCCGCATCCGCGGGCCATAGGTATTGAAGATGCGTACGATGCGGGTCTCCACCCCGTGAAACGTATGATAGGCCATCGTGATGGACTCCATGTATCGTTTGGCCTCGTCGTACACGCCTCTTGGTCCCACCGGGTTTACGTTGCCCCAATACTCTTCCTTTTGCGGGTGTACCAGCGGATCGCCATACACCTCGCTGGTAGAGGCTACCAGCATCCTGGCATTCTTGGCTTTGGCCAGGCCCAGGCAATTATGCGTGCCCATGGCGCCTACTTTCAGCGTCTGGATCGGGATCTTCAGGTAATCGATCGGGCTGGCCGGTGAAGCAAAATGAAGGATATAATCGAGCTGCCCGGGAATGTGGATGAACTTCGTTACATCATGATGATAAAATTCGAACTGCTCCAGCTTAAACAAGTGTTCGATATTCCGCAGGTCGCCGGTGATCAGGTTGTCCATCCCGATCACTTTGTATCCTTCTTTGATAAACCGGTCGCACAGGTGCGATCCCAGGAAACCGGCCGCACCGGTGATAAGCACTCTTTTTGGCTCCATGTACTGCAATATTTATTTTACGGTAACCCTACCGATACTTACATAATAAAAACCGAGCTCGCGCATCGCTTCCGTATCAAACAGGTTGCGGCCATCGAAGATCACTTTGTTCTTCAGCGCACCCGTCATCTGCTCAAAGTCCGGGGTACGGAACTCGTTCCACTCCGTGGCGATGATCAGCGCATCCGCATCGTTCAGCGCATCGTACTGGCTTTCGGCAAAGTCTATTTTATCCCCGACTTCTTTTTTCACATTTTTCATCGCTTCGGGGTCAAAAGCGCAAACGGTAGCTCCCGCTTCGGTCAGCGCATCGATCATGTACAGGGCCGGCGCCTCGCGGATATCGTCCGTATTGGGCTTGAAAGCCAGTCCCCACAGGGCAAAATGCTTTCCTTTGAGGTCGTTATTGAAATACTCCCGGATCTTCGGGAACAGGTGCAGCTTCTGCGACTCGTTCACCTCCATCACCGCATTGAGTATTTTAAAATCATAGTTCACTTCGCCGGACGACTTCACCAGCGCCTGCACATCTTTGGGAAAACAGCTGCCGCCATAACCGATACCGGGAAACAGGAAGCGCTTGCCGATCCGGTCGTCGCTGCCGATACCGCGGCGTACCATGTCTACATCGGCGCCCAGTTTTTCGCAGAGCCGGGCTATTTCGTTCATGAAAGATATCTTGGTAGCCAGGAAGGAGTTGGCGGCGTACTTGGTCAGCTCGGCCGAGCGTTCGTCCATGAAGATAACAGGGTTACCCTGGCGGACAAAGGGGGCATACAGATCGCCCATCAGCTTCCTGGCCCTTTCTGAACTGGTACCGATCACCACGCGGTCGGGTTTCATAAAGTCATCCACGGCCACCCCTTCGCGCAAAAATTCGGGATTGGATACCACGTCGAACTCGTCTTTATAATTCTTTTCCACGGCCGCCTTCACCCGTTCTGCCGTACCCACCGGCACCGTGCTTTTGTCCACGATCACTTTGTACTCCGTCATGATCCTGCCGAGGTGCTCGGCTACGCCCAGCACATATTTCAGATCGGCAGAGCCGTCTTCGCCGGGCGGCGTGGGCAGCGCGAGGAAGATGATGGCGGCGTCTTTGATCCCTTCTTCCAGGCTGGTGGTAAAGTGCAGGCGGTCCTCCTTCAGGTTGCGCAGGAACAGCTTTTCCAGTCCCGGCTCATAGATCGTAATCTCGCCGTTACTGAGTTTCCGCACTTTTTCTGCATCGATATCCACGCAATGCACGGTATTTCCCGTTTCAGCAAAACAGGTTCCGGTTACCAGCCCTACATAGCCTGTACCGACGACAGCAATTTTCATAAGTTATTCAATTAGTTTTTATTGTTTGTATGTTGATTCAGGTATTCCAGTATCTTTTCTGCGATGAAGCCCAGTTGCTCTTCATCCAGCTCCGTATGGATGGGCAGCGAGATCACCCGCTCCGTCAGCCAGTCGGTGACTGACAAGGATTGGGCAGCCACGTTGAATTGTTCGAACATTTTTTGCCGGTGGCCCGGTACCGGGTAATAGATCATCGCCGGCACTTTGTGGCCGGCCAGGAATTCCTTCAGGCCGTTGCGCAGCTGCGCAGACGCATCGCCACCTTCCAGCAGGATGGTGTACTGATGAAATACATGACCGGAATAGGCGGCCCTGAACGGCGTGGTGATCTTCGGATGCCCGCTGAACGCCTGGTCGTAAAAATCGGCGGCCCCTCTCCTGGCAGCTGTATATTCATCCAGGTGCTGCAGCTTGATATCGAGAATAGCGGCCTGGATAGTGTCCAGCCGGCTGTTGCAGCCTACTACATCGTGGTAATACTGGCGGCTCTGGCCGTGGTTGGCGATCATTCTCAGTTTGCCGGCCAGTTCATCGTCGTTGGTAAAAATAGCCCCCCCGTCGCCGAAAGCCCCCAGGTTTTTGGAGGGATAAAACGACGTGCAGCCGATATGGCCGATGCTGCCCGTTTTTTTAACGGTGCCGTCGGAAAAAGTGTAATCGCAGCCGATGGCCTGGGCATTGTCTTCGATCACGTGCAGGCCATGTTTTTCCGCAATGGCCATGATGGCTTCCATCGGCGCCGCCTGTCCGTACAGGTGCACCGGCACGATGGCTTTTGTCTTCGGTGTAATAGCTTTTTCCAGTTCTGCCGGGTCAATGCAGAATGTTTTGGGGTCTACTTCCACGAATACGGGTGTCAGCCGCAGCAGGGCGATCACCTCGGTAGTGGCAATATAGGTAAACGAAGGAGTGATCACTTCGTCGCCCGGCTCCAGCCCCAGCGCCATCATGGCAATCTGCAGGGCATCGGTACCGTTGGCGCAGGGAATAGTATGCTTCACGCCGGTATATGCAGAGAGATGGGCTGCAAAATCCCGCACCGGCTGCCCGTTGATAAAGGCAGAACTTCCCATCACGCCGAGCACGGCCTGGTCAGTTTCTGCTTTTATTTTCTGATACTGCGTTTGCGTATCCACCATCTGAATCGGGCGCATAAGCTCAAGTTGGGTTTACAAACAAGGGAACCGGGTTGACGCTGATCGGTTTAACTTCTGTTCACGCCCCGGTAAAAGTGCCGCAAAAATAGTAAAATACAGGTAGTTTACCTGTTTGCTTTTACTTTTGCCATCCGGCACTGTCTCAGCAACCAGCCGGGATAAAAACCAATCGTTTGAGCGTCTTTTTTTACAACATTTTCCTGCTGCTCGTCAGGGCCGGCATGCCCGTAGCGGCTTTATTCAATGCCAAAGCCCGGAAATGGGTGCAGGGCCGGCGGCAGATCTTCACTAAACTGGAAGCCGCCATTCCTGCCGGGGAAAAGCTGATCTGGATGCACTGTGCTTCGCTGGGCGAATTCGAGCAGGGGCGGCCGCTACTGGAAAAGCTAAGGCAAACCTACCCGGACCATAAGCTGCTGCTCACGTTCTTTTCTCCCTCCGGCTACGAGGTCAGGAAAAATTATCCCGGCGCCGACTGGGTATTTTACCTGCCCATGGACGGTCCCGGCAATGCCCGGCGGTTCCTGGAGATCGTGCAGCCTTCGCTGGTCATTTTCGTCAAGTACGAGTTCTGGTATTATTACCTGAAAAAGATCAAATACCGCAATATCCCGCTGCTGCTGGTATCGGCCCTGTTCTGGAAAGAAATGTCCTTTTTCAAATGGTACGGGGCGCTGCAGCGCAAGATGCTGTCCCGTTTCGATCACCTGTTTGTTCAGGATGCAACCTCTAAAACACTGATGGACGATATCGGGCTGGCAGCCATTACCAGCGTTTCCGGCGATACCCGTTTTGACCGGGTGATCGCCATAGCCGAAGCCGCAGAACCCATCGGGGTCATTGAAGAATTTACGTCCGGCCATTCAACGATCATTGCCGGCAGCACCTGGCCGGAAGACGAAGCCGTGCTGAAAAAAACGCTGGATGCCCTGCCCTCCTCCCGCCTGAAGCTGATCATCGCCCCACACGAGGTCAGCGAAAAACACCTCGATGCCATCCGTGAGCTGTTTCCCCATTCGATCCGCTACTCCCAACTCTCAGGCCCACACCCGTTATCCCATATTCTGGTCATCGACAACATCGGCCTCCTTTCCCGCCTGTACCGCTATGCTTATATCACCTACATCGGCGGCGGTTTCGGCAAAGGCATACACAATACGCTGGAAGCGGCTGTATATGGCAAACCGGTGCTCTTCGGGCCTGTACATCATAAGTTCAGGGAAGCAGCCCAGCTGACCGGCAACGGCGGGGCGGTTTCGATCAGGGACGCAGAAGAATGCACGGCCATCGTTCAACAACTGTTATCCGATCGGGGTGAATACGAAGCGCGGTGCCGGAGTGCCCGGGATTATATCTATACCAACAAAGGAGCTACTGAAACGATTGTGCGGTTTATTCAGGAGAAGCGTCTCTTGACCAGGTGATCGAAATGCTGTACGGCCGGGTGATCGGCCAGCCACCCGAGCTTCACTTTCAGCTCGCGGTTGATCCAGTATTCGGCTTCGGGAAAAATATTGAAACTATTGATCGTTTTGATGCTGCGCTCGTACATCGATTCGTCACCGCGGAAAAGCTCGTTGATGAAGAGGAACCGGTCGTTGATGCCGATAGCTTTGCGCAGGTCTTTTACCGGGGTTTCTTTCAGCACTTCCAGCAGCTCCGTTTTGCCCTGTTTGAGCTTATCGTTTAGTGATTCAGGCTCGGTTTTGCTCCTGTCTGCCTCCTTTGATTGCTGTGACAGCGTGGGAATTTCCGTCATCGGGTCGAATACAATATCCAGTTGCCCGTTTTCTTTCACAATGGAAACAGCGCCATCGTCGACCAGGACGGTCTCTTTCACCTCCTGCATTTTTTCCTTTGCCTCTGGCTTTTCCTTTATTTCCGGTAAGGGCTGCTCCCCGGGTTGCGGCGGAGGCATGTATTTTTCGTATTGCGACAGATCGGCCTTCATGCCGGCAGGCAATACCACTGCTACTTTTGAAGTGCCAAGCGTACGGGGCTTTTGCTGCAGGCCGGCCAGTTCATGCTGGAGCAATTGTACGGTCACCAGCAATTGAGACGGGTCGGCATTGTTTTCAGCCTGGTGTTTTAATTGGTCGATCAATGCCTGTATTCGTTCCATTGTGCTACTTTTGGCCACATCGAAGTATACATTAAAGTTACAAAGTGTTTGGCAATAAACCGGGCTTGAATTTCCGGAAATTAATCTTTAACCATGTTCATCGAACCAAATATACGTGGCGAGCGGCGCGGATGGATCGAAGTGATCTGCGGGTCCATGTTCAGCGGCAAAACCGAAGAACTGATCCGGCGGCTGAAGCGCGTAAAGATCGCCAACCTGAAAGTGGAAATATTTAAACCGGCTTTCGATATTCGCTACGACATCACCAATATCGTGTCGCACGATACCAATGCCATCCTGTCCACACCTATCGACAATTCGCAGAAAATATTGCTGATGGCCCAGGACGTGGACGTGATCGGTGTGGATGAAGCCCAGTTCTTCGACGATCAGTTACCGTCTGTATGCGACGAACTGGCTTACCGGGGCATCCGGGTGATCGTGGCCGGGCTGGACATGGATTTTACGGGCAAACCCTTCGGGCAGATGCCCTATATCATGGCCAAAGCCGATTATGTGACCAAGCTGCATGCCATCTGCGTGGTTTGCGGGCATATCGCCAACTATTCCTACCGCAAGATCCCGAACGACGATCAGCTGATGCTGGGCGCCAGGGATGTGTATGAACCGCGGTGCCGGACCTGTTACAACGAGCACAAAGAAAAATCGCACCACCACTGATACCAACCCTGCTGCTTGAACAACCTGCGTCACATATTCACGCTTTTTAAAAAAGAGGTCCTGCTGGAAGTACGGCAGCAATACAGCTTTTACGGCATCCTGCTGTACATCGGCGCTACCGTATTCGTACTGTTCATGGCGGTTGAAGAGCCGGAAAGCAAAGTGTGGAACGGCCTGTTCTGGGTGATACAGCTGTTTATCTGCATCAATGCCGTGGCCAAGAGCTTCCTGCAGGAAAGCAGGGGCCGCATGCTTTATTTCTATTCCATTGCCTCCCCGGCCAATTTTGTAGCGGCCAAGCTGTTGTTCAATTCGGTGCTGATGCTGGTCATGAGCCTGCTCAGCCTGTTGCTGTTCAGCCTTTTCCTGGGCAGCCCGGTACAGAAAGCCGCTCCGTTTATCGGGCTGGTATTGCTGGGCGGGTGGAGCCTGAGCCTTGTTTTCACCTTTCTGGCCGCCATTGCCGCCAAGGCACAGCAAAATGCCGCCATCATGGCCGTATTGGGTTTCCCGCTCATCATCCCGCAGCTGCTGTTGCTGATGCAGCTGTCCAATGCCGCTTTCAATCCTGTGCTGACCATTCACACAGAGACGGTGCTGCTGCTGGTGGCGCTCGATACCATGGTCATTGCGCTGGCGGTGATCCTTTTCCCCTTCCTGTGGAAAGACTGAACTATACAGGCAGATTTTTAAAAAAAATTTACAGGGCAACCTGTTTCATTGCAAAAAGGGGCAACCAGGCATGGTTTCACTCTCGTTTGGTGAATTTTACGCAGGATTAAATGCGTCGCCTTAATTTTGCTGCACCTTTTAAATTTCCTGAAAGGACAAGCCGATGGTGAACCCAAAGAACTATATGTACAGGTCCTGGTGGAAAATCGCTGCCATTCTCCTGCTGGTCTATACGATCGTGGGTGGATTGCTGCTCCGGGTACCCAACCTGCCGGCGCTGGAAGAAACGATCCGCAACCTGTATTTCCATGTATGCATGTGGTTTGCCATGATGATCCTGCTGACGGTTTCCGTGGTCAACTCCATCCGTTATCTCAGTACGTTCAACCTGAAATACGATATTTACGCGCGGCAGTATGCCACCACCGGCATCGTATTCGGCCTGCTGGGTTATGCTACCGGCGCCATCTGGATGAGCTATACCTGGGCCGACCCCAACAACCCGGCTTATGCTTCGTTCAGCAGCATCGCCAGGGAGCCAAAGCTGATCGGCACCGCCATTGCCCTGCTTATTTATTTCGCCTACCTGATCCTGCGCGATTCCATGAACGATATCGACAAACGGGCCCGGATCAGCGGCGTGTACAACATATTCGCCTTTGCCATGCTGTTCCCGTCTATCTGGATCATACCGCGGATACTGCCAAGCCTTCATCCCGGCAATGATGGCAACCCGGCTATGAACATTAAAGATGTGAGCCCGGAGATGCGCATGGTCTTCTACCCGGCCGTTATCGGCTGGACCCTGCTGGGCGTATGGATCTCCACCCTGAAAATACGGTTGAATTTATTGAAAGAAAAAAAGATGCTGTCATGATCAGAACAGGCCGCCTGCTCTTTTTACTGTTGTCGCTTTGCTGCGCTGTGGCTGCACAGGCGCAGGACAAACCCGGTTTCAGCACTACCATGCGGAGCAACGGGCGTATCTATGTAGTGGTCGCCGTGGTGCTCGTTATCCTGGCAGGCCTGATCCTCTACCTGGTAAGGCTGGACCGGAAGATCGCGAAACTGGAAAAGCAATAGACATATACAACAGGCAATTGGCAATTTTTGCCGGTTGCTAAAGTAACCATTGCCTATTGCTCATTGATAATTGCCTATTGATAATGCTTGCTATTTGAAAAAAATAAAACCTTCATCATGTCGGAAACACAATACAGTTTTTTTGGCGCTGTAGAAAAAAGTTTTGATAAGGCCGCGCAGTTTACCAAGTGGGATCCGGGTATCCTGGAACAGATCAAGGCCTGCAATGCCGTGTACAGGATGCGCTTCCCTGTAAAAAGGGACGACGGAAAGATCGATGTCATCGAAGCCTACCGTGTGCAGCACTCACACCACAAGACGCCCTGCAAAGGCGGTATCCGCTTTGCCGCAGAAGTGAACCAGGACGAGGTGATGGCGCTCGCTGCGCTGATGACCTATAAGTGCGCGATCGTGAACGTACCGTTCGGTGGCGGCAAAGGCGGTATCAAGATCAATCCCCGCGACTATTCTGCTTACGAGCTGGAAAAGATCACCCGCCGCTATACGGCCGAGCTGATCCGCAAAAACTTTATCGGGCCCGGCACCGACGTACCAGCTCCGGATTACGGGACCGGCGAACGGGAGATGGCCTGGATACTCGATACCTATACGGCTATGCACCCCGGCGAGATCGATGCAGCCGGCTGCGTAACGGGCAAACCGGTATCGCAGGGCGGTGTGCGCGGGCGGCGTGAGGCCACGGGTCTCGGCGTTTTCTTCGGCCTGCGCGAAGTGTGCAATATGCCGGATGTAATGCAGCGGCTGGGCTTGTCTGTAGGCGTGGAAGGGAAAAAAGTAGTAGTGCAGGGACTGGGCAACGTAGGCTACCACAGTGCCAAGTTCTTCCAGGATGCCGGCGCCATCATCATTGGCCTGGCCGAGTACGAAGGATCTATCCACAACGAAGCAGGATTGGATGTAGATGCCGTATTCAGGCACCGTAAAGAGAAAGGTTCTATCCTGAACTTCCCGGGCGCTACCAACCTGGCTAAAAACACAGCTGCCCTGGAGCTGGAATGCGATATCCTGATACCGGCGGCGCTCGAAAATGTGATCCATGGAGAAAACGCTCCGCGGATCAAAGCAAAAATGATCGGCGAAGCGGCCAACGGCCCCCTGTCGCCGGAAGCCGACGAAATATTTGCGAAAAAAGGCACCCTCGTGGTACCGGATATGTACCTGAACGCAGGCGGTGTGACTGTTTCCTATTTCGAGTGGCTGAAAAACCTGAGCCACGTCCGGTACGGGCGCATGGAAAAGCGCTTCAACGAAAACATGAACGCGCATATCGTGGGCCAGATGGAAACCCTGAGCGGCAAGAAAATGCCGGTGAAGGAAAAGGACTTCATCGTGCACGGCGCCGATGAAGTGGACCTGGTGTACAGCGGGCTGGAAGAAACCATGATCACCGCCACGCACGAGATCATGAACGAATGGAAAAACAACCCGGATATACCCGATATGCGGACCGCGGCTTATGTGGTTGCGATCAACAAGGTAGCGACCAGCTATGCCGAATTGGGCATATTCCCATAGGTATCACCCACAATTCATTATCCAAACCCATCTTTGACCGGATGGGTTTTTTTATTTCGCAGGCCCGGTTATCAGGAACTCCAGCGCGCCTGGCTGCAGTTGGATACGGACTTTTTCCTCCTTACCGATCCTGATCACCTCATCATCGGTATGTACATGCGTGCCGTCCCAGCTGATGGCGATAGCCCGGCCCCTGATAGTGGTAAAGTCGTAAGAAGCTTCTATGTCGTTTATTTTATCCATGATAAAAGCGGCAAACTTTCCCTTGTCGGCTTCTGCTATCAGCACCACTTCCAGCTGCCCGTCACCGGGATCGCTGTCCATCGCCAACCCGATATTCGGCCCCAGCATCCTGGTGTTCATCACCTCTGCCATGATGTATTTGCCGGAATGATCCGCGCCGTCTACCTGCAGGCTGCAATGCCGCGGCTCGTAGGCCAGGATCAGCTGGTACAACATTTCGAGGCCAGCCCGCAAACTCTCTTCGGGCGTTTCAGCCCCGGGAATATCCCTTTTCTTCATCTGCATCATCAGGTAGGGAAAAATGCCATAGCCGAAGCTTTCGAGGAAAAAGTGCTCATCACCCGTACCTTCCAGGTGACCTGTATCGAATTTTTTCGGCCGGGCCGACGCCAGCGACGCAATGACCTCTTCGGGCGACTGATCCTGCACCCCAAGTGTAGTGGCAATATTATTGGCAGTACCCAGCGGCACGATCACGATGGGCGGCCAGGGCTCATCCGCTATCTTTCCTTTCAAAAGTTTCTTTACCGCCTTACGCACGGTGCCGTCGCCGCCGGCCACCAGCAGCAGATCCGTATCCTCTTCCTTTTTATCCCAGCCTTCCTTTTTTACCGAACAATAGAGGCATTCATACCCCGCCGACTCGACCATTTTAATCAATTCCTTTTTGTCATGCTCCTCGTCGCCAGCCGTGGGGTTATGCAGCAACCTGATTTTTTTCATTGATAATCATTTACCAACACAGGTAAAAACTGTACCAGTTCCTGATTGGCATGAAAATTTGGAAAGAACCGTTATGAGAATCCTGATAACAAACGACGACGGTATCTATAGTCCGGGTATCGCCGCGCTGGCCCGGTTTGCTGCTAAATTCGGGGAGGTAACAGTGGTAGCGCCCGATGTAGAGCAATCTTCCATGGGCCATGCCGTTACGCACTCCAGGCCGCTTACCCTCCGGAAATCGGTGGTAAATTTTGAAAATGCAGAAGCATTCCGGGTAAACGGTACGCCGGCGGACTGTGTGGCATTGGGTACACACCTGCACTCCAAGATCGACGTGGTGCTCTCCGGCATCAATATGGGGCCGAATCTCGGCAACTCCATGTGGCATTCCGGTACGCTGGCCGGCGCCAAACAGGCGGTATTGCTGGGCATCAAAGGGATTGCGCTGAGCACACCCGTCACCGGCAATGGTCCCGACTTTGACGTATTGCAACCCTTTGTTGAAAAAACGCTGGAAGTACTCTTTGAATCCACCGAACTGGGCTTGTATAACGTGAATTTTCCTCCTGCGCCGCATGATATCTTATGGACCAGCCAGTCGGTCCGGCTTTACGACGGGCATATCATACCCGGTATGGACCCGATGGGCCGTAAGCACTACTGGTTTACGGTAAAACCCCTGGAACCGGCCGAAGAAGGCACCGACCGCTGGGCCGTGGACAATGGATATGTTTCGATCACGCCGCTACGGCTTGACCTGACCAACGAGGCAGAACTTAACAAACGAAAACAGCAGGATGTACCGGAAGTACTTGATAGGGTACGGTAATTAAATTACCGGCTATGGTGCAGTATCAAGGGAGATAAAATATTCCACGGCCAGTTTGTATCCTTCCAGCCCCAGGCCAAATATGCTTCCTTTTGCCTTTCCCGACACATGAGAGAGCTTGCGAAAATCTTCGCGGGCGTGTACATTGGAGATATGCACTTCTATCACCGGGGCCCTGATGGCCGCAATAGCATCGCCGATAGCTACCGAAGTATGCGTATACCCTGCCGGGTTCAGCACAATGCCGTCGTGGCTGAATCCTGCCTGCTGGATGGCATCGATCAGTTCGCCTTCGACATTGCTCTGGAAATAAGAAAAATGAACATGCGGATATTGCGCCTGCAACTTTTCCAGGAATACCTCAAACGACAGGTTGCCGTAAATATCGGTTTCCCGCTTGCCAAGCAGGTTCAGGTTGGGGCCGTTGATGATGGCAATTCTCATGACAGCGAATGTACTGATTAGTTATCAACCTGCGGGCTGGCGTATCTTTCATTTATAGGCTGGCTCCCTTCCTAATTCAAAAGTGAAAAGTAAACCCCATTACCGCACTCCATCTGCTAAACCGGCTGCGGCTTTCATTTCATCATCCCGATGAACTCATCGAACAGGTAGCGGCTGTCGTGCGGGCCGGGTGTGCTTTCCGGGTGGTATTGCACCGAAAAAGCGGGCTTGCCTTTGATGCGGATGCCTTCGATGGAGTGGTCGTTCAGGTTCACGTGCGTGATCTCGATATGATCGGCCTTTTTCACCGCCTCGGGATTCACACCAAAGCCGTGGTTCTGGGTGGTGATCTCGCTGCGGCCGGTCAGCAGGTTTTTGACCGGGTGATTCAATCCCCGGTGGCCGTGGTGCATCTTGAACGTAGGAATATCATTGGCCAGCGCCAGCAGCTGGTGGCCCAGGCAGATACCGAATACCGGTTTGTTTTCTTCCATGATGCCTTTTACGGTATCGATGGCATAACCCATCGCGGCAGGGTCGCCGGGGCCGTTGGAAATAAAGTACCCGGAAGGATTGAACTGGTTGACTTCTTCCAGCGGCGTTTTGGCCGGGAACACCTTCACATAGGCGCCGCGCTCCACCATGCAATCGAGTATATGCTGCTTTACGCCGTAGTCCATTACGGCAATGCGTACCGGCGAGCCGGCATCCCCTCTTTCATAAGCCTCTTTGGTGCTCACCTGCGAGGCCAGCTCCAGCCCGTCCATATCCGGAACTTCGGCCAGCTTTTTCTTCAGCTCTTCCACATCGGTCGTCTCAGAGGAAATGATGCAGTTCATAGCGCCCCTGGTACGGATATGTGCCACCAGTGCCCGGGTGTCCACACCTTCTATCGATACGATGTTATTGGCTTTCAGGTAATCCTCCAGCGAGCCTTTGGCCAGCTTGCGGGAATAGGTCTCTTCGAGGTTGCGGCCGATCAGTCCCCTGATCTTCACGGAAGAGGATTCTACTTCATCATCCTTCACCCCGTAGTTACCCACATGCACGGTGTTCATGATCAGTATCTGGCCAAAGTAGCTGGGATCGGTAAACACTTCCTGGTACCCGGTCATGCCGGTATTGAAACATATCTCGCCGGTGGTGGTGCCGATCATGCCGAAGGCTTTGCCGTGGCAAACAGTACCATCCTGGAGCAATAAAACAGCGGGGAGTTGGGTATGAGGCATTTTTTGTCGGTTAATTGAAAAAACAAATTGCGCAAAGGTAAGGATGAAAAAGTTTCCGGGTACAGACAATTAATCCACAAAAATGAAATTTTCAGGGAGAAATACATAGACCCTGTCCAGGTAAAAATTGTAGTTTTAGACGCACCAACTTCTTCTTAACCGATGAAAAACTTCTTTTCGGTATGGCTGATCCTGATTACAGCTACCACATCCGCCCAGCATACTGTTGATAGCAGCGCCTTCAAGCTGTTTAACCGCGGGTACCGGTCTTACGAAAGCGGCAACCTGGATTCGGCTCTTTCCGCCTGGACGGAGATCGTGGAAAAACAGATCGGTAAAGAATATGACGTATACGGCTACGCCTTTTTCAATATCCCGGCTATTTACTGGCAAATGAAGCAGGTTGACAAGGCAAAGGAATGGTACCGGAAAGTGCTGGCCTCCGACCTGAGAGACAATGATGAAACGGGCGAGCTGATGGAGCCACATACCAATTACAAGTACAAATCCTCGATCGCCCTGGCACGTCTTTCCCTGCTGGATTCCAACTATGCAGCTGTATTGCAGTGGCTGGACTCGGCCGAAACGGCCCATCCTTACTGGGGTTATGAGGGAAGTGCCACCAATGTAAGCAAGGAGCAGGCATTCCGGACCGGCTGGAAAACGGATGTATTGCTGAAACTGGGCAGAAAAGAAGAGGCGATCCACCTCATCCTGACGGAGCTGATTTGTGCGGGCCGGCTGGAAAGCTTTTTTAAAAGATCTGAAGATGTTCTGCTGACGCTCATCGATAAAAAAGCATTCCGGGCTGATCTTGATGCGGCACTGGACGGTTTAACATTACAGTCTTCCGACAGCAGTCACTGGACAGCTTTTTTCACTCTGCATGGGCTACGGTATACGATACCGATCAGCAAGGTCTACCCCGATCGTGAGCTGCCCCACTACTGGAGGATCTACTTTATCAACACGGACCAGGTAGTCGATCAATCTTCTGTTGTCCACTACATCCGGCAACGGCAGTTTTACCAACGCCTGTCGGAATAAGCGATAGCCACGGTTTTACAGCATTGCTTTCAGGGATATTACGCGCTCCGAAAAAGCATCACAGCGGGGTAAAGATCGAAAGGCGATACTGCTTTGCGGGCGAAGCACCGTATAAACGAGCAAGGTCCGGTACATCTCCTGCTTCCACACATTCAGTTATTCTTTTTGCGGCAGATCACCGGCACTTGTTTTCCACAGGCAAAAACTATTTTCCTTTTTGCCACGTACATGCCGTGATCCAAACCCTGACTACAATGAATCTTGTATACCGGAAACTATCAGGCTTCAGGCCTGTTGCGAAAAGCTACAGCCTGAAGTTCCTGTTTATCGCCTTTATCGGCATCCATATCCCGCTGATCGGACTGATTGTCTTTATCGTGCTGTCGCCCGGCGATATACCTTCCTCCACAATCTTCCTGCTGACGCTGGGCGCTACCGTAGCCACTTTGCTGGTATTGAGAGGCCTGCTGTCGCCCCTGCACATGACCAAGCAGGCCCTGGAGGAATATATCCTGACACGCAGCCTGCCCGACCTGCCGATGGAGTACCCGGACGAAGCCGGCATCCTGATGCACCGCACGCAGGAAACCGTGGTGAAGCTCGACACCCTGATCGAAGAAAAAAAGGACCTGATCGGGCTGCTCAGCCACGACCTGCGGCTGCCTCTGGCCAATATCAAGCTGCTCAGCGAGCACCTGAAATCCGCCAAAAACCTGTCGGAAAAAGACCAGGCCGACATCGCTACGATGATCTGGAACTCAGCCCAAAAACAGATCAGGATCTTCCAGGATATCCTGAATATTTTAAAATACGAAGACATTGAGATGAGCAACCTGTCGGTGCGTGAACTGTCGCCCAGGGCCATTATCGAAGCCGCCTGGACAGAAATGGAACAGGTAGCCAAAAGCAAGAACGTTAACCTGGTGATCAACGAGCAGTACCGGGGAAAGATACTGGCAGACCGCCAGGTATTTCCCCAGGTGATCAAAAACCTGCTCAGCAACGCGGTAAAATTTTCAAACCCCGGCTTCACCATAACGGCCGGTATCGCCCAAAAAGCCCCGAACACCACCATCTCGGTGGCAGATACCGGCGCCGGCTTTGACAATGCGCATGCCGAAGAGCTGTTTGAGCGGTTTACGGCCCGGCGCAAAAACGGAACAGACAACGAACCATCTATCGGTATGGGCCTTTACCTGTCACGCAAAATAATAAACGCGCACGAGGGCACATTGACCGCCCACAGCGAGGGGCCTGGTCATGGAGCAGTGTTTACGATCCGGCTTCCCGCGTAGATGCCGCCGGCGGCAATGGGAATTAATACTTACATTTGGATAGGCCCCACCGACTGTCCATTATGAACCAGACCCTGCGAACCCTTGCCATCACCGTCATCTGTTTTCTGCTGTACTATATTGCCTTCGAAAAATTCGAGCCGATCATGCTGCTGGCCGACCGGGTGGTCCATTACCGGCTGCTGAGCTATTTTATTACTTACTGGGTGATCGGCATTCCCATTTTCATCGGCACCCTGCTGATCAACGAGAATCACCGGGTATTCCGGAAGCTGGGACTGGGTGCCAACCCGTTGACGGCGCTGCTTCTGGCCGCTGTATTTGCCCTGCCCATGTTTATCGGCGGGCTTATCTTTTATCCAATCTCATCCTCCCTCAGCTTTCCCAACCTGGTAGCAGGCACCCTCTTCGCCGGTTTTTTCGAAGAGCTGTACTTCCGGGGCTTTCTCTTTGGCCAGGTGTTCAGGAATACAAAGCTCGGCTTCCTGCCTTCCATCTTCCTCGGGGCAGTGATCTTTGCCTGCGGCCACCTGTACCAAAGCCAGGATGCTGGTGAACTGGCAGGTATCTTCATTACCACCTTCATGGGCGCCATCTTTTTTGCCTGGCTCTTCGTGGAGTGGAACTACAACCTGTGGGTACCGATTTTCCTGCACACGCTGATGAACCTGGCCTGGCAGCTTTTCGATGTAAGCGACAATGCGCTGGGCAATGTAAATTCGAATATTTTCCGGGGTCTTACCATTGCATTGGCAATCATCATAACGATCGTATACAAAAGAAGGACCGGCCAAAAGCTGGCGGTGAACCGCGATACGATATGGATAAAACAGAAGTTGCCGCATCATTCTTTATCATAAAATAGTGTAACCCGGATCTATCGGCCAGCCCAGCTCATTCAGTACCTGGCAGCATCGCCCTGTCGTTTCCCGTTGCCTGCCAAACGCTATTCCGGAAGGCTTGCAACTTTTCTTTAATTCCATCGTCTTTTGAAAAAATACCGGCCTGCCGCCGGCACACAAACCAATCAATATATGAAACCAATCCTGCTATTGCTGGGAGTCATCTGCTATTGCTCCGCCTTCAGCCAAAAAGTTGAGATCAATTATTCCACCCCGCTCCAGATCGACAGTTCGGAGTACTTCATGATCCCCGAGCTGATCGACAACGATAACAAAGAAGCCTACGGAAAAGGGAAAGGCTACCTGCTATGGGGTAACTATACCGATATCTATTTCTACAATGCCAAAACCAACGAATCCAAAAAGCTGTTCGGGACCACGCTCGCCCTGGTCTCTTCTTTCAATACCGGCAGGCAGTATTACTACGACCGGCCGGGCGACCAGGAAGAAAAAGCGCCGGCCAATATCCTGCCCCGGCATATCCTGTACCTGGCCAGAACGGCTGACTATAACGGTGACAAGGCGCTGGACTCCGACGACCCGGTTTACCTCTATCTCTCTGATAAGACAGGCAACAACCTGGCCCGCATCACACCCGAAGGCATGAACCTGGTGTCCTGGACGCTGTCGAAAGACAAACAAATGATTTTAGTAAAATTGCAGCGCGATAAGAACGGGAATAAAAAATTCGGACAGGGTGACGACGATGTGTATTACCGGGTAGACCTGCAGGAAGACGTGTCGAAGGTGAAATGTTATCCCCTGCCGCTGCAATAAACAGAAAAGTAGTGGCGGCCTGGCCGAAACGGATACAGGCAGCACTAGCTATCATCAGGCCTAAAAATCATGAACATTTAAAAGAGCTGGTGGCTATTATCGGCTCCAGGATCAAAGATGACTCCGAAGAGTGGCAACCCAAATGAGAACAGTTAACAGCAATACTAATGAAGCGAATCGACAAAACAGGAAAACCTGCAGTCGCGGACATGTGTTCTATAAAACAAGCGATTGTCCC
>JBEVLT010000028.1:0-9047 GCA_040509055.1 Chitinophagaceae bacterium
AACGACCTGGCACCCTGTGGAAAATATTGCAGGAGCTGGCGGTGGATATTAATTAACGTCTGAACCCGGCAGGTTGAGGTTCGATGTTTGAGGTTATGTCCTCCTGTAATAAAGACTGCACTCAATATCCGGAGTGCTCTTAACATCGCACCTCAAACAGTTTTCGGACAATTAGTTTGGCAGGACATTTGAATATAGCGCACACATGAAAAGACTGTTTATTTTGGCTTCTCTCTTCGTTTCGGTAGCTGCAATGGCACAGGACAGCGACACCAGTTCGGTGATCGTACACAAAGACCCGCGGGTAGAACTGTTGATGAACAAACAGGCCCAGATCAACGAAGAGACCAGCCGGGATACGCGCAAGATGGGAAAGGGCTACCGGCTCCTGATCATCCGCACCAATAGCCGGGATGAAGCCATCGCCGCCAAAACAAAACTCTATACGTACTTCCCGGAACTGAAATCCTACCTCTGGCACCAATCGCCTTATTATAACGTAAAAGCCGGCAATTTCAAGGACCGCAAAGAAGCCGAAGACTACCAGCGCCGGATGAATGCCTATTTTCCCAATGGCGTCTTTATCATGAACGACATCGTGGAGCTGAAGCTGGATAAGCCCGGTGAAGAAGAAAATTTCTGACCCGTCACCGACGGGCTGCCCTCCCGTTGCTTTGGAACGACCTTCCCGAAGCCCTATTTTTGCAGGATGGTAGAAAAGATCAGGGACCTGGCCCGGCAGTTTGCACCGGAGTTTATCGACATCCGCCGTCATCTTCATGCTCACCCTGAACTGAGCTACAACGAATTTGAAACCTCCCGCTTTGTACAGGAAAAGCTGAGCAGCTACGGCATCCCTCATGAAATAAAGGCTACCACCGGTGTCACCGGCCTGATCAAAGGGAAAAACCCGGACAAACGGGTAATTGCCCTGCGTGCCGACATGGACGCCCTGCCGATCAGCGAAGAGAATAACGTGCCTTACCGGTCGAAGAACGAAGGTGTAATGCATGCCTGCGGCCATGATGTACATACCACCTGCCTGCTGGGCGCTGCCAAAATCCTGAACGAGCTGAAAGACGGATGGGAAGGAACGGTAAAACTGATCTTCCAGCCCGGCGAAGAAAAAAATCCCGGCGGAGCTAGCCTGCTGATCAAAGAAGGCGTGCTGGAAAATCCGCGCCCGTCTGCCATTTTCGGACTGCATGTGCACCCGGGACTGGCCATCGGGAAAATGAGCTTTCGCGGCGGTAAGGTCATGGCCAGCGCCGACGAGCTATACATTACGATCAAAGGAAAAGGCGGGCATGCCGCCTCCCCGCATCTCTGCATCGACCCGATCCTTATCGCCTCACACCTCATCATCAGCCTGCAGCAGATCGTGAGCCGCAATAACAATCCGCACAACCCGACTGTGCTTTCCATTACATCTATCAAAGGCGGCACCACCACTAACGTTATACCGGACGAAGTAAAGCTGAAAGGCACTTTCCGGGCCATGGACGAGGAGTGGCGTTTCAAAGCGCATGACCTGATCCGTAAAATGGCGACCGATATCGTAACAGCCATGGGCGGCGCCATCGACCTGCTGATCGACGTGGGCTACCCGTCTGTGTACAACAACGAAGCATTGAATGAGCTGGCCATGGAGAAAGCCGCCGCCTACATCGGTAAAGAAAACGTGGAAGAAACGGAAAAAAGGATGGGCGCCGAAGATTTTGGCTATTACTCGCAGCAGATTCCCGGCTGTTTCTTCCGGCTGGGTGTCATGAACATTGAGAAAGGCATCGTATCCGGCGTACATACGCCGACCTTCAATATCGACGAATCGGCTATCGAAACCGGTATGGGCATGATGGCCTGGCTGGGCAGCTCTGTCAATTTTTAGCGCTTTCCTGTTCCCGTCGAAGACATGGATGTATTGATTCATCCGCTGCGCCAGGAACTGATCGTCAACCCCGCTCATCCCTATTTGGCACAGATGAAAATGAAATAGCGCATACGCTATCCTCCCTCCTGAACTATTCCGGCCTGATTCCTGTTGAGAACAGGGAACCGGCTGCCGGCATGCAAAAAATGCTCACCATTTATATTTTTGTACATTGCAGGCCCATTTTAACGGGATGTGATGTTGTAACCAGCTGGTTTCGTTCCCGTTACAAATACAAAAACAAGTATGAAAAACGAATTGCGCAAACAACAGGCACTCGAATATCACTCGAAAGGAAGACCCGGAAAAATTGAAGTCATACCGACCAAAGACGCTAAAACGCAACGGGACCTTTCCCTCGCTTATTCACCCGGTGTAGCAGAGCCCTGCAAGGAAATAGCCGCAAACAAAGAGAACGTCTATAAATACACGGCCAAAGGCAACCTGGTGGCCGTGATCAGCAACGGTACGGCCGTGCTGGGCCTGGGCGATATCGGGCCAGAAGCCGGTAAGCCGGTGATGGAAGGAAAAGGCGTATTGTTCAAGATCTTTGCCGACATCGATGTATTTGACATCGAGATCGATGAAAAAGACCCTGAAAAGTTCGTACAGATCGTCAAATCCCTGGAACCTACGTTCGGCGGCATCAACCTTGAAGACATCAAAGCGCCGGAATGCTTTTACATCGAAAAAAAGCTGAAGGAACAGCTGAACATTCCCGTGATGCACGACGACCAGCACGGTACGGCCATCATCAGTGCCGCCGCCCTGCTGAATGCGCTGGAGATCCAGAAGAAAAAGATCGACCGGGTACGGTACGTGGTCAATGGCGCCGGTGCCGCCGCCATGGCCTGCATCCAGCTCTACATCGCGCTTGGCGCCAAACCCGAAAATTTTATCCTCTTCGATCGCAAAGGAGCGATCCATAAAAACAGGACCGACCTGGACGACGCCAAACAAGCGTTTGCCAATGCCAAAGGCGAAATGACGCTGGATCAGGCGCTGAAAGACGCCGATGTATTCATCGGGCTGAGCGTGGGCAATGTGGTAACGGCCGAAATGGTGAAAACCATGGCCAAAAACCCGATCGTTTTTGCCATGGCCAACCCCGACCCGGAGATCGGCTGGGACGAGGCGACCGGTGCCCGTAAAGACATTATCATGGCCACCGGGCGGAGCGATTATCCCAACCAGGTGAACAACGTGCTCGGATTTCCCTATATCTTCCGCGGCGCGCTGGATGTAAGGGCCAAACAGATCAATGAAGCCATGAAACTGGCTGCGGTAAAAGCGCTGGCCGAGCTGGCTAAAACACCTGTTCCCGACATTGTAAACATGGCCTATAACGAGAAAACCATTTCGTTCGGCCCCAATTATATCATTCCCAAACCGCTCGATCCGCGTTTGCTATCGACCATCTCCCCTGCCGTGGCCAAAGCCGCCATGGAGAGTGGAGTGGCGCAATACCCGATCGTGGACATGGAAAAATACGTGCATAGCCTGGAACAACGCCTTGGGCTGGACAACCAGGTGATGCGCGTGATCGGCAACAAAGCCCGCCGCGATCCCCGGCGGATCGTATTTGCCGAAGCGGATAATGTGAAGATCCTGAAGGCCGCGCAGATCGTTTTCGACGATGGCATCGGCTACCCGATCCTGCTGGGCGAAGAGACAAAGATCATGAGCATCGCAGCCGCCAACGGTATCGACATTACCGGCCTGCCCATCTTTGACCCGCGCAGCGACAGCACCGAGGAAAAAAGAAATGCCTATGCCGAAGTATTTTTTCAGAAAAGACAGCGCCGTGGCTTCAATGCTTACGAAGCGAAAAAGATCATGCGTGACCGGAACTATTTCGGCTGCATGATGGTGGAAAGCGGAGATGCGGATGCCATGATCTCCGGGCTGACGAAAAATTACCCCGATACCATCCGGCCTGCCCTCCACACCATCGGCACAGAAGAAGGCGTTCGGAAAATCGCCGGCATGTACCTGATGCTGACCAAACGCGGTCCCTTGTTCCTGGCCGATACCACGGTCAACTTCAACCCCACCGCAGAAGAACTGGCCGACATCACACTGATGGTGGCAAAAGAGATACGCCATTTCAATATCACGCCCCGGATCGCCATGCTGAGCTATTCCAATTTCGGCAGCAGCAACTCGCCGGAAGCAAGGCTGGTAGCCGAAGCCAGGAAGATCGTAAAAGGAAAAATGCCCTCGCTGATCGTGGATGGGGAAATGCAGGCCAATGTAGCGTTCAACAAAGAACTGCTGAAGGAAAACTATCCCTTCTCCGAGCTGATCGACAAGGATGTGAACACCCTTATTTTCCCCAACCTGGCAGCAGGAAATATCGCTTACAACATCTTAAAGGAACTCGGCTATGCAGATGCCGTAGGACCTGTATTGCTGGGACTGAAAAAACCGGTACACGTATTGCAACTGGGTAGTTCCGTGCGCAGCATCGTCAACATGGCCCTTATAGCCGTGGTCGATGCCCAGATCAAGTGCAAGAACCTTTCTACCGGCGAGCTGGTACAAAAATCTCCCTGGTGGAAACGGTTTAAGAAAGTAAGTAAAGACATTTAGAAGGTTTAAGTTCCGTTTGAGGTTCGATGTACGGGGTTAGGCGCACTCCGGATAGAAGGAGCTTTTAATTGTCGGGCATACTCCCGGACTCCAACATCAAACCTCAAACCATTCGTTTTTATCGTATTTTACAGGCTAATTCCCTTCATGCGGATCATTTCTGATATAGGCCGTTACCTTTTGATGCTGAAAGGCATGTTTTCCCGACCAGAGAACGGAAAAATGTACTGGAAGGAGTTCATGCACCAATGTTCTGATATCGGCATCGGGTCGTTGGGCATCGTTACCATCATTTCTGTGTTTATCGGGGCTGTATCCACGCTGCAGACGGCTTACCAGCTGCTGACGCCACTGATTCCCCGGTCCACCATTGCCGTGATCGTGCGGGATACGGTGATCCTGGAATTCGCTCCTACCCTTACCTGCATTGTCCTGGCCGGCGTAGTGGGCAGCAAGATCGCCAGCGAGCTGGGCAATATGCGCGTAAGCGAGCAGATCGACGCGCTGGAGATCATGGGTATCAATACCAAGACGTACCTGATCATGCCCAAGATCGTGGCAGGGCTGCTGATGATCCCGCTACTGATCTGCATTGCCATGGCGCTGGGTATCTGGGGCGGCAGGCTGGCTGCGGTGTCAGCGAATATCATTTCTGCCGAAACCTACGACAAGGGACTTCACGAAGGCTTTGTGCCTTATAACGTATTTTTTGCGCTGGCCAAGTCCTACACCTTTGCATTTATCATCTGCAGCATCCCGGCCTTTTACGGTTATAATGTACAGGGCGGTTCGCTGGAAATCGGACGCGCCGGCACGAAGGCGGTGGTGGTAACCTGTATATTGATCCTGTTTTCCGACTATTTGTTGTCAGCATTGTTACTGTAAGCTATGATCGAAGTAAAAAACGTCAAAAAGAGCTTTGGGGAAAAAGTCGTCATCCATGACGTGAGCGCTGTTATGAAAGCAGGACAGTGCAACCTGATCATCGGTTCCAGCGGAAGCGGCAAAACCGTCCTGATGAAATGCATGGTCGGCCTGTTCACACCCGATACCGGCGAGATCCTTTACAACGGGCAGAACTTTACCGCGATGAACCCCGAGCAGAAAACGGAAATACGCAAAGAGATCGGCATGCTGTTCCAGGGATCGGCCCTGTTCGACAGCCTGACGGTGGAAAAAAACGTGATGTTCCCGCTCGACATGTTTACCAACGACTCCCATAGCCAGAAGCTGAAGCGGGTAAACGAAGTGCTGGCACGGGTAAACCTCGTGGACGCCAACAAAAAATTCCCTTCCGAACTGAGCGGCGGCATGAAAAAAAGAGTGGCGCTGGCCCGGGCCGTTGTGCTCAATCCCAAATACCTGTTCTGCGACGAACCCAATTCCGGTCTGGACCCGCAAACCTCGCTGGTGATCGACCGGCTGATCAAAGAACTGACGGAGGAGTACAACATTACGACCGTCATCAACACCCACGACATGAACAGCGTGATGGAGATCGGCGACTATATTCTCTACATGTACCAGGGAAACAAGGAGTGGGAAGGAAGCAATAAAGAGATCATTTTCAGTAAAAACCAGCGGCTCAACGAGTTCATTTTTGCCTCCGAATTTTTGAAGGATGCCAAGGAAATGCGCATGCTGGAAGAGACCGGGAAAATGTCGGGCCGCGGAGAGGAAGGCGAAGCTGCGAAATGAGAAACCGCCACCGGCATTTGTACCGCGCTAAACTCGTAACAATCCCTTACTTTTGCCCAACTTTTTGACAGCAGAAAAAATACATTCATGAGTGTTCTTGTCAACAAAAATTCCAAAATTTTAGTACAGGGCTTTACCGGAACCGAAGGCACTTTCCATGCCACCCAGATGATCGAGTACGGTACCAACGTGGTAGGCGGCGTGACGCCGGGCAAAGGCGGAAACACCCACCTTGATAGGCCTGTTTTTAATACCGTAGCTGATTGCGTAAACACCACCGGTGCCAATGTGAGCATCATTTTCGTGCCGCCTGCTTTTGCCGGCGATGCGATCATGGAAGCAGCCGATGCCGGTGTGGCGCTGATCGTTTGCATCACGGAAGGCATTCCTGTGCAGGACATGGTGAAAGTGAAAAACTACCTGCAGGGCAGGAACACCCGGCTGATCGGGCCCAACTGTCCCGGTGTGATCACGGCCGGCGAGTGCAAGGTCGGCATCATGCCCGGGTTCGTGTTCAAAAACGGGCGCGTGGGCATTGTATCCAAATCAGGCACCCTTACTTATGAGGCAGCAGACCAGGTGGCAAAGGCCGGCCTGGGTATCTCTACGGCTATCGGTATCGGCGGCGACCCCATCATCGGCACCACCACCCGCGAAGCAGTGGAGCTGTTCATGAACGATCCTGAAACCGACGCCATCGTGATGATCGGCGAGATCGGCGGCGGCATGGAGGCCGAAGCAGCCAACTGGATCAAGGCCAGTGGCAATAAAAAACCGGTGGTCGGTTTTATCGCCGGGCAAACCGCGCCTCCCGGACGACGCATGGGTCATGCCGGCGCCATCGTAGGCGGAGCGGATGATACGGCCGAAGCCAAAATGAAGATCATGGAAGAATGCGGCATCCACGTGGTAAAAAGCCCGGCCGACATCGGGAAGAAAATGGCCGAAGTGCTGCAGGGCAAATAATATTCTCATCGCTTTGATAAAAGAAAACCTCTCCGCCGAAGCGAAGAGGTTTTTTCTTGACCCTATGTGTGTATGTCCTATCGGGAGGTACGGATAAAACGGGCCAGCTCATCCTTGCTGCTGTTGAAACTAAACGCATCGTTAATAATGCTATAGTTCCGCTTATCAACAGTGTTGGTATAAGCCTGCTTTGCCAGGGTAAGCTTGTTGCTTTCCATATTGAATAACAGGACCAGTTCTTTTACCTGTGCCGCGGTCAGCCTGTTGGTGGTCACCACCTGGGTTGCCGACTTCAGCTTGTTACTTTCCAGCCACTCCTTTTCGATGGATTGTAACACGCGTTCGAAAGACCTGCTGTCAAGGCTGCTTTCGTAGCCATAGTGATTGTCGTAATTACCCCACTGGCCATCACGGTCATTGTTGTAATCACCGTAGTTGTTGCCGCGGTCAAAGCGGAAATCATGTTCGTCGTCCCAGCGCCTGTCGTTGCGGCCGGGCCAGCCTGTGCTGCGGTTGTCGCTGACGGTAGACCTGCCTGCACGGTCTACAGAGATCAGGATCTCGGTACGCGGACGGATATGGACGGAGCTGTTAAAGACCACTTCATATCGTTTGCCAAGGATATTGAAAAGGCCGGTATTTTTTTGCCGGTAAACCTTGATGTTATGATTGCCGGCATCGAGGCCCTGTATACGGAGATAATTATCATTGGGCTCAAAACGGCGGCCATCGATCACCACTCTTACGTCGCCCCTGTCGGCCGACTGGATCGTCAGCGAGCTTTGGGGCCGGGCATCGGCAGCAGGCGCTGCCGCTACAGCCATGATCATAATAAAAGAAGCAAAAAGGGTAGAAATTTTTTTCATAGTCATTCGAAATTAAATTGTAAGCGGCCATCAGGTGCTTACCGGTAAGAAGACCTTCAGGCCATGTGTTGTTTGCTACCGGTATTCAGTTGCGCATTGCGCTCTTTTTGTTTTTCCATTGTCCTCCTTTTTGCCTGCATGATTTCAAAGCATATGCCATGGCCAAAAAAAACCAACCAAGGAAACGTTAAAGCAAAACAAGCCTTCGCGAAACGCCTGCATTGTTTCCGCTCAAATACAATACGGGTAAGGATTCCGGGCAAACGTTATTTATCCTTAACAGGCGACAGGCAGCAAGCAGGCAACATGCCTGACAGGCTTACCAGGGAAACAATTTGTTAAAGAAAATAAATAGCTGTGCTTTTCGTTAAACCCATTCTATGTTTGTCCTCCTGTGGCGTGTCTGACAAAGGAGCCGGAGCTGCTGAGCCTGTATGCAAAACGTAAACACGCTGCATCTTATCCCTGCGCAAGATTATTTACCTTGTACCATATTTTTAACAGACAGTCCATGAAAAGATCCGCAGCCTGCCTCGTTTTTGCCGCTTTATTCCTTCTCTGTGTCGTTCCTTCCAACGGCCAACCGGTAAAAAACTATACCCTGGAATGGAAAAAGGCCGATGGCCTTATCGAAAAAGGCCTTCCCCAATCGGCCCTGGCAGAAGTAAAAAAGATCTATGCCCTGGCTAAAAAAGAAGGCCAGTCCGCCCAGGTCATCAAATCCCTGGTATACATGACCTCCCTGCAGCAGTCGACGCGGGAAGACAACGAAGTGCTATCGATCGGGGAAATCGAAAAAGAAATAACGACATCAGGACCCGCCACCAGCGAACCGGCCATGGCCATCCTGAACAGCCTGCTGGCCGGCCTGTACTGGAATTATTACCAGGCGCATCGCTGGAATCTGTACAGCCGAACCGAGACGGTCGATTTTAAAAAAGACGACATCGCCACCTGGACCACGGCCGATTTTCACAGGCGGATCAGCGAACTGT